>DASXCH010000019.1:0-39334 GCA_036491275.1 Caulobacteraceae bacterium
CGCGTATCCGACCGGCGAACTGGTTGAGGTCGAAATCCATTGTCTTAGCTCCCCCTAATTCGGCCGCAGGACCACCTTGGTCCATTCGTCCTGGTTATCGTGGAAGTTCTTGTAGGCCCCTGGGGCGGCTTCGAGGTCGAGACGGTGGCTGATGATGAAGCCTGGGTCGATCTCTCCGTTCTGGATCCGCTGCAACAGCGGCGCGAGATACTTATGCATGTTGGTCTGGCCCATCTTGAAGGTCAGGCCCTTGCCGAAGGCCGCGCCGAACGGAACCTTGTCCAGGAGACCGCCGTAGACGCCCGGGATAGACAGCGTGCCGCCGGGTTTGCACGCGACGATCGCCTCGCGCAGCACATGCGGCCGGTCGAAACTTACCTTCAGCGTGGTCTTGACGAAGTCCCACACGTTATCGACCGACCAGCCGTGGGCCTCCAGGCCCACGCAATCGATACAGTGGTCTGGCCCGCGGCCGCCGGTCATCTCGCTGAGCGCCTGATTGACCCGAGCTTCCTCGAAATTGATCACATCGGCGCCGGACGCCTTGGCCATATCCAAGCGGGCTGGCCGGTGATCGATGGCGATCACCCGCTCCGCGCCAAGCAGGAAGCAGCTCTTGACGCAAAGCTGGCCGACCGGTCCCAGTCCCCAGACGGCGATGGTGTCGCCCTTTTGGATGTTGCAGTTTTCCGCCGCCTGATAGGCGGTGGGGAAGATGTCGGAGAGGAACAGCACCTGCTCGTCGTCGAGACCATCGGGGACCTTGATCGGCCCGACGTTGCCGAACGGGATGCGGACGTATTGCGCCTGACCCCCCGCATACCCGCCCATCATGTGCGAATAGCCGAACAGGCCCGAGCCGGCGTAGCCGTAGAGCGCTTCCATCATCGGCGCCTTGTCCGCCGGGTTGGAGTTCTCACAGGCGCTGAAAAACGACGATTTGCAGTGGTGGCACTGGCCGCAGGCGATGGTGAAGGGGTTCACCACCCGATCGCCGACTTTCAGGTTGGTCACGTCAGGGCCAACTTCGACCACCTCGCCCATGAACTCATGACCGAGAATGTCGCCGGAGACCATGGTCGGAATCACCCCGTCGTAGAGGTGCAGATCCGAGCCGCAGATCGCGGTCGCCGTGGTCTTAATGATGATGTCGTGCGGATTGACGATCTTGGGATCGGGCACGGTGTCGACGCGCACGTCGTGCTTGCCGTGCCAAGTTACGGCGCGCATTGGCGGTTCCTCAAAGAGTAAGAAAGGGCAGGGGCCATCAGCGCGTTTCGGCGGCCTTGGCCTCGTCGGAGGCGTCGGATTTCTTGAAGCGCGGCGCGGCGTCCGGGTATTCGGTGGTGGCGATCTCGCCGGTTTCGAGCAGCATCTTCAGCCGGCGCAGGTCTCGTTTGGCCTGCATCCCCGGCTCGGTCTGGAAAAGGGTGGCGATGACCTTGCCCAGCGCACCGCCTG
Source organism: Caulobacteraceae bacterium (assembly GCA_036491275.1). Classification (GTDB taxonomy): domain Bacteria; phylum Pseudomonadota; class Alphaproteobacteria; order Caulobacterales; family Caulobacteraceae; genus Acaudatibacter. Next base: position 1,462 of record DASXCH010000019.1, read on the forward strand.
GCGGTTCGTAGACGATGGTCGCGTGGATCTCGGTCCCCCGGCCGCTGGGCGCATCCCGGAATTCCACCCGGCCATGGTTCTTAACCTCGGCGTCCGGACCGGTCTCCCAGGCCAGTAGACGGCCAGGCTCTTCTCGGGTCAGGATCGAATCCCATTCGACCCGGTGGTCGGCCGGCGCTTTCACCACCCAGTGGGAGTGGGTGTCGTCGACGAGATCGACGCGCTCGATGTTCTCCATGAACCGCGCCAGATTCTGGAAGTCGCGGAAAAAGGCGAAGACTTCGTTGCGGGGTTTGCCAACGGTGACCGCTCGCACCGCCATGGCGTCGTCGCTTTCGCGATCGGCTTTGTGCTTCAGGGCGTCGTCCGGGACCGTCTCGCTGGAGATCATGCTGTTCCTCAAATATCCTTGGCGCTGTCGCCGCCGGTGACCTGGTATCCGGCGCCCGTGACCATCGCGGCGACGACACCTTCCCTCACCATTAGGATTGGCCTGAGCCCGGTTCGGCCATGCCGCGATGCATCTCGGCGAGCTGGGACTGAGGCGTCACCGCCGCCACCGCGGCTTGCAGCTTGTTCTTGAAGCCGGCGACGACGTCGCCTTCGCCCTTCATCATCGCCTCAAAGCCGACCTTGGCGACCTTGGCCGGATCGGCCTTCTTATCCTGGCCGACCTTGGTGTCCATCATGTCGGCGCGCTCGAAGAACTCGGTGTCCACCGGGCCTGGCATCAGACAAGTGACGCTGACGCCCGTGTCTTTCAGCTCGTTGCGCAGGGCGAAGGAGAAGCTGTCCACGAAGGCCTTGGTGCCGTTGTAGACGGCTTGGAACGAGCCCGGCATCAAGCCGGCGATCGAGCCGGTGAAGAGGATGCGGCCCCGGTCGCGGGACCGCATGCCCTGGCCGACGGTGTGGACGAGAAACAGCGTGCCGGTGATGTTGGTGTCGACGACGTGGCGGGCCTGTTTCCAGTCCTGGTCGAGGAATCCGTGGCCCAGGCCGTGACCGGCGTTGGCGCACAGGACATCGACCGGGCGTCCAGCGATCAGATCAAGCAAATCCTGCACGCCGTTCTCGGTCGACAGGTCCGTCTGCACGGCTTCGACCTTAGCGCCCATGGCCTCGAAGGCCTGCTTGGCCTCGACGATCGATGGCTGGTCGGCGGCAAGCACAAGGTCGTGGCCATGCTCGGCGCAGAGCCTGGCGAGTTCATAGCCGATACCCGACGACGCGCCGGTCACGACCGCTAAGGGACGAAGATCGCTCATGGGAGTCTCCTGACGAGTTGGCTAAACTTCGGAGACGGAGCTGCGTTCCGGCGAAAACGGAAATACTCAAGCGTTGCAGTAACTTAAGCTCGATCGATCACAGCGGATCGACAGGCTCGGGGCCTTATGAGGCCGAGCCCTCGTCATGCTCCGATCGGGCGACCCAAGCCTCAAGCGACAGGCCCCGCGTGGGTCGGGTCTCGGCGCCCATGCTGTTGCGCATGATGTCCAGGGCCCACTGCGTTCGTTCGTTCGATTCGCTGGCTACCGCATCGTCCGGAATCCAAAGTCCGTATTCGCGCATGTGAGCGTCGGCCGCGGTAAAAAGGACGCAGATGTCGGCGGCGATGCCGGTCAGAACCAGGCGGTTGACGCTCAATCTTGGCAGCAGCACCGGCAGGTTGGTGGCGTAGAATCCGGAAAACTGGGGCTTGATGATGAAGTAGTCGTCCTCCCTCGGCGCCAAGCGGGCGGCGATCGCGGAACCAATTTTGTCCGGCGCCGCACAGGCCTCGACGATCTTCGACCTTTCAGAATGCCACTGGCCGTAGTTGTCGTTCACATAGACGACCGGCACGCCGAGGCGCTCGCACTCGGCCCGAAGGGTGAGCGCGATATCCGCTGCAGCCTCGGCCTCGGCGCGCATGGCCTCGGCGCCCGGAAAATCCATCGGATTGATGAGATCGATGATCAGCAATCCGACCCCGCCAGGGGCGGGACCGACAATGGCGGCGGCGTCCTCGTCTCGGCTGGCCATAGCTTCCCCGCTGATGGTTCCCCCTGCATAAATGGCTGAACGTTGAAAGTGATGCGACGAACGATCCTCGGTACACAGACCAGGGGGTTGAACACCACGCCCACCAGTGGGTGGGTCGGTCCGAACCTTCATGTGTGCGGGTGCTTGTGCGGGCCGGTCATTTATCGTCTGGCCTCCGCTCCCGTTTGGACGCGCTATGTCATTGCGGGCATTGCAACCGCGCCGCTGGCACGCAGGCGGCATCTTTGGCGATAGAATGAGCCCGCGCCGCATGATTGGACCGACGGGCGCTACCCGTGCCGCCAGAAGCGCTTGGCCGTCACGAAATGGGCGAAAGCCTTTGATGCGGCAACTCCGGCTCGGCCCGCGCCCGCCCTCCGGCTTGCCACGACCAACCCCGCGGCAAAGCCGGCTTCGGGGGACCGATCGCGAACCTGTTGCAGCGCCAGCTCAGGCGCGACGTCGATATCATGAAGGTCACCCAAGGCGCCTTGTAACGCTTCGAGAGCCTCCACCAAGCGCCGCTGTCGGCTTGGGCGACGAAAGTCTCGGCTAGGAATTCCGCCGCATAGCGCAGCTTCTTGGCCTTGATGAGCAAGCGATGGCGCCTTTGGGCTTCGAGATGTGACAATCGCTGGCCGCGCTTGCGGATTTTGCGCCGCATGCGGCCCAGCTGGCCTTCGGCGAATTCATCCACCCGACCCTCGCGCCGCCACCGCCACACGAGCTCATCCGTCTGCGTCCATGTCCCGATCTCTAGCCAACGGGTGCATTCCAGCATCAGGTTGGCCAAGCGCGGCTGGGCAAGCGCCGCCAGCCCCCGCTCGTAGGCCTTTTTGCATCGCCTCGCCCCGGCGGGCGTTGGAGGGTGATCATGCTGTTAAGCGGATAGGAAAACGCGTGACCGAAACGATCAGCCGCCTCGCGGCCGAAGGGGTCGCCATCTGGCTCGACGATCTTAGCCGGGCTCGACTTATCTCCGGCGACCTGGCCCGCATGGTGGAGACCGGGGAGATCGTCGGCGTCACCACCAATCCGACGATCTTCTCGAAATCGATCAGCGGGGGTTCCGGCTATGAGGATCAACTCCGCGATCTCGCGCTGCGAGGGGTGGCAGCCGCAGAAGCCTTGAGATTGCTGACGGCGTGGGACGTGCGCGCGGCCTGCGACGTCCTGCACCCTGTATTCGCCCGGACGGGAACGAGGGACGGGCGGGTCTCCATCGAAGTGGATCCGCGCATCTCCGGCGACGCGGAACGCACGGCCGCCGAAGCGCGCGGCCTGTGGTGGCTGGTCGACAGGCCCAACCTTTTCATAAAAATCCCCGCGACGCAGGCCGCTTTGCCAGCGATCACCGAGAGCATCGCCGACGGTATCAGCGTCAACGTCACGCTGATCTTTTCCCTCGATCGGTATCGCGCCGTCCTGGACGCCTTTCTGACCGGTTTGGAGCGGCGAGCCGCCGCGGGTGAAGATCTGGTTGGTATCGAAAGCGTGGCCTCGTTCTTCGTCAGTCGGGTGGACACCGAGGTGGACAAGCGGTTGGCCGACCTGCCGAGTGCGCTGAGCCTGGACGCGAAAGCGGCGCTGCATGGGACCGCGGCCCTGGCCAACGCGCGGCTAGCTTATGAGATTTATGAAGAAACGGCGGCGTCACAGCGTTGGAAAGATCTCGCAGGACAAGGCGCAAGCTTGCAGCGTCTGCTTTGGGCTTCCACCGGTGTAAAGGACAAGGCCTTCGCGCCGACCCGTTACGTCACGGAACTGGTCGCCCGCGATACTGTAAACACCGTTCCAGAAGCCACGCTGAGAGCCGTTGCGTCGATGGACGAACCCACGCCGAATACAATCAGTCACCGCTATGAGGAATCGCGCGCGACCATCGCCGAGCTAGCGGCCCATGGCGTGGATCTTTCAGCGGTTGCGGACGCCCTCGAGCGCGACGGGCTCCGATCGTTCGTCAAGAGTTGGGATGAGCTCGTCGTCTCCGTTGAGGACAAACTCAAGAACGCCGGTCAGGTGGTCACGTCGATCGGCGCCGGCAAGACAAGCGAAGAGCACGAGCCAAGTTTCCGCAGCTAAGCTTCGGACTCACCTAAGTTTGCCGCCAAGCTGAAACGTCCGCTGACGCCGCGGGTTAAGCTGAGGATGAAAGTCAGGGGACAACCATGGCCACGGTAGGCGGCCTGTCCGAACCGAGGCGCAGCGCGGCCAAGGCGCCAAGACGCGCGCGGCGAACCGCGATCGAAGTCCGGCTGAACACCGATTGGAGAGACCCCGATGACCACATCAAAGCACGCCCCATCCGGCCACACCCCGACGACGCTTTCCCGCGACGACCTTAAGGACAACCCGGGTATCGGCGCTTCCAAGGGCACGACGATCACCGGCGAAAACCCGCACATCTTACAAGGCGAGAATACCGACGAGGGCGACGTCGAGAATGACGCCGATGCAGCCGGCGCGGTGACGCCGCAGGAGCGTCACCGAACCAACCGGTGAAGCGCCGCCAACGGGCGCGAAAGCCAGCCAGGCCGAAGAGGAGAATCTCATGTCCAGCGCCGCGCCGTCGCATTCCCCTCAGGCCCTCAGCCTGGCGCGCATCAAACCGCGAAACCCGGCGACCTTGCTGGAGGTCGTTTCCGACGCCCTGGGCGCGGATGGCGCTCTGGATCTTCGCCACAGCGCCTATGGCGACAGCCTGTCGCCGCCGTTGCGATGGACGCCCGTGGAAGGCGCGGGCGCCTATGCGCTGATCCTAGAAGATCCCGACGCGCCCCGAGAGACGCCATTCGTGCACTGGCTGATCTGGAATATCCCCGCAGATGCGGTCTCGCTGCCGGAAGGCTTGGCCAACGACGCGCGCCTGGTCTCGCCGCAGCACGTCGTACAGGCGCGTAACGACAACGGCTCTTTTGGCTATTTTGGACCGCGCCCACCCGCCGGACACGGGCCCCCATCATTACCATTTCCAGATGTTCGCCCTGGATGCCCCGCTCACCCTGAATCCCGAGTCGGCAGACCTGCGCGCGCTCGTCGACGCGATGAAGGGCCGGGTGCTGGCCGATGGCGAGTTGGTCGGCGTGTTCGAGGCTCCCAACCGGCAATAGGCGGCTGGCAGAGGCCGAAGCAGCCTGAAAGCGAAAATTTTCTAGTCCATGGAACGGAGGTTTTGATGTCGGATCAACGGTTGGAAGGGCGAAAGGTCGCGGTCCTGGCGACGAACGGTTTTGAACAGTCTGAACTGGAAAAGCCGGTCGAAGCGCTGAAGGCGGCGGGGGCCCAAGTCGACGTGATCTCTTTGGAGGTCGGGCAGATCCAGGGCATGGAGCACGACGAGAAGGGCCATATGGTGGCTGTCGATCGCGCCTTGTCGTCCGCCAACGCGGCCGACTACGACGCCCTCGTCCTTCCCGGCGGGGTCGCCAATCCGGACAAGCTGCGCATGAAAGCCGAAGCGGTGGACTTTGTCCGGTCGTTCGCGCGCGACCACAAGCCGATCGCCGCGATCTGTCACGGTCCCTGGACGCTCATCAACGCCGAAGCGATCGAAGGTCGGAAGATGACGTCCTGGCCATCGCTGGAGGCGGACCTGCGCAATGCCGGCGCCAACTGGGTGAATGAGGAGGTTGTCGTGGATCGACGCCTGGTCACGTCCCGCAAGCCCGACGATCTGCCGGCTTTCTGCGCCAGGATGATTGAGGAATTTGCCGCTGCCTGACGGCTCGGGCGCGGCCACTGCTCGGAAGCGTGTGGACCGTGTCGTCGTCGCCACGGGTGACGGTGACGGCCAATGAAAGCGCCGATTTGAGATTGAACGAAGGGCGGCCCATGCAACACCTCGCAACCGACCTCCTCGACATCGCCTTCGAAAGCGGTGGTCCGAAGGACGGGCCCTTTCTATTGCTGCTGCACGGCTGGCCGGATGACGCCACGACCTGGCGCCGCGTGACCCCACGTCTCGAAGCCGCCGGCTTCCAATGGGCCGCGCCTTGGCTGAGGGGCTTCGGGAAGACGACGTTCAAGGACCCGGCAGTTTTCCGCGACGGCAGCGCCGAGGCGTTGGCGCAGGACGCGCTCGATTTCGTCGGGGCCCTGGGCGTGGATCGGTTCGGTATCGTTGGCCACGACTGGGGCGCACGCGTCGCCTATACGCTAGCCGCCGCTGTCCCTGAACGCCTCGATGGCATCGCAGCGCTGTCCCTTGGCTATGCGCCGAATGGGGCATTCAAAGTCCCGCCCTTCGAACAGTCCCGGGCCTGGTGGTATCAGTGGTTCATGGCGGCCGATCTCGGACGCGATAAGGTGGCCGAAGATCCGGTCGGGTTCGTCCGCCTTTTGTGGGACACCTGGGCTCCGCCGGACTGGTACGAGCCCGGCGAGTTCGAGGAGACCGCAAGCAGCTTCGCCAATCCTGACTGGCTTGCGATCACCTTCCACAGCTACCGGTCCCGGTGGCGTCCGAACGACCCCAAAGACCCGCGCTACGACCGTTTGCGCGAGCAGGTCCGCGAGGTCCGCGTCCTCAGCCCGCCCACGCTGGTGATCCAGGGCCTCGCCGACGGCACGGTCCTGCCGGCGAGCACGCAGGGCAAAGATGAGCTCTTCAGTGGTCGCTACCGCCGGCTTGACCTCCCGGATGTCGGCCATTTCCCGATGCGGGAGGCGCCCGGCGATGTAGCAGCCGCGGTGATCGATCACTTCAATATGCGATAGATTCACCTGAGCTGGAGGCCTCGCAAGCTGGAGGACCGCACTGCCGGGCCCACGTTTCTATCTCCGAGGTCCGCGCAAACCTGGCGAAGATCGCGGCCGCCGCATCGTCATCCTCCTATCTCGGTGGAACGCAAGCGAAGCTGTCGGAACCGCGTCCACGACGGGCTGTTACTGGCTCACCCGTGTTCGCCAGTGCGAGGCGCGGGCCAGAGGGCCTGGCATGAACAACGATAATCCAGACGCCGCGCGCCGCCTGCTGGTGGGCGGCATGGCCACCGGACTGGTCGCCGCGGTGGGATCGGCGGCGGCCGCGCAGCCGGGGCCCGACAGGCCGCTGCGCTCGCCAGAGCCCGTGGGACCACCCCCGAACCCGGTCACGGAATATCCGCGCCCGCCTTTCCCGGCGCAGCAGCAGCCCTGGCCAGGCTTGACCAGCCAGATGACGCCCCGGCCGGACCACGGCGAGACGAGCTATCGCGGCTCGGGTCGATTGGCGGGCCGCAGGGCCCTGATCACCGGAGGGGATTCCGGAATGGGCCGGGCCGCGGCGATCGCGTTTGCCCGCGAGGGCGCGGATGTCGCGATCAACTACCTGCCGCAGGAAGAGCCCGACGCTCAGGAGGTGGTGCAGCTCATCCGCGCCGAAGGCCGCAAGGCCGCCCCGATTCCAGGAGACATCCGCGACGAAGCTTTCTGCCAGCATCTGGTGTCGCAGGCGGCGGGCCGACTCGGCGGCCTCGATATCCTGGTCAGCAACGCCGCGCGGCAGATCTCACAGGATTCGATCCTCGACATCACGACCGAGCAGTTCGACACGACAATGAAGACCAATCTTTACGCCATGTTCTGGATCACCAAGGCGGCCGTCCCGCACCTTGGGCCAGGATCGGCGATCATCTACACCGCCTCGGTCAACGCCTACGATCCCGGCAAGAACATCATCGACTACGCCGCCACCAAGGGCGCGATCATGATCTGGTCAAAGGGCTTGGCCAAACAGCTCGCGCCAAAGGGAATTCGCGTCAACGCGGTCGCGCCGGGGCCGGTCTGGACCCCGCTGCAGGTGACCGGCGGCCAGCCGACGGACGCCTTGCCGAAGTTCGGCGCCGACACGCCGATCGGGCGGGCGGCCCAGCCCGCAGAGCTGGCGGCGCTCTATGTGCTGCTCGCCTCGCCGGAGGCGAGCTATTCGACCGGCCAGGTCTTCGGCGCCGTCGGCGGCCGTGGCGGTCCGTAGTCGCCCGTCTCGTAAGCGCAATCAAGAAGGAGACAACACCATGAAAGCCGTCCGCATTCATGAATTTGGCGGTACCGACGTCCTCAGGCTCGAGGACCTGCCCAAGCCCGTTCCAGCGCAGGGCGAAGTGCTGATCGAGATCCGGGCCGCCAGCGTCAACCCGGTCGACTACAAGATTCGCGAGGGCAAGTATCCGGCTGTCACGGCGGACAAGTTGCCCGTCACGCTGGGCCGCGACGCGGCGGGGGTGGTCACCGAGGTCGGGGCGGGGACGACAGCCTTCAAAGTAGGAGACGAGGTCTTCGCCATGCTGCCGCAGGATCGCGGCGGCTATGCCGAATGGGTGAGCGCCCCCGCCGATGTATGCGCCGGCAAGCCCGCGACCCTGGACATGGTGCAGGCGGCATCGGCGCCCTTGGCGGCCCTGACCGCCTGGCAGGGCCTGTTCACCCACGGCCGACTGAAGGCTGGACAGCGCGTGCTGATCCACGGTGCGTCGGGCGGCGTCGGACCCTTCGCAGTGCAGTTCGCCAAGGTCAGGGGGGCCGAGGTCTTCGCGACCGCCTCGGCCGACAACCGGGCCTTCGTCGAGGGGCTCGGCGCCGATCGGGTCATCGACTATCAGGCCGAGCGGTTCGAGGAAATCGTCCGGGACGCCGACCTAGTCTACGACCTCATTGGCGGAGAGACCGAAGAGCGGTCCTGGCAGGTCCTGAAGCGGGGCGGGACCCTGATCTCCACCGTACACGAGCCCGATGCGGACAAAGCCGCGGCTGCTGGCGTGACGGCCAGACGCTATACGGCTCAGCCCGACGGCGGCCAGCTCAATGAAATCGGCTGCTTGATCGACGAAGGTAAAGTCAGGGTCGCTGTGGACAGGGTGTATTCCCTTGAGGCGGCGGCTGAGGCCGAGCGGCATCTGAAAGACGATCATGTGGTGGGTAAGGTGGTCCTGAAGGTGGCTTAAGGCCCGGCCTTCGCTGGCGGTTACCCGACGCGTAACCCGGCCACGAGCCTGAAGTTGGCAAATTGCCGCCACCGTTCGGCCAAAAGTAGTTGCTACACGCCGGCGGTGGATACGCAGAACTTTATAAATAACGGCGTTATTGATACCGGCAATGAGCGCTAGTTGACGACGCTGAGTAAACGTCGCCATTGGCGGCCAGCCATCGGTCTAGCTGTTGCACTGGTCGCGACGCGCGCCTGGGCGGTCGCGCCGGTTCCGGATCCCCTATTCATCCAAACCGCGCCGGAAATGCAGCCAAAGCCAGCGACATCTGCTGTCGCCTTCACTGATCCGCTGCCCGGATACGCCGTGGACTCGCCTTTCGGCCTGCGGCGACTGCCCTGGGAGGTGCGCGCACGCCTGCATGCCGGCGTTGATATCGCCGCGCCCCTCGGCACGGCTGTCCACGCCCTTGAAGACGGCGTCGTCGAGGACAGCGGCGTCAAATCCGGCTACGGCCGGTTCGTCGAGGTCGACCATCCGAGCGGGCTGGTGAGCTTCTATGCGCACCTCCGCGCGCCCGCCGCGGACCTCAGTCCCGGCGAAGTGCTGAAGGCGGGGGATGTGGTGGGCTATGTCGGCAGCACCGGCGACTCGACCGGACCGCATCTTCACTTGGAGTTGCGCTATGGCGGCAAGCCGCTGAACCCGCTGCTTTTCATCGGCAAGACATTCGCCTCGGTCGCGCAGTTGCCGCTCGCGCTCGCCGCCAGGGTGGGGAGCGCGATCCGCATCGCGACGGTCTCGCACTGGCCGGCGAAGAGGCTCGGTCGGGCAGGCTCCGTGCGTTTGGTGTCCGCAGAACGTCGCCGGTCCGGCCATATCGGCCAGAGCTGAGGGCGGCCCAATCGGGTAGTTGGTCAGCCAGCGGTTTTCAAAGCATCGAATGGCGGGGCGATGGCGTCCACGGATCGACGATGGCTTCCGCGGGGCCGCACCGCGCGATGGCGGCCTACGGGCCCCGAGCGGGGAACCGTTGGTTTCGAATGGGGTTACGGAGTCTCGTGCATCGTTGCGGAAAAGACCGATGAAGCTCCTCCAACTTATTGTCGTGTGCGTTGCGTCCATCGCGGCGTCGGGGGCGGCTTTCGCCGCGGCGACAGGTGATGATCGCGACTTCATCACAAAGGCTATCAAGGGCGACAATTCGGAAATCATGCTTGGAGGTGTCGCCCAACAGCATGGCGCCACTCCGGGTATGCGGGCGTTCGGCGCGATGCTGGTCGCCGATCACACCAAGGCGCGTGATCAGGCGATCTCCGTCGCTCACGCCCTGGGTGTCTCTCCGCCCAGCGGGGCGATGGCCGAGGCGGACGTTGAGCGCGCGAAGCTTGCGCTGCTCTCTGGGCCATCGTTCGACCGCGAGTTCGCCAAATACATGATCAACGACCATGAGCACGATATTGCTGATTTTGAAGCGGAGGCGGCGCACGGTCACGGTGGGGCCGCGGCGCTGGCCCGCAAGAGCCTTCCCGTACTGCGCAAACACCTGTCGGCGGCCGAGCGGTTGGCGGCCCACGACTGAGGACCTGGTCGCCTGACTGGCGCAGTTCCCGGCCGACCCGCGGCCAAGGTGGTCCTGCCGACCGCGCCGCGGCGATTCGTGCGCCGGGCCTGACAAGACCTCATCGGCGCTTGCGGCCGTGCAATGGCCAAGCGGCCAGTCGAGAAGGTGAACTTGCCGCGATGGCGAGCGGATCGCAGATCTCAATCTATTCCGCGCTTATCGGCAATGTGGCGGTGGCGGTCGTCAAATTCGGCGCGTTCGGCTTGAGCAGCAGTTCGGCCATGCTTACCGAAGCGATCCATTCGGTCATTGATACGCTCAACCAGTTGCTGCTGCTGTACGGGACGCATCGCGGCGCTCAGCCTCCGGACGAGCAGCACCCCTTCGGCTACGGCATGGAGGTCTACTTCTGGACCTTCGTTGTCGCCCTGCTGATCTTTGCCCTAGGCGGCACCTTGGCCCTCTACGAAGGCGTGCAGAAGCTGCTGCATCCGGCTCCTATTCAGCATGCGGGTTTCAGCGTGGCCGTCATCGCCCTTTCGGCCGTGTTTGAGGTCGCGTCTCTGGTGATCAGCATGCGCGCCGCCGAAAGCACGCGGTCGGCGATCGCCAGGCGCTCGCCCAAACCTTCGCTTTTGCGGGCCATCCATGTCAGCAAGGACCCGGGCGTGTTCGAGGTGTTCGCCGAAGGCGCGGCGTCGATCGTTGGACTCGCAGTGGCGGCCGCCGGCGTTGTGGCCGCGGCTTGGCTTGGGGCGCCGTGGGCCGACGGCTTGGCCTCCATTGGCATTGGGCTGTTGCTGGCGATGATCGCGTTCATCCTTGGCGCCGAGACCCGAAGCCTTCTGACCGGCGAGGCCGCGGCCAAGCCGGTGGTCGATGAGGTGCGCTCTATCCTACAGGCTGACCCGCGGGTTCGCGCGGTGTCTGAAGTGCACAGCATGCATCTGGGCCCGGAGGAAATCCTGGTGGCCGTGTCGCTGGACTTCCAGGAATCGTTGTCCGGTCCAGCTCGAGCAGGCCGCCGACGAGCTTACCGATCGGCTCAAGGCGGCCGACGCGCGCATCACCCGGCTCTTTCTGCGGCCTCGGCGCGACGCTGGTCCTCAGTGTCCGCCTACAGGCAGCTGCGAATCCGCCCGACGTCGAGGTGGAGATGGCTCGCGTGGGCGGCGTTAAAACTCGGTGACAGCGCCGTATGGAAAAGGTCGCAGGCTTGGCGATCCACCAGGTGGAGGAAGCGCCCCTTGAGACCGGTGTCCTTCCAATCGCGCCCCACGCTGATCGTGCTCCCGTCGGACACCTCGAAGCCGCTGATGTCGATGGCGCGGGCGGTCGCATGCTCGCTCGGATCGACGGACAAGGGTGCTGCTTCGGGAACTCGACGGCGTCCTGCCGTGGCCTGGCCGTCGCAAGCGGCGCTGACCCGAACCGCCTGAAAATGGAACAAGGCGACCCGTCACGCCTTCCAATTGGCTCTAGCGGTTGATAATTGACACACTTAGGCCAATATCAACCTAGCACTATCAACCTTGCTGCTGATGGTGCTAGGACCGATGACGATGAGCAGTTTCGACACCCTCTACGAAATGGATCCCGCGGCTCGCGCCGTGGCCGAGGTTAGAGCCCGCGAGGCGGGCATGGGCTTCACCGAATGGCTGGAGGCCTTGGTCTATCAACAGGTGGCGCCGACCCGCCGGTATCACTTCTACGCCGGCGGTCCGGCGGTTAAGACTGAGCCCCGAGCCGGATCTATGGCGCTCACGACCGCAATTCGGCCGTTGGCCAACTACGACCTGGATGTTGGGGCCTACATTCCCCTCTACCGATTCCCAGAACTCGAGACCCTGCGCCAGGATTCGGCGCTGCAGGTCGAGATGCACTCGGCCATGTGGTCCGCCCTGCGGACGGTTTCGATCTTCCCGCCGCGGATCAGCCATGCCGCCATCCTGCTAAGCGCGGCCTTCGCTGAGGCGGAGGTGGAATTTCGCTTGCCGGCTCGCAGGGCTCACCCACGCTACAAGGCCACCAGCCGCTGGTATCACGCCCAGATCGACACCTGCCTGCACCACTCGCGGGAGGTCCGAAACGCATTGATGCATCGGTGGACGCCCACCGGTCGGGCCGAGCGGCTGTTGGGCGACGCCTTCTTCACGCTCTGCGATCTAACCGCAGCACGCAGCGAGCTGCTCGTTCTGTTTCATCACGACCGCAGCCGGGCGTCGGAGGAACTGGCCAAACATCTCGACGTGGCCACTCAGCAGTTCGAGCTTTCGGCGAAACTGCTCGCGGACGCGGAAGCCTCGCCCTCAGGCGACGCGGCTGACGAGCACCGCTTCGCCCAGCTGCGCGCCAACTTGCTGGAGAAGGCCGGCGGCGGGCTCTCCCTGACCCAAGGGGCGGAACTCTTGGGCGTGACCCGGCAGGCGCTGCACAAGCGCATCAAGGCGGGGACAGCGCTGGGGATGATGGACGACGATGAGATCGTCCTGCCTCGCCTGCAGTTCGTGGAGGGTGGGGCCAAGACGACTTTCGTCTCTGGCCTTTCCATGGTCGTTCCCCTGTTCGCCGAGGCCGGCGGCTGGTCGGCCCTGCAGTTTCTGATTGATCCCGACCCAAACCTTGACGTGGCGCCCATCGAAGCGCTTCGGGCAGGCCGGGCCGACGCGGTGGTTGACGCTGCGCGCGCCTACCTTGGTCTCGACGAGGGATGATCGATGGCGGGGGGCGCGTCGGCATCTCGGTTCGCCAACGGTGTCTTGCCGCTGGATGTCCCTCAGGGGACCGAGTTTGTGCGCGTTCATCGTCAGAGCGACGGGCCTGTGTTCTTCGGCCCTGCGCCGGGTCGGCCGCCCGGTAATCGGTTCGACGCACCGTCGGGGCAATTCCGTACGCTCTACGGGGCCTTAGCTCTGCCGGGCGCCTTTGTGGAGACTATCCTGCGACGCCCGGGCCGCGTCCTCCGTCGAGCCGAGGCGGATAGTCGCACAGCCACCCGGCTGCGAACGCAACGGCCCATGCAACTCGCGAAGATCATGGACGAGGGGCTGCAGTGGCACGGTGTTCATGCCGGGGAGATCAGTGTTGACGACTATGGGCCCTCACGGCGGCTGGCGCTCGATCTGTTCGCGGCCTTTCCGTCAATTGATGGACTCGCCTACCGATCGCGGTTCAACAACGGCCAGGTCTGTTTTGCGTTATTCGACCGGGTTAGCGCCACCGACCTCTCGGCGACCGACCGGCTGGATTTCGACAAGCACCCTGCTGTGGTAGACGACCTGATACGAATTTACGGTGCCGTATTCGATACGAGCCCGCCAGCATGACACAGACGCAGGACTCTACAGGATCTGGTACGTGCGCGCCCTCCGCCGCACGAAATTCGTGCTCAGTCTGATTATTTACGCCCGACACCGCCATAAACTTGGGAGCGACCAATCCGGAGAACGGGCCAGGTTCCTTCTTTCGAGTTGCCCGGGAGAAGACATCTGGGCGGTGCTGGAGCCGCAGACGGGATGGAGCGTCGCCGCTACCTATCGACGAGCGTTTTAACGGAAAAATAACACGCGAGAAGGATCATTATCGCGTGTTATTCGTCACCCTGAGGGTCCGATGGATCGTCCGATCCGCAAACGGCAGAGTGCCCGTGCCGCCATGGCGCTCGCCAAGTCCCAGGCTTATCAGGACGCCGCCGACGCCCCAGCCACGCTGAAGGCCTACGCGACCGACCTGGCCAATTATCAGACTTGGTGTGAGCGCAATGGTCTTCGGGCCATGCCGGCCACCCCACAGATCGTGGGCGCCTACCTGGCCGCCGCCGGCGAGGGCTACGCTCTGCCGACCTTGCGGCGTCGAGTTGCAGCGATCGCCAGAGCTTCCGGCGTTGCCGGCGCACCGCTCGACACCAAACACCCAGCCATACGCGAGACACTCCGCGGCATCGGTCGAACCCACGGCAGCGTTGCCCGCCGTTCGGCGGCGCTGACGACAAGAGAGGTGCAAAAGCTTACTCGCATCTGCGGCGACGACCTTAAGGGTCGACGGGATCGCGCTCTGTTACTGCTGGGATTCGCCGGCGCTTTGCGCCGATCCGAACTCATCGGCCTCGATCTCGAGCATGTTGTATGGTCCGACGACGGCATGAAACTGCGGATTCTTCGGTCAAAGACCGACAAGCTCGGAGAAGGCGTCGAGATCGCAGTTTCGAACGGGCGCTCGGAAGACACATGCCCCTGCGCAGCCTTGCAGGCTTGGCTGACCGCGGCCGACATCACCTCCGGACCGCTTTTCCGAAAAGTGAACCGTGGTGGCCGCGCTGAATCCCGACGGCTGAGTACGGACGCGGTTCGCCAGATCCTTTTGAAGTGCGCTGCGCAAGCGGGGATCAAGGGGACATTGGCGGAGCCTGTCAGTCCCCATGGCCTTCGGGCGGGGTTCGTGACGACTGCCTATCGAAATGGCGTGCCCGATGAGGAGATCATGGGCCACACCCGGCACCGGAGTTTGGCGACGATGCGCAGCTATGTGCGGCGCGCGAAGCTTGGTCAGACCAGCCCATCATCAAAGCTTGGGCTCTGATGATTGTCTTAGGATACGATCGGTTTCCCGAGTAACCCGCCCCACCGGACAAGGCCTATCTACCTGGGTGGACCCGGCCTCTTAACATCGTCCGACACCGCGGTGGCATCTGGTCCATCCGGACCCGCCGAATTCTGTTCAGCTTTCGCGGTCCTGTCGGTGGCCTTGTCCGACACTAGCTCGTCGCGCTCACTTTGCGGCTGGGCCGCGTTTGCTTTGCGGCGTCCGACTGTTGATGCTGGTCAATCTGAACCCCTTTGCCGCGTCGTTTCGCCCGTGGCCGGATCGGTTTCAGTACCCGGCGCTTTCGATGAACCTTCGGAGCCATTCGGCTCGGTCGCCGGCCGGGGAGGCTGGCCTGGCTTGGGCGGAACCTTCAGGTCCTCGCCGTGATTTCGTCGCTCGTCTGACATCATCGCTTCGTTCGGCGGCATTTGGACTTTCCAATCGTAACGATCGTCATCTCGTCAGCTCCGCTTGAGGGCGCTGGCCTTTTGGGCCGCGCGTTTGCCCTCCCCGTTTCGACGATAAACTGGCCCTGCCAAACGGTTATTGGGCGGCGCTTACCGTTTTTCTGGTGCTCAGACGCGGGGGAGCAGAGACCCTCACCCGGGGCGCGCAGCGGATAGGAGGCCCGCTGGTTGGAGCAGCCGCAGCCACCCTGCTCACCGCTCTGCTGGTCCCTGATCGGGCGACCCTCGTCGCGCTAATCGCCGTTTCTGCGTGGGCCGCCCACGCGTTACAGTGGGCAAATTACGGAACCTTCTCGATCAGCGTGACGGCCTATGTCGCGTTTCTGCTGTCGCTAAGCGGTGCGCCGGCCGCCGTGACAGCCGTCCATCGTGTCGTCGCCACCATGCTTGGTGGTGGGATCGGGATCACGGCTCTTGTTTTGGGCACTTGAGCCCGCTCGTTCGGCGCGCCACGCCCCCAACGACGCGGCCCGTTGAAGAACAACTTCACCTGCAGTGTGATCGTAATGATCGGCCGACCGCCTAGGTCGAGCCGCCGAAATCTGAGGCTCAGGAACCAATTCCTACGGGACAACCTCTACCACTCAATAGAGGTCAAATATGACACCTGCCGCCGACCCGCCGCCCACACCGCCGTCTGCGGTCGATACCATCGTGGTGACGGGATCTCGACTGCATACAGCCGCCGGTGAAAAGGTCTTCTCCACGGCGGCGTTGGCGCCGGTCCTGCTGTTACAGCAACCACGGCTTGATCAGGCTCTGGAACAGGTTCCGGGCCTTTCTCTGTTCCGCCGATCGTCGAGTCTGTCGGCCAACCCAACGGTCGAGGGTGTATCGCTGCGATCAATTGCGCCCTCAGGGGCGGGCCGCGCTCTTGTCACCCTTGACGGCGTGCCACAAGGAGATCCGTTCGGCGGTTGGGTGATCTGGAGCGACCTTCCCTCGGAGGGTCTCCAAAGCGCGGAAGTGGTGCGCGGCGCTGGAGCCGGCTCCTACGGCGCCGGCGCGCTGACGGGGTCGATCGCCTTGAAGGAACTCGAGTTGGTTCCGGGCCAAATGCGAGCCGATGCCGAAGCGGGTGCAATCGGTTACCGCCGCGCAGCGGGTGCGGCTGCCGCCCAATTGGGCCCGGGCGTCCTCTTCATCGACGCCGCCCGCGAGCGCAGCGACGGTTGGATTCCCGTGATCGCCGGCCGCGGCGCCGCTGACACCCCCCTGTCGCTCAATGACGTGGAGGGCACGGCTCGCTACGAAGCAGATCTAGGCGGCGGCGTGCTCGCCACCCGCGTCTCGACGTTCGCTCAGGACCAGGGAACCGGAGTCATCAGCGGTTTTGCTCGCAGCAGGGGTGTGACGGAAAGTCTGAGCTGGGCTCGCCAGCCGACAATCTCCGCCGTCGGCTACGATCTGCAGGTCTGGGGACGACAGACGGGCTTTTCGCAACTTTCCTTGTCCGAGGCGGTCGGTCACGCCACGGCCAAACCAGCTGACCTGCAGTACGCGACCCCGGCCGACGGCTACGGCGCCAACGGCGCCGTGCGGCGGGCGACAAAGAATTGGAGCGTCGAGGCGGGATTCGATGTTCGCGCGGCCGAGGGGCAGACTCATGAGCTCTACAACTACACCACTCTTTTCACAGATCGCCGGCTCGCCGGCGGGAACGACCTGGTCGCCGGGGCCTACGCAGAGGGTTCGCTGACGGCAGGGCCCTGGTTGATCTCGGGGGGCGCGCGGATCGACTACTGGCGCGACTGGAACGGTGAACTGCAGCAGGAGGTGGTCGCCACCGGCCAAATGCTCACAAATGCGCGCTATCCCGCCCGCGGCGGGGTGCTGCCCACTGGGCGGCTGGGTTTGAAGCGCGATCTCGGAGATGGCGATTACATCCGCGTCGCGGCCTATGTCGGCTTCCGCGCCCCAAGCCTCAACGAGCTTTACCGTCCTTATCGGGTAGGAAATACCTCCATCGCCGCCAATGCCGGCCTCCAGCCTGAGCGACTCTACGGCGTCGAGGGGGGCGGCGGTCGACGATGGCGCACCGGATCCGTCGATGCCGACATCTTCTACAATCGACTTGCCGATCCGATCATCAATGTGACCCTCAACTCGCTCAATCCGGCTGTGCTGGAGCGGGAAAACGTCCCCGCGATCGATGCCCTGGGCGTGGAGGCTCAGGCTCGCCAGGACATCGTCGGTGACCGTCTGCAGATCGAAGCCGCGGTCTCCTATACAAACGCGCGCGTGACCGGTGGAACGATCGCTCCGATCCTTACCGGCTTGCGGCCAGCCCAAGCCCCTGGCGTGACGGCTACTGCCAGCGTCGACTGGCGGCCCATCGGTCCACTCGAGGTCTTCCTTTCCTGCCGCTATGAAAGCCAGCGCTTCGATGACGACCTAAACGCCAATCCATTGGGTACGGTGACGACCGTCAATGCACGCGCGACATGGACCATCAATCGGCATGCGCAACTGTTTGTCGACGCCCAGAACCTCCTGGATGCGCGGGTCGCCACCGCCGTGAATACGGACAAGACCATTCTGTATGGAACTCCGCAGCTGGTCAGCCTTGGCGTGTCGCTCCGGCGGTGATCACTTCCGAGCCGCGGCCTCGGCAGTCTGTCTGATCATCATCGATTATTGCGGGCCTCTTTGGCGGTGGACTCTCCAGCAGCTGGATCGGTGTCAGCCCCGGCGCCTGGATGGAACGATGGTTCGAAGCACGATTTTTAGATGGGTCAATCGCTGCAGGAGGGCTCATGACGCTGCAGCAGACTCTTGCGTTCTCGATCGTCGGGGGTGCGGTCGGGTTATTCGCCTGGGGTCGGTTTCGCTATGACATCGTCGCCCTCATCGCCCTGCTCATCGGAGTGGCGGTCGGCATAGTACCGGCTAAGCGCGCGTTTTCCGGCTTCACCAGTGACGTGGTGGTGATCATCGCCTGCGCCCTGGTGATCAGCGCCGCGATCGCCAAGTCGGGCGCTGTCGAACAGCTTCTTCAGCCCCTTCTCTCCCGGCTGAAGACGACGGCGACACAGGCGCCGGCCCTGGCCGCGGCGACGGCGGTGTTGTCGATGACGACCAAAAACGTCGGCGCCCTGGCCATTCTGATGCCCGTGGCGATCCGCCTATCGCGGGTCACGGGGACGGCCCGCTCATCGCTGCTGATGCCGATGTCGTTCATGTCGCTGCTTGGCGGGCTGGTGACGCTGGCCGGCACCTCCACGAACATCATTGTCAGCCAGGTCCGCGAAGAAACGCTCGGCAAACCGTTCCAGATGTTCGACTTCGCGCCCGTAGGGCTGGTGCTGACTGGGCTGGGGCTGGCTTTTGTCAGTTTTGGATGGCGGCTACTACCGACTGAGCGTCGAGGCGCGCCTGGCTTGGACGAAGCGATGACGGCGCCCTATGCGACCGAAGCGCAGCTTCCCGATGACTGGCCCGATGAGCTGAACACCCTGGGCGCGCTCAAACTCGCCGATGACGGTGTGAAAGCCACCGCACTGATCCGCGACGGCGAACGGATCGCGGCGCCGCGCGGGAACCGGCGCCTAAGGGCGGGCGACACGCTGCTGCTCGAAGGACCCCAGGAAGGATTGAACGCCGTCCTCACTCGAACCGCGCTGGTGCACGAGCGCGCGGGAAAGGAAGTCGAAAAGGACGAAGCCAAGGAAGAAATGCGATCGATCGAGGCGGTGGTCCAGAACGGATCGGTGCTCGCCGGCCATTCGGCGGCGCGTCTGCAACTGCAGCAACAGTTCGGCGTGAACCTGCTGGCGGTCAGCCGCAACGGCGCGCGGATATCGGAGCGCCTTCGCGAGGTGAAGCTGCGCCCGGGCGACGTCCTGGTGCTCCAAGCCGGCGAAAAAGCGCTGCCGACGGCCTTGCAGGCCTTGGGCGTCCTTCCGCTCGTTGAGCGGGCCATACAGGTTGGCGGCCCTCCACGGAGATATGCAGCCGTTTCGATTCTCGCGATCGCCATGCTGCTGGTCGCTTTCAAGATCGTGCCTGTGGCCGTCGCCTTCTTCGGCGCGGCCGTCCTGATGGTGGCCAGCGGCGCGCTATCGATGCGCGAGGCCTATCTGTCGCTCGAAGGACAGGTCTTAATCCTTATCGGCGCCCTCACCCCCTTGAGCGAAGCCGTGCAGAGCACCGGCGGCACCGGTCTGATCGCGAATGGGCTGGCCGGGCTGCTTCAAAACCTGCCAGCGCTCGTCGTCCTGGGCGCGCTGATGCTGACGGCCATGGCTTGCTCGCCATTTCTGCATAATGCGCCAACGGTGCTGGTGCTCGGGCCAATCAGCGTCGCCGTCGCCACACGGCTTCATCTCAATCCGGACGCCTTTCTGATGGCCGTGGCCACCGGCGCCGGTTGCGATTTCCTGACCCCCGTCGGGCACCAGTGCAACACCCTGGTCATGGGCCCCGGCGGCTACAGGTTCGGAGACTACGCCAGGCTGGGGCTGCCGCTTTCCATCCTGGTGGTCGTCGTTGGACCGCCGCTGATCGCGGTGTTTTGGCGCCTTACGTCTCAGTAAATGTTAGACTGACGAAAGCAGAACGGTGAACTTCAACGGTTCGCGAGAATGGGTAGCCGTCTGACAGGATCGGTAGCGGCAAAGGTTCCTCATGAGGAAAGCCTTAGTTCGCCCCGTTAATCGTTTCGTCGCGGTGCTTTGATCCAGAGCCGAAGAGACAAAACCCTCGAACCGATGGCCTTCGGGCGATTTTCGGAGCTCAAGCGCAGGAACCGAGTGCAAACGTCTTCGCTTAGATAGCTCGGACACGAAGCACTGAGCCAGGACGGACATGCCCAGCGAAAACCCGCGCTCGACCGCACGGATCGGCGGCCATCCGATCCATCCGATGCTCGTGCCGATTCCGATCGTCTGCTTCGTCGGGACCTTGATCACCGATCTGGTCTACTGGAAGACCGCGACCATCATGTGGGCCGACATGTCGGCCTGGTTGCTTACTGTAGGGCTGGTAGTCTCTGTCTTTGTCGTGCTTGCCGGACTGATCGACTTCCTCGGCGACCGCCGTATTCGCGCGCTCAGGCCCGCCTGGATTCATGCCCTCGGCAACGCCCTCGTCATCATCCTGTCCATCCTCAACGCCTTCATTCATAGCCGCGACGCCTATACATCGGTCGTGCCGACCGGACTGATCCTGTCAGCCGTGGTGGTGCTGATCCTGCTAGTCACCGGCTGGAACGGGTGGGCGATGGTCTATCGCCATGGCGTTGGCGTCAGCGCGCAGGATCGCCCATGAGCCCCCAGCGCCTCAGCCTCTGCGCCGCTGTGGCCTTGTCGGTCGCGGCTTGCGGCGGACCCAAGCCGATTGATCCGAACCGGCAGATCGGCGCCCATCCCTATCTGCCCGAGATCCACCAATATCTGATGCCGCCGATGCACGTCCCCAAGATCACGCCCTGGGGAACCGCGACGCCAACCGTCGCGGCGGGCCTACAGATCCAGGCGTTGGCGACAGGTTTGAAGAACCCCCGCTCGCTCTATGTGCTGCCTAACGGCGACGTGCTGGTGGCGGAAACCGACGGACCCAAGGCGCCGATCAACCGGCCCAAGGAGTTCGTGATGAACCTGATCGAGAAACAGGCCCACTCCGCCACCAAGGCCGGAAACCGCATCCTCCTGATCCGCATGGGACCGGATGGGCGCGCCGCGCCGCCGACCGTGTTTATCGACCATCTTCACTCGCCATTCGGCATGGTGCTGGTCGGCGGCGACTTCTATGTCGCCGACACTGATGCGGTGCTGCGGTTTCCCTATCAGGCCGGCGAGACCAGCATCACCACCCCGGGGGTCAAGCTGACTGACCTTCCCGGTGGGCCGATCGACCATCACTGGACCAAGAGCCTGACTGCCAGTCCCGATGGAACCAAGCTCTATGCCGGCGTCGGCTCGAACAGCAACATCACCGAGAATGGCATGCCGGCCGAGTTCGAGCGGGCCTGTATCTGGGAGATCGACCGCGCGACCGGCGCTCACCGACTATACGCCACGGGCCTGCGCAATCCGAACGGCCTGCAGTTTGAACCGACCACCCATGTCCTCTGGGCCGTGGTCAACGAGCGCGACGAGCTCGGCCCCGACCTGGTGCCCGACTACATGACCTCGGTGAAGGACGGCGCGTTCTATGGCTGGCCCTATAGCTACTATGGCCAGCACGTCGATCCCCGCGTCATGCCGCAGAGACCGGACTTGGTCGCCAAGGCCATCCCCCCGGATTACGCCCTGAGCTCTCACGTCGCCCCCCTAGGGATGGTCTTCGCCACCGGCGCCAGCCTGCCGGCGTCCTATCGTGGCGGCGCCTTTGTCGGCGAGCATGGCAGTTGGGATCGGCCCGTGCTCAACGGTTACAAGGTGATCTACGTCCCCTTTACCAACGGCCAGCCGAGCGGCATGCCGCAGGATGTGGTGACGGGCTTTCTGGCCGGCGACAACAAGGTACACGGCCGGCCCGTTGGATTGGCGATCGACGCCGGCGGCGGGTTGCTGATCGCCGATGACGTCGGCAACACGATCTGGCGCGTCACGTCCGCGGCCGCTCCACAATAACACCGATCCAATCTGGCTTATGAATGGGTGCGATGATGGCAAGAAAGAAATGGTCGCAAGACGTGACGGAGCACAGCGATGCGCTCGACCTGAAGAAAGATGTGTTCGCCAGCAATGATCCGAAGACGATCGCTAGGTCGCTCAAACATTCAGCCGAAGCTAGCCACCGGCGCAAGAGCGAACCCTATCGCTCGGCCATGTCGATGTTGACCTTCTATATCAATCGCGCGGGTAAGAGCCTGCCGGAAGAGCATCGCAAAGTGCTGGAGAGAGCCAAGGACGAGCTGCGCACGCTTTTCGACAAGCCAGCAGCGGCGAAACGCTAAACCGAGGCCCGACGCGCCGATCACGCTGGGCGCGTCTCACGTTCAGGCGTTCGCATTGCCCTCGTTGAGTAGGCGCTCGACTATCCGTGTATCAACTGGCTTTTCGCACCGGGGCATGTTGCGGTAAGGGTCTGGAATGATCCAAGCGTCATAGCCAGTGGCGAAGATGAAAGGGACGCCGCGTCTGCGCAACTCATCGGCTATTGGATAAGCGAGTTCTTGACCAAGGTTGATATCGAGCAACGCACCTGAGAGCCGATGTCCGGCGGCGATCAGTTCGAGTGCGTCGTCGACGGACGCGGCGGGTCCCAGCACCTCAGCGCCGCAGTCTTCGAGAGCCAAAGCAAGATCGGTAGCGATGATAAAATCGTCCTCGACGACGAGGATGAGCTTGCCGCGCAAGCCTTCCAGCGGTCTCTCAGCCATTTGCATTCTCCTCGACCTCAGCCTGATCGACGGCGATCTCGCAGCAAACGCCGTCCGGGCCAAATGTCAGCTTGGTTTTCGCCATGAGCTGATATGGCAGCGCCCGTTCTATGAGTTCGCTGCCATAGCCCCTGCGGCGTGGCTGGCCACTTTCGGACATCGCGACGCCGCTCTCGCACCAGTCCAGTCGAATGAGACGCTTTGCGCCTTCTTTCTCCAGCTTCCAGATTACGGAGAGTTTGCCTGTGGCCTGGCTAAGGGCGCCATACTTGACCGCGTTGGTCGCCAGCTCGTGAATGGCGAGCGCGAATGCTTGCGCGGCGGTTGGCCTGACCGCCACCGGGGGTCCCTCGATCAGCACTTTGTCGGAAAGCTCGTCGCCGTCACGGTGTGCGCTGAGCTCGACCGTAACAAGCTCAGCGAGATCGATGGGTCGGTGATCGGTTCGGGCGAGTAGCCCTTGCACTCGTCC
This sequence comes from Caulobacteraceae bacterium, assembly GCA_036491275.1. Classification (GTDB taxonomy): domain Bacteria; phylum Pseudomonadota; class Alphaproteobacteria; order Caulobacterales; family Caulobacteraceae; genus Acaudatibacter. Next base: position 24,803 of record DASXCH010000019.1, read on the forward strand.
CAAGGCTCGTAGCCGCCCCTCGAATTCGGCGCCAAAGTCTTCGAGCGAACGGCTCGATCTCAAGGTCTGGCGCATCAGTGATTGCACGACCGCGAGCAGATTTCGCGTCCGGTGCTGAAGCTCCGCCAGAAGCACCGCCTGCCGTCCTTGCAAGCTGCGCAGATCATGAATGTCGGCTGACGTGCCGACCCACTCGTCAGCGTTCTTAAGGCCTTCCAACGGCGCTGCGCGGGTCTGGTGCCATCGCCACTCGTCGTCCGCCTTCCGGCGAATTCGGTGTTCAATGTAATACTCGCCCTTTCGGGGGGCCTCGGACCAAGCCTTCAAGGTCTCCTCCCGGTCGTCGGGGTGGACAGCATCGAGCCAGCGGAATTCCAGACTTTCGGCAAGGTTCAAGCCAGTGAACACGCTCCACTGCGGGCTACCCCAGGTGCGCAGGCCGGTCGGCTTGGTGCGAAAGACGAGCTGTGGAATGCTTACGGCTAGGACCCGAAATCGCTCCTCATTCTCGCGGAGAAGTTCTTCGGACCTGTGCTGCTCTGTACGGTCTCGGAATATTTTCACGAAACCGAGTTCGCGGTCGGCGAGAGGCATCAGCAGGCCTGACGCCCATATGCGAGAGCCATCCTTCCGCTCTTGCCAGCGCTCATCTTCTGCCCGGCCCAGCGCGAGCGCCGTCCGCCGTTCTTCCGCGCTCGCCGCGCCTCGCCCCTCCTCCAGGGGGAAGATCACATCGGCAGTGTTGCCGATGATGTCTTCACTTGTCCAACCGAGCAGGCGCTCCGCGCCCGTGTTCCAACTCGTCACGATCCCGTTCGGATCCATGGTGAAGATCGCGAAATCCGTGGCGCTCTCAAGAATAAGACGGAGCAGCTCATCGTCGCCGGGTGGCGGCCGTCGAGGCGGATCTTCGATTTCATTCACGCCCAGATCTCCGCGGTTCACCGACTTCTCGCCTGATGGCAGGCCGAAGCTGCAGAGGACTAAAGAATTGGGAAGGGGTGAGGTTCCGGCCCCACCAGAGGCGGTCCGCTATCGTCCAATTCAGAGCAGCTTCGGGGCTTTGGGCTTTGGCGCCCCACTCCGCTTGGCGACCGACGCGTGCATTGCTTTGCGTACGTCCGCCAGGGAGTTGAATGCAAATTGAGGATTCCGCCCACAGACTAGTAACAGCCCAATCGGATTACACCACGGGCAAGCTGAAGGTTTCGGGCTATTTACTTGCAAGCATTATCTTGTCTGCGCCGGATGGAGATGCCGCGGGCTCTGCAGATAGAAACGTCAGGGCAGCGCGGTTGGGTCGGTCGGCGGCGTGGCCCAGACGTCCACGCGCAGGGAGGCGCTCGCAACCGCTACAGATTTGGCCGACAATGGCTCAGCTGAGGACAGCAACTTGCGGGGGCAAGCCATGGATACGCCGGTCAATCCGAATAAGACCCTATGGGAAAAGGGCGATTTCACGCGCACCGCCCAGGCCATGCGAACCAGCGGGGAGGCCGTGGTCGGCGCCCTGCGGATCGTGCCGGGGCTCAAGGTGATCGATCTAGGCTGCGGCGACGGCACCACGGCTCTGCCGGACGCCCGGCTGGGGGCGGATGTGCTGGGCGTCTGACATCGCCGCTCCCTGATGGACGCCGGCAATCGGCGCGCGGCGGACGAGAGCTTGGCTAACCGCCGCTTTCAGGAGCGCGACCCTTCCAAACTCAACGAACTGACGAGCAACAGCTTCGACCTGGTGGTATAAATACGCGCCGATCTGAGCGTGGAGCTCAATGTAAACTTTATGCCCCTAAATGCCGAACAGTTTTCTGGGCTTGCGGGGTTTCGCCTGGCCCTGCGCCGGTTCTTGGCGGCCAGCGAGGCGCTCAATCGCGAGGCCGGCATCACCCAACAGCAATACCAGGCCATGCTGGCCATCAAGACGCGGGCCGTCGACGCCATGCCGATGAAAGAGCTCGCCGGGCAGCTGCTCTTGACCCACCACGCCGCGGTTCAACTGGTCAACCGGCTGGCCACGGCCGGACTTGCCGAACGTTCGGCCTCGGACGAGGATCGCCGCAGCGTCCTTCTGACCCTAACGGCCGCCGGCGAGACACTCCTGGATGAGCTCGCCGGCAAGCACCTCGGAGAGATGCAACGCCAAGAACCCCTACTGACGCAGTCACTTCGGCGCCTGAAGCAGATCGCTCCTGCGGACACCGGTTAGGTGATCAGCCGCGCGGATAGATTTGCACACTGTCAGCGACCGAGTCGGCCACGTGCTCCTTGGTGATCACGCCGACAACATCATCTCCATGAGGAACACCTCGGCCCTTAGTGACGATGGTCATCACCGCGCCCTTGCGCCACATGCGCTCGATAACGTCGAACACGACCGCATCTTCCCCCACGACGCTGAAATTACGGCTGGCAACTTCGCCCAAGCTGACGCCGGTATGGGTCGTCTCCAAGCCGCGTCGCAACCCGGTATTGACGCGGATCACGCCGAACAGCCTGCCCTTCTGGGTGACTACCACGTGGCGCAGGCGACCATCGTGTTCTGGCTGACGCAGGAAGTCGTCGAAGCTTGTCTCGGCATCCAGGACCACGACATCGTGGTCCATAACCTCGCTCGCGCGGCGCACCAGGAACATGTTGGCGTGCAGCGCCTTGGGGATGGCCCGGCCGCGACGGACGAGCTTGAGCGTATAGATGTTCTCACGCGAGAGCACCCGCCGTACGCCCACGCTCATGGCCACCGCCACGATCATCGGCATGATGATGTCGTAGCTCAGCGTCATCTCGAAGATCATCACAACGGCGGTCATCACCGCCCCGGTGCCGCCGCCGACCATCGCGCCCATTCCAACCATGGCGAAGGCTGGAATACTAAGGGAAATCGGGAAACCCAACGCTGTCAGCAGGGATGCAAACCCGCCGCCAAGCGTCGCACCCATGAACAGGGAGGGCGAAAATATCCCGCCCGAAGAGCCCGAGCCTAGGCTCAGCGATGTCGCCAGCGCCTTGCCGAGGAACAGTAGGCCGAGGATCCAGAAGGCTGCCAGTCGCCCCGAGAGAATAGCCTCCACTGTCGCATAGCCGACGCCGTCGACGTAGTACTGCCCGAACCCAATCAGCAAGGCGTACATCATCACGCCGACCAGCAGCATACCGAGGATGTGGCGTAGGTAGCGCGAGCCGATCTTGTCGAAGACATCCTCAACGACGTGCAGGCCCCGGATGAAGCCGGCCGAAGCGGCGCCGGTGATAGAGCCAAGCACGGCAAACAGCAAAAGAACGATCAGGGCGCTCCCGTCGGCGGACATCGGCGTCAGCGCAGGCACCTGGAACGCCGGTTGATCGCCGAGGGCCCAGCGCCCGATGAAGGTCGCCGCGCCGGTGGCCAGGGCTACCGGAAGGAAGGTCGAGACGCTTACCTCCGGCATCATCAGTTCGATCGCGAACATCACCCCGCCGATTGGGGTGTTGAAGGTGGCCGCGATCCCTGCCCCAGCGCCGGCCGCGACCAGGGCGATCCGCTGTCCAGCCGGCATTCTGATAATCTGCCCAAGCGTCGAACCGAGCGCCGAACCGATCTGGATGATCGGCCCTTCTCGGCCGACCGACGAGCCGCTGCCAATCGCGAGCGCGGAGGCCAGGGACTTCACGACCGCTACCACGGGGCGGATCACCCCGCCCTTGTAGTAGATGGCGTCCATCACCTCCGGCACGCCATGGCCCTTGGCCTCGGGCGCGAAGGTCGACACCAGCCAGGTGACCCCCACACCTCCGACGACCGGAACCAGAATGACCAGCGCGCCCCATGGTGACGGTTTGGTGAAGACGTTGGCGTCGTAACCCATGGCCAAATGGCCCGTGAACATCAGGTTGTGGATCAGGCCGATCAGATCGCGAAAGCCAACAGCGCCCAATCCGGTCACAACGCCGACGACTAGCGCGAGCAGCGAGAGCGTGATGAGGCTGAGACGCCCCGCCTGATCATCTGGCAGCTTCGCGGTGTTAGGCGCATCGGTCGTTGCGGAATGAGCAGCGCGGTCTGAGGTCGGCAATTCAGGTTCCCATATTGTGACGCTGATTCGACTTTAACGAGTTGGCGATTGCTCTGAAGCTCGGACGGATGAGCATAATTTTGCGCTTGCTTCGAGGCGGGCGCGCACGATGCTTATATCACTCTATGATATATTCCCGCTACCTGGAACTCCGAGCCACCTGAACGATCTGCTCAGATAGGCTGGACCGATGGCGTCCGGTCGCTCGCCATGCGCCACGATCAGATTTTTGCACGCCCAGCCCAGCACCTTGTCGCGCGCCCGACGCGCCGGTGCCTGGTCGATGAATGACAATCGCCACTCCAACGGCGCGCAGGCCTGTTCCTGAGTGAGACCATCCAGGCGCGCCAGGACGCTGTACCAACCCCAGTGCTTTCGAAGAAATGCGTCGCTGAATGTCTGGATCAAGTCGGCAACGATCGCCGTCGCCGACGGGCGGTGAAAAAAGACGATCTCGTCCATGGCGAAAGAGCCCCTGAACCACGCCTGGTCGATATCCGGGAGCCATTCGGACGGCGGGTCATCTCGCAGCGCTGCGCGGAACTCCAGGTCGGGGCGTTTCTTGATGGTCGATCGCGGTCCCCACAGTTGCGCCCCAGGAAAGGCTGCTTTCCATTCGGACAGATAGAGGTGGTGGAGCTTGTTCGGGCTCACGAGGTGCCGAACCGGGCCGAGCCGATCCAGCTCGGCGCACAGATCCGCCGACAGCTTGACCGGCGACCATACCCATAGATCGCCGTTCTCCAATCGGACGATCACCGAGCGCGTCGGGTAGGGAGCGCCGAAGAAGCTGACAATCTGTCCTTCCGCCACCCATAGCGCATCGTGCGTTTGTTCAAGCACTGCGCTGCCCTTATCCTATAATAGACGCGACCCAATCACAGGCCAGGACGTGACGTCGCCGACCCCCACAGGATCGACCGGCTGCTTTTGTCGTAGATGGTGGGGCAAAACGGCATCCGCGAGATGCGATGGCGCGCGCCGCACCCGGCATCGCCCGCATCCACAATATGGGTGAAATGGTTGCTGGCAATACCAGCGACCTGATGAGACCGGACTCAGCCGGTTCCGGTCGTGGCGCCCGAGTGGGTACCCGAGATCATCGCCGATCTCTCACGTCGTGCGGGAGCTAGCGCCCTTCCCCATCGTTTCATGAGTCAGTGGTGCGCCGAAGCCGACTTGCGCCAAGTCTCGAGAGCCCGATGAACGCCTCCTTTCCCGACTGGTTAGTCGTTCTGTCGACGACGTCGCTTATCGTCGCCGGGTCTTGTTCGGTCGTCGTAGTTTTCGATGAATTTCGTCATCCGCAGAAAATGTGGATCATGAACCTGGTATGGCCGCTGACGACGCTGTTCGGTGGAATACTGTGGCTCGCCGCCTACTGGATCTGGGGGCGCGCCGATCCGGGCGGGTCGAACAAGCCGTCGGCCCCCTTCCCGGCCGCCGTGCTGAAGGGATCCAGCCACTGCGGCGCGGGCTGCACGCTCGGGGACCTCATCGCCGAGTGGGTCGCCTACGCCTTTCCCGGGGTAGCGGTCATATTTGGCTGGCACACGCTTTTCGACAACAAGACCTTCGCCGTTTGGGTCCTGGACTTTGTTCTGGCCTTCATGCTTGGGGTCGGCTTCCAGTATTTCACGATAAAGCCGATGCGGCATCTCTCCGTTCGCGCGGGTCTCATGGCTGCTCTCAAAGCCGACATCGCGTCAATCAGCGCCTGGCAGGTGGGAATGTACGCGCTCATGGCGGCGATACAGTTCGGCTGGTTCCGAACGACGTTTGGTGGCCTCGCCTCGGTCGCCAGTCCGGAATTCTGGTTTGCGATGCAGATCGCCATGCTCGGGGGCTTTGCGACCTCGTATCCGGTCAACTGGCTTCTGATCCGCGCCGGCTGGAAGGAGGAGATGTGACCTTTGCCCGCGACCTGCCCAGTCCGCCGGGGCGCTTCATTTCCGCCGACTATCCGACGGTGGTCAGTCGCGACGGGCTTTAGGGGTTGATTCTCCAGTCGCTGGGTCGGTGTCGGCGCCTGGCGCCTTAGACGATCCATCGGAGCCGTCCGGCTCTGTCGCTGGACGTGGAGCGTGGCCCGGTTCCCGTGGAGGCTTCATGTCTTCGTCGTGATTGCGTTGCTCGTCAGCCATTTCGACTCCTGTGGCGCCTAAGATCGCGGCTCTCGGTCAGTACGGGAGCGTCCATCCTCTTAAACGCGCGACCGGCCGGCTAGATCAGCGCGACGGGCGAGTCGCTTGGGCCGGTTCGACGAGGCCAACCCGCACAATGATTTCCGGAAATCCAACGACAGCCTGCGGCCCGATGGTGCGCGCGCAGCGCCAAGCGATCTCCATGGCCAACTGCTGGCTAGGGGCGGTCCCGGCGGCCGCCGACGCGCCTCCGGTGTCAACCAACGTCCAAGACCACGCGGCGCCGGTGCGTTCTATCACAACCATGTGGGAATGGCCGACTTGCTGCACAGTCGAACTCGACCCCTAGATGGGCCGCCTCATCAACATCCTCCGCCCTGTTGGAAACTCGATCTTAATTCAGTCCTCGTCTGTCGGCCCACACACTTATAGATTTGAAAAACCCTGTCGGGGTTTCGATCGAATCGTAAGCGCGGGCGACGGGACGCCAGAACCAGTCGAGCTATATGTTTCCTGCTCGACAGACGCGGAAACTGGCGGCTGTGTCCAAGGCGAGGTCCGGGACGGGGCTCCGGAGACGTGGCGCAACTGACGGAGGGGGCCGCCCGCCGTGGGCGGGCTCCCCTGACCTCAGACTGCGGAGCGAGATCGCGCGCGCTCCGCCATGATTTCTTCGTCCGTGTAGGGTGGCGCCGATTCATCGAACGTCGTCCAGCCAGATTGCCGATAGGCGGCTCGGCGGGAGGCGATATCGACCGCAGGAACCATGTTGAGGGCCGTTTCGGCTTGCGCCAGATGATCGTCGTCGACCTTCGCGCTGACTAAGGTTCCCCCGCGCCGAACACCTTCGGCATAGACGTCGGCCTCTTCCTTGCTCACGCCGGCATTGGTCAAGGCGCCGACGACACCGCCGGCCGCGCCGACGACAGCACCCCCCACCAGTGCGCCTACGGCGGCGGAGGCGAGCCAGCCCGCCGCCACGACTGGGCCAAGCCCCGGGATGGCGAGCAGGCCCAGGCCAGCCAACACGCCGCCTGCGGCGCCGAGCGCGCCGCCCGCCGCTGCACCGACGCCAGCGTCAATCGCGCTGGCTTCGCCAGCGGTGTGGTCGTGCGGCTCGCGGACCCTGACCCCGGCGTGCTTCGGATCGGATTTGTGCGAAACGACGCTGATGTCGCCGTGCGGCGTGCCGGCCCGCTCAAGTTCAATAACCGCATGTTGGGCGTCGGCGAAATCGTCGAACAGTCGAGTGATGATATGGCTCATGGAAGTCCTTTCGCCGGCTGCGCCGGCCTGAGGTTAGGGCCTGGCGGCGGGGCGGCTCATTGCGTGGCGACGTCGCCTTTGTAGTCGAGCGCCACATGAACGCTTTGCCCGCTCTGTTGTGCGGTCGCTTGCCAGAGCCCGTCGGAATCGAGCATCAGATGACGGACGTCGCTGTAGCCCGCCCTCTGGATGCGGTCGCGCGCTTCAGCTTTGGTGAAGGAGTTATGACCCTTCGCGAGGGGCGCCGACATTGTGTCTCGGGGCGATTTCACGGCCGGGTTCGCCGGCGCGCTGGGGTCGGCGGTCGGTCTCGTTTGATCCTGCGCCACGGCCAAGCTGGCCGTGGCCATGACCAGGGCGCCCGAAAGCAACACGATGGGTATGATTTTCATGGAAGTTCCTCGTAGAAAGCGTCGGTCGCGCTTGAAGGTCCGCGTCAAAGAAGCCGGCATTCGCCTGCTTCGTTGCTTTGAGGAGATAGTTGTTAGTGTCGCCTCACCTCAAACTCTTCGACCGGCGCTACGTTCCGCATTCATCAAAGATGACGCGCTCGGTCAGGGGTCGACGTTTGGTATTACGCCGCCCACAGTAAAGGTCGATCGTCACTCGGCGATCGCTCCCAAGCTGGAGCTTCCAGTGTCGGTTTACTTATTCGAACCATGAAACGGCCGGCGGCAGCAGCCGGAAGACGGTGACGGTCTTTCGTCAGCGGCGGATCGCGCGCGGTTGCGGGGGTAAGTGAGGGTTATCCTGCTCAGTGGAGTGCGCCAAGCCGTGCGTCATTGCGTAGATGGCGGCGCCGAAGACGATCAGGGCCGCGATCAACGCGGTGAGAAAGCCGGCTGAGGTGCAAAACCAAAGCACCAGAAAGACCAGAAGCACCGCGAGGTGGATGGCCATCCATTTCACGCCGAGCATGAACCGGTGATAGGTCTCAGCGTGAACGCCGATCTCGTCCTCCGGGCGAGTCGAGGTCTCCAAGGCGTGCTCCATCTGCAGTCTCCTCTAAAGGTCATGAGAAGCAAACCGATAGGGAACCTTGGCGGTTGCGATAATTCAGACGCGGCCCAGCCGCGGCCTTGGACCTCGGCTCGTCCCGCGCCTTTATCGCCTTATGTCCTCGCGGGGCGGGGCTCGTCCGCGCCGCCAGAGCCCGGTGACCACCACACGTAACGGATCGTCGATCCGATCCGACCGCCGCGGCTGAGACGCCCGCAAGGGCGCCTGGGCAGCGATCGACGGCTTGTCGATTCCTAGGCCCCTGCGGAGCGCATCATGAAATCGGCGAACGTGAAAATAAACAAAAACGAAAGCCATAGGAATCCGACCGCCGCGGTGATCCTGACCAGGGCGCTGGCGCGGTCGAGCCGCATGAAGAAGGCGGCGATCAGGATCACCTTGAAAGCGGCGATCACCAGGGCGACGACCGGTTTGACCGGTGCGTGGGGAAGGAAGGCGTAGGCGGCCGTTGCGGCGAGCGCCAGGCAAAGGCCCGCCCAGGTCGCCACCGGCACAAGCAGCACGCTTTTCAGTTCTCGCCGCGTCATGCTCTGCCCACGAGGTAAAGCAGGGCGTAGAGCACGACCCAAACGACGTCTACGAAGTGCCAGTACAGGGTGGTGACGGTCATCGACGCCTGTCGGGGACGCAGCATCCGCCGATGCGACAGGATGATCAGGCGTACGATCAGTCCCAGCCCAATAGTGACGTGGACCGCGTGGACGGCCGTGGCGATCCAGTAGAACCCCCAGAACGGCCGCGCGCCAATGGCGACCAGGGCGAAGTTCGGACCTGGCCAAAGGTGGTCCTCGAGATCCTTGCGATATTCGAAGCCCTTGGTGAGGAGGAAGGCCAGACCAAAGGCCAAGGTCAGCCAGAGTGCAACGCGGGCGAGGCGTGGCAGTCCGTGCTCAAGGGCGCGGTCAGCGGTGGCGATCGTCAGGCTCGAGGTGAGCAGGATCGCGGTGTTGATGGTGCCGAACCAGAAATCGGAGTGGGCGGCGGCCTGTTTGACGGCGGCCGGATGGGCCCAGCGGTTGACTGCATAGAAGGCCATCAGCGCGCCGAAGAAGAGCACCTCGGTGGCCAGGAAAATCCACATGGCGAAGACGTAGCCTTCGGTCTCGCGCGGGCGATCCGGCCAGGGCTCGTGCAGCAACTGGGCGGACTGGCTCATTCGGCGGCCTGGGGCTGGCGAGGCGGCTGGTTGGGCTGGGTCGGGCCGATGTCCGGATCGTGGTAGTCGTAGGGAGCCGTCTCGACGCGCGGCGGGGTCTCGAAATTGTCCCGGATTGGCGGTGAAGCCGTTGTCCACTCCAGGCCTGTCGCATCCCATGGGTTGGCGTTCGCGCGCCTGCCCGCGAACAGAGACCACATCAGATAGACCAGGGGGAGCAGGTAGGCGGCCGCGAGCACGACGGCGCCAGAGGACGAAAGGACGTTCCAGATCTGGAACTGCGCCGGGTACTGATGATAGCGCCGCGGCATGCCCAGGTAGCCCAGGATGAACTGCGGGAAGAACGTGAAGTTGAAGCCCAGAAACATGCCGATGGCGGCGAACTTCGCCCACCATTCGGGGTAAAGGCGCCCGGTGATCTTCGGCCACCAGTAATGAAGGCCGGCGAAGAAGGCCGACACCGTGCCGCCGACCATGATGTAGTGGAAATGGGCGATGACGAAGTAGGTGTCATGGACGGCGACATCGATCGGCACGACCGCGAGGAAAAGCCCCGTCAGTCCACCGACAGTGAAGAGCCCGAGGAATCCAAGCGCGTAGAGCATGGGCGCCGCGAAACGGATCTGACCCCGGTAGAGGGTGGCGGTCCAGTTGAACACCTTGATCGCCGAGGGCACGGCGACGATGAACGACAGAAAGGAGAATACCACGGAGGCGTACGGGCTCTGGCCCGAAACGAACATGTGGTGGCCCCAGACCATGAAGCCGATGATGGCGATCGAGACCATGGCGTAGACCATCGCCTGATAGCCGAACACGCGCCGGCGCGCTTCCGAGGCGATGACCTCGGATATCACCCCCATCGCCGGCAGGACCATGATGTAGACGGCCGGATGGCTGTAGAACCAGAACAGGTGCTGGAAGAGCAGCGGATCGCCGCCAAAGCGGGGATCGAACACCGGCAGACCGAAGACGCGCTCGGCCATCACCAGGAGCAGCGACATCGCCAGGACCGGCGTCGCCAGCACCATGACGATGCTGGTGGCGTAGATCGCCCAGACGAACAACGGCAGCCGAAACCAGGTCATGCCCGGTGCGCGAAGCATGTGCGTCGTGGCGATGAAATTGACGCCGGTGAGGATCGAGGAGAAGCCGACGACGAAAACCCCCGCGGCCGCGAGGAGCACGCAGGAGTTGGAATAAAGCGTCGAATAGGGCGTGTAGAAGGTCCAGCCCGTATCGACCCCGCCACAGACCAGGCAAACGATGGTCAGCACCGCCCCGCCCAGATAGAGCCACCAGGATAGGAGATTGATTTTGGGCAGCGCGACGTCCTTGGCGCCGATCATCAGTGGCAGCAGGAAGTTGCCAAGCGTCGTCGGAATCGACGGCACCAGGAAGAACCAGACCATCACCACCCCATGCAGGGTGAACAGCCGGTTGTACTGGCCCGCCGTCAGGAAGGTGTTGTGCGGCGTGAACAGCTGGATGCGGATCAGGGTCGCGGCGGCCCCGCCGATGAAGAAGAACACCGTGATCGACAGGGCGTAGAGGATGGCGATGCGTTTGTGGTCCGTGGTGAATATCCACGACGCCACCGTGTGCCCGTCCGCCAGATAGCTCGGCTTCGCGGGCTTCGGCGTCTCCGGCGCAGCCTGCGGGGTTTCGGTATCCCTCATGGCTTGGCCTTCAAGGACTTGATGTAGGCGACCAGCGGCACGAGCTGGTCCTCGCTCAGCGCCCCCTGGAAACTCGGCATCACCGGCTCGTACCCGGCGGGAATGTTCTTGCGGGGCTGCAGAATGGCGTCGCGGATATAGCCCTCGTCGGCGCGGACGAACCCGCCGCCGGCCAGCGGAACATCGGAGCCGTAAAGGTCCTCCAACGGCGGCGCATGGACGGCCGCCCCCTGACCGTGGCAACCGCCGCAGCCGGAAGAGGCGAAGATGGCCTCCCCCTGGGCCGCCAGACTGTCGCCCTCCGGCTGGGCCGCGACCCAGCGCGCGTAGTCGGCCGGCGAGAGGATCACCACCTGACCGGTCATGCGCGAATGGTCGAGGCCGCAATACTGGTCGCAGAACAGCTGGTAGGTTCCCGGCTGGGTCGCCTGGAAGGACATCTCCGTGTATCGGCCGGGCAGCACATCCTGCTTCAGCCGGAAGGCCGGCACGGCGAAGCTGTGGATGACATCCTGCGATGTCATCACCAGCTTGACGGGGATGCCAGCCGGAGCGTGCAGGGTGTCGATCTCGCGAACCCCGCTGGGCTGCTGAACCTTCCACATCCACTGCTTGGCGACGACGTGGATTTCGAAGGCGTTGGCGGGCGGGATCTGCAGGCGCAGCTGGGCGGAGATCGTCCACCAGAACAGGAACAGGAAGAGGAAGAGCGTGGCCACGGTCCAGCCGATCTCGACCTCGTGGCTGACCCAGGCTGGCAAAGGGCCGCGCCGCGCCTTGGAGCCGGCGCGGTAGCGGATGGAAAAGCCGACGACCAGGGCCAGCACCAGCAGGAGCACGGCGCCGGAAAGGACCAGCAGGGTCAGGAAGATTCGATCCTCGGCCTGAGCCTGGGTCGACGCCTGGGGGAGATAAAAGGCGTTCATGGCCGACGCTCGCGGCGACGCCCGAGGGCGAACATGCCCAGGCCAAGGGCGACAACCACGCCGACGCCGCCCGCCCGTAGCGCCAGGACCGTAGGCTTGTCATAGGCGCCTATAAGGGGCTGTAGGCAGTAGCAGATGAACCGCAACGGCGCCGACAGAGGCGCGGCGGTGGGCGGTGCCCTGGCCTGTTCGATCGCGCCGGTCAGCGCCGCGGGGGTGAGGCCGAACTCGGGCAGCAGGCGGCGCACGGTCCCGTCCGCGGCAAGGATGTAGATCGATGTGTCATGGGCGTACTGACCGAGCCGCGCGTCATAAAGATATCGGTAGCCGAGGGCTGCGGCGGCGATGGGAGCCGGCCCATTGGACAACAGGCGCACCGCCCCGCCGGCGCCGGCGAAACCCAGCCGCGAGATCTGCATGGCGCGCGCTTGGACGGGGCCATCTTTCGGATCGATGCCCACAACCACGAAGCTGTAGTCCCGGCCAGGCTGGAGCGGCGTCTTGTCGAGCGCCGCGGCGGTGAGGACGAGCGCGGGACCACAGAGATATCGGCAGGTGTAGTCCGCGAAGACGAGCACCGTGGGCTTGTTCGACATGGCTTGGCCGAGGGTCAGCGGCTGGCCCCGCTGGTCGGTGAAGCGGAGATTCAGCGGCGCCCTGGCTCCGGGCCGGGGGGCCGCGCTGACGTTGTCGAGGTCGTTCTGCGTCAGGGCCGTGCGAGGCGCACAGCCGGCCAGGCCGACGGCGATCAGGACGCTCGGCAAGGCGAAGACCTTCATGGCGTTCGTCCTGAGGCGCCGTAGGCGGCATCGCCCTTGGCGGCGAGGTGGTCCATCGCCACTCGGACCTGCGTGTCCGGGTTGCGGACCTGTTGTTCCGGAGGAGCGAAGCTCCAGCCTGGATCGCGATCAAGGCGGGCGTTCAGGGTCGGCGCGGGAAAGCGCTCGGCAGGTCGGGCCCCCACCGTCGGCGCGCCCGCATGTTCGTAAACGGCGTAGGCGCCGACCAGCGTCGCGGCGACGAAGCAAAAGACGCCGGCGCCGCCCAGGACCGCCGCCCGCCAGCGCACGCCCCAACCCTCCAGCTCGTCCGGGCGAGTCGCCTCGGGGACGAACGCATGAGCCGACAGCCCTGGCGCCGCGGCCGTGGACGCGTTGGCCCGCCTTCGAAGCAGGTAGGCCCGGGCCGCGATGGCGGCGGCCAGCAAGACGCCGCCGGCGATGCGTGACGCGAAATGTCGGCCCCTCCCCTCGCCTCTCCAGTCGTTTCCGCGCGACCTTTCAGCCATGAGCGCGATCCTCGGCCGGGCCGGCGAAGCGGCCCGAGGCGGCGAGGCTGAATGCGGCGGCATGAAAGACAAGCCCGGCCGGGGCCACCAGCCATGCCAGCGGCCCAAGTGTCGGCGACAGCAGCCAGCCGCAGAATATCGCGATCCCGGCCACCGCGGCGGCCGCGGCGAGACGATAGCGGCGGCCGAAGGCGAGAAGGGCGAAGGCGGCGATGCCGGCCGCGAAGGCCAGGGCGATCTCGATCCAGCGGCCGGCCGCGATGCGCGCCAGCCACCAGCCGACCTTGTCAGGGAGATCCCCGTACCAATCGATCAGATAGGCCATGAAGACGAGGTACATCAGGCCGAGCACCCCAGCGATCATCAGGCCCGCCATATCGTCGGCGCTCTTCCGGGGCAGGCTCGGGCTCAGGAGCAGGATCACCGCCGTGGTCAGCGCGACCTCCAGCGTCAGGAAGACCATGCCGATGTCTGTCGCGGTCCAGCCCGGCTGCAGCGACAGGACCCAGTCATTGGGAATCACGCACAGCAGCACGGCCTGGAACGCCAGGCCGACGGCTGCGGCGACCTCGCCGATGCGTCCACGCCGCGCGAGGAACGCCAACACACTCCATCCGCCGAGGGCCACCGCGGCGCGGGCGAGGACCGCAAACGGCGAGAGATAGAGCCGCAGGTGGGCGGGTGCGCCGCCGATTTGTGCCCATGGGTAGATCCAGGACAGCAGAAAGGCGATCGGCGCGCCGAGCAGCCACAGCCACGGCGCCGCGCCGCCGATAGCGGTGAGCTGGGGACCGAAATCCCGGCCCCAAGGCGCCCGCGTGAGCCGTGCGATCGCGATGAGCACCAGGGCGCCCGCCGGCGCCAGGCTTACGAAGACAAAGCCCAGCAGCCAGGCGTGCGCGGCGCCGGCGAAGTCCGCGAAGGCCCCGGCCGCCAGCGCCGCCAGGGCGGCGACGGCCGCGACAAGGAGGATCACGCGCGCGCGGGTCACGGTGCCCTTGCCT
>DASXCH010000020.1:0-17152 GCA_036491275.1 Caulobacteraceae bacterium
CGGCCATCCATGCACACTGGATGGCGGGTGGACGCGCGCGAGCGCGTCCATGCAGAGCGTTCCAGCTGCGGTTGAAGCGCCGAAACCTGGCCATGCCGGGCATGGCCACCCGTTCTCTTGCGCTCAATGGATCCCCGGGACTGCCGCCCGGGGATGACGGTAGGGAAGAGAAAGGCGCTGGGCGCATATGCGATAGCCCTGCACCCAGAGCCGGGAGAGAGAGAGTTTGAGCTCAATTCTCCTCCCTCTTAAGGCCCCTTAGGTGGAGGATCCGGCGCCACTACCCCTCAGGGCAGCGGATCGCACATGGCCGCCCAAACCAGTCCACGCACCCCGATCAGGTCTGGGCGGAATAGCCGATTTCGGGCCGGGCGAATGCGGATCCCTCCGGAACCGCCGAGAGATAGGTGGGCGGCCTGAGGGGGGCGGGGATGGTGAGCTCGCAGGTGAGGCCCTCCGTTTCGTAACGGCACTCGGCTTTGCCTCCCTGTGGAACGAGGGCGACTTCGAAGAGGCGCGAGCCGAACCCTCGCCGTTCAGGCAAGCGCACCTGCGGGCCGCCTCGCTCGCGCCAGGAGAGGCGCACCTCTTCCCCCTCCCTTCGCCAGCCGATGAGGACGCGGCCGGATGAAGCGGAAAAGGCGCCATGCTTGACGGCGTTGGTCGCCAGTTCATGGAAAACAAGGCCGAGGCCGATCCCCACGTCCGTCGCCAGGTCGACATCGGTCGCGGGGGTGATTTCGAATCTCTCCGACCCGAACGGTTCGAGGGCGCGATCGATGAGGCGCGTCAGACTGATCGTGCCGGTCCCGGACTCGATCAGGAGGTCCTGGGCTCGCACCAGAGCCTCGAGACGGCTGTTGATGATGCCGGCCGCTTCGGAGGCGGATGCGGCCGCTCTCGCGCTCTGGTTTACGATCGACATGATCACGAACAGGGAATTCCGGTTTCGGTGGGCCAGTTCGCCGGCGACCGTCTGAAGCCGGTTGTTGGCGCTCGACAGACTCTCTTCGCTCTGCAGCAATTTCGCGATGATCCGTCGTCTGGCGGCCAGCAGCGCGACAATGAGGCCACTCGCGGCCAGGAAAACCGCCAGAGAGCCGGAAAAGGCGGGCCCCGGGTTCTCGCGCCAGGTCACCGCCGTAACGGTCGCGATGATGAGAGCGACCAATCCGCCCGATAGACCGCCGAAGGCCGCGGCCAAGGCCACGAACGGAAAATAGACCTCAAACGGCGCTGCGGCGCCTATCGGCGCAGGAACGATCCACCGCGCCGCGGCGCCGAACGCGCCGCAGGCAAGGCCCACAAGAAGCGATTGCCACAGGGGCAGAGGCTTCGATGACGCCCGTCTCCACCAGCTCACGCCGATCCTCTTCGGCTACGCGGCGCGCCGTTTGGGGAAGGCCGCAGCAAGGACTTAGCCGGGAGGAGATCGGTGTTCAACGCAATGTCTCCGCGCCGTGATTGGGCGATCTATTTATGGGAGCGCAAGTCAGCGGACGGTGACGCTCTGCGCCAAACTCCATGAACAGGGCATGACGGAGGTTGGCGCCCCGATCGTAGACGCGAGCTGGAAGTTGGCGACCTCGAACGTGGCGAGATTACCCCAGTCGAGACAAGCCTGACCAGAGCTGGCGGCTCAAGCGGAGTGTGCTGCCGTGCTGGCTGTGCTGCCGGTGCTGCTGGATGGTCTGGAAGGGCGGGAGGCTCGCGGATCGACGCGGACCTGAAAAGACACGCGACGGCGGCGCTCGCGAGTATGGGCCTCACGATCTCCGACGCTATCCGCCTTCTTCTTGTACGCGTAGCTGCCGAGAAGGCTTTGCCGTTCGACGTGCGAACCCCGAACGCCACGAGGCGGGCCGCTATAGCGGCGGCAGAACGAGGCGAGCTTACCCACTTTGAGAGCGTCGATGCTCTGCTTGCTGATCTGCATGATTAGGTAGACGCGGGGTCTGCAACCGCTGGTGCGGCGCTTCGGATAGGCGTTCAACCGACTAACGGCCCCGTCGAGGCTCCCCCATCCAGGCCGCAGCGATGTCGAGTATCTCCCGCAGCACGTCGGCATCTTTCCGGCCGGTTTTCGCCTGTACGTGAAACGAGTGATCGGCGAAGTCGATCAGACTGAGGCTCGCCCGGCCCTCCAGCCCCGAGACCGTACGCGTCAGCAGGTCGACGTCCGCGAGCGCGTCCGCCGCGCCCTGCAGGAACAGGATGGGTATGGCGATGGCCGAGAGGTGCGCCGCGCGATCGACCGAGGGCTTTCCCGCGGGATGCAGGGGGAAGGCGAAGAAGACGAGGCCGCGCACGCCCTCGAGCGGGGCCAGGGCCTGGGCCTGGGAGGTCATGCGTCCCCCGAACGAGCGGCCGCCGGCGAAGAGAGGGGTGGCGCCCGCCCGATTGCGCGCCTCGGCCACCGCCGCCCGCACGGCGGCGTGGGCGATGGGGGGCGGATCGACCCTCTTGCTCCCGCGCTCCATGTAGGGGAACTGGTAGCGCAGGGTGGCGACGCCGCGGTCGGCGAGGCCATCGGCGATGGCGGTCATCGAGGCATGGCGCATGCCGACGCCGGCGCCGTGGGCCAGGACGAGGCAGGCCCTGGCCTTTGGCGGCGCCAGCCACAGGCCCGAGACGGTCCCTGAACCCGGAACCGGGATGGTGACGGCTGTCGCGTCCATGCCGCGAGCATAGCGCCTGGGCCTGGCGGCGCCATGGGCGCGCCCCGCCGCCGACCGCACCGCTGGTCGCTACATCAGCCTGAAAAAGAGGGTCCCTTCAGCTCTTCCGCCGATGTGGCGCGTTCCCAGCCTTCGGTCTCGAGCTTGATTCGTCCGAAGGCGGCCCGGCTCATTGGCGTCGCGGACCGCCCAAGGCTCACTCTTCAGCTCCCAAATCGAATAGATCCCTCAATTGTCGGGCCGCCAGACCACCGCTCAGTGACGGGGCGGCCTCCGCCGAGGAGGGCGCCAGCCTAAGGTCACCCTGATTCGCGGCCGCTGGCGTTCCATCCATCGACGCCGGCCCGCTCGTCTTTGGTGGGAAGGATGGATGTGCCGAGCCTGGCCTCCGCCTCGGCCATGATCGCCTCGAAGCGCGGCAGCGCCCGCAACGGATCGAGATCGGTATCGATCCGGGCCCATCGAACGGTGTCTGGCCCCAGCCTCTTGAACGCCGCCTCCACGAGATCGAGCGCGTAATCGATATCGCCGGCCCTGACCATGCCGCAGGCGAGATTGTATCTGACGAGGCCGTCGTCCGGTTCGAGCAGCAAGGCGTGCTCGGCCCAGGACTTTGCGCGCTCCATCTCCCCCAGGATGACCAAGGCCGCCGCTCCGTAGGCGTATGCCCCGCCGTTGTCCGGTTCGGCGGCGGTGAGTTTCTCGAGCCTGGCCACCGCTTCGCGGGCCGTCGCCTGCGCCCCGGCCCTGTCCCCCAGGGCCTCGTAGCATTGAATGGCCATGAACCGGGGCGCGAAAGCCGCGTCGTCGGC
The DNA here is from genome assembly GCA_036491275.1 of Caulobacteraceae bacterium. GTDB lineage: Bacteria > Pseudomonadota > Alphaproteobacteria > Caulobacterales > Caulobacteraceae > Acaudatibacter. The sequence goes on from DASXCH010000020.1 coordinate 3,491, forward strand.
AACCCCGGCCGCCTCATAGTAGCGGACGGCGTCTTCGTAACGCCGGGTCGCGATCGCCAGATAGGCGGCGCCACTGTTGACCTCGAAGGATGTCGGGTCCAGGCGCAGGGCGAGTTCTATCTCAGCCGCGGCTTCTTCGGGCCGCCCCTGGTCGATCAGAAGGCGGCTCTTGGCGGCGCGGGCCTCCGGAAGCGCGGGGTCGAGACTAAGCGCGCGTTCGGCGGCGGACCAGCCCCGGTCGTCCGCATCGTCGCCAGCGGATGGCCGGCTGGCCTGGTTGATCGCCATCAGCGCCCAGGCGCGCGCATAGGACGGGTCCAGTTCGATCGCCTTTTGGCACAGACGGATGATGAGATCGCGATATCGGTCCGAACCGCCGGCGCCGATCCAATGGCGCCGTGCCATCAGGTAGAGCTTGTAAGCCTCCGGGTTGCCAGTCGCCCGCTGGGCGATCGCCTTCTTTTCGTCCGGCGCCAGTCTGACCTTGAGCGCATCGACGATGGCGCGGGAAATCTCGTCCTGCACGGCAAAGATGTCGTCGAGGTTGCGGTCGTAGCGCTCTGCCCAGACGTGAGTGTCGGTCGCACCTTCGATGAGCTGGGCGGTGATGCGGACCCGGTTGCCGACCTTGCGTACGCTGCCTTCCAGCACATAGGTCACGTTCAGTTCGCGCGCGGCCTGGGTGACGGCGATGGACTTGTTCTTGAAGGTGAAGGTGGTGTTGCGCGACGCGACCGCCAGAGCCGAGACCTTGCTGAGGTCGGTGATGATGTCCTCGCTGATGCCGTCGCTGAAATATTCCTGCTCGGGGTCGCCCGAGAGATTGGCGAACGGCAGCACTGCGATCGAGATCTTGTCAGAGCGCGCCGCGTGGGCCGGCCTTGCCGCCGGCCCAGGCGGCGGCGGCTTGTGGCCCGCCAGGTCGGCGACGCTGTCGATCACCTTGCGCCAACCCGCGGCGCCCAGGTCTCCTGTCCAACCGTTCAGGTCCGCGCACTGGATGCGGTTGAATGGCAGCGGCGGCATGACTCCATCGAGGCTCAGCTGCACCAGCGTGCCGGCCTCCCGCGCCACATCGGCCTCGGCCCGCACCCATTGCGACTTCACCGCTTCGGCCGACCAGACCACCACCACCGCCTTGGAGGCGCGCAGGCGCTCCTCGATCACCTCGGAATAGTCGCGGTGGGCGGGCAGCTCGTCGTCGCGCCACACGCCATAGCCCAGCGCCTGGAGCGCCTCGGCAATGGCCTGCGCCTGGCTGGCGGTCGAGCGGGCGTAGGAAACGAAGATGTCGGACATTCACGTGCGACACCGCCCATGGTCGCCGTCATGACCTTATCGAGGGCGATTGGCGCCAGGCAAGAGAAAGGTCGTTCAGGGGCTCATCACCGCCGCGTGGCAATTTCCGCTTTCCACCGAGGCCGTGTGAAAACTCCCCGACAGAGGGCCTGGCCGAATCCACCTGGGACGGCTCATCCAGTCCCTGGCCCGTTCGGCCTCAGCGCGCGAGCGCTTGACTTGCGCCGCGCGCCGACGAACCCTCGGCCAGGGAGGGTGTCCCAGGGGTGGCGATCGCGGTCCGGATTGGCAAGGCGCTGCTGGTCAGCCTGCTGCTCGCCCTGTCGGCCTACGCCGTGGCCAAGCTCGACCTGTTCGGGATGGAGTCCTCGTCCGACCGGGTGGCCGACCAGGTCTATCAGCGCATCACCGCCGCCGATTACGGCCGCGACCGCCGCGGCCAGCGCGCCATCAGCGTGGTCTATCTCGACGAAGCCTCCATGGAGACGATGAAGAGTTTCGGCTGGAACCGTTTCCCGCCGACCTATGACCAGCAGTGGACCCTGCTCGACGACCTGATGAACGTGGGCGGGGCGCCGCCGGCGGCGCTCTATGTCGATTTCGTCTACACCGGCCAGGGCGGCCCCAACGAGGGCTTCGAGACCTTCATCGCCGGGATCGCCGCCGCCACCCATGCGGCGGCGTGGTCGGCGGCGCCGGGGTGCCAGGCCGATCCCCTGGTCAAGATCGCCTGCATCGTCGCCGTGGGTGGCGTGCCCATCGTGTTCGCCAAGCCCTCGCCGGCCGACGTGCCGATGTTCACCGACGTGCAGAGGCGCCTGGACGCGGTTTCGGTGCTGGCCCCGGCCCTGGTCGGGGCCCACGCCTATCCGCTGGTGGTCGGCTACGACATGGCCCCGGAGGCCGCCGCCAGGTCCGGCGTGCACGGCTTCGACGTATCGCCGGCCATGGCCATGTACACGGCCTGGTGCCTGCGCCGCGCCGACGCCTGCGGCGTCAAGCTGATGGCCGAGCTGAAGCGGCGGGCGCGCGCGGCCCTGGCGGGAGACGGGGCCGGCGCTTCGGCCACGCCCCAAGAGGCCGACGCCGGTTTCGGGCCGGCCCTGGACGTGGTGTGGGGTTCGCGACCGGATCCGGACTATCTGGCCATGACCCGCGCCGTCACCGGCCGGCCGGCCCCGTGCCGCGGCGAGGGCGAAGGCTGGCGCGCGCGGCTGATCGAACAGCTGACCAGCCTGCGCGGGCCGGGAGCCGGCCAGCGGCAGGAGTGTCCCTACGCCCTCACTCTGGGCTATGATCGCATGGTGGCGGGGCTGGGGCTGCAGAGCCGCGATCTGAAGCGTCTTCTGGCGGGCAGGATGGTCATGGTCGGCGGCCAGTTTCGGGCCTCCAACGACTGGGTCGAATCGCCGGTGCACGGCCAGGCGCCCGGCGTGCAGTATCACGCCATGGCCCTGGACAACCTCATCGAGGACGGCGCCGACTATCGCCGCGACAGCGGCGCCTTGCTGGATTCGGACCTGCTCAAGAGCCTGCTGGTCGGGGCGCTGGTGTTCTGCGGGGTGATGGGGGTGATGGCGCGCAACAGCCTGCTCGACCGCGCCGTGGCCAAGGGCGCCGACCCGCGCCTGGCCGCCCGCGTCTATGCGCCGCTCTACATCGCCATGTTCACCCTGTCGCTGGCGGTGGTGGGCGTGGCCACCTGGCTCGGCGTCTCCTACGCCCACCGCTCGCCGATCAACTGGATCGGCATCTCGGCCTGCGCCATCGGCTTCCTGTTCTACGCCACCCGCCAGACCCTGCCCGCCGACGTGGTCGGCTCGTTCGAGCACCTGCCGGCCGCGCGCCGGGCCTTGGTGTGGGCGCGCTGGGCGCGGCGGGCGCTGAAGTTCGAAGAGGACCGGCTGCTCGGCGCCAGGCCGCCGCCGGATACGAACCATTCCAGCCAGCCCAAGGAGGGGCCAAGCCATGTGGAAAACTAGTCTCGTCATCGCCGCGCTCGTCGTTCTACCGGTGAGCGTCAGTCTGCCTGCGAGCGCCCTGGCCGCCGGCACAGTGACCAAGGCCCTGCGCCCGCAGCTGCGCACCTTCGACGACAAGGGCCAGCCCACCGGCATGATCCCGGCCAGCCAGCTCAAGCTGCCGGCCCCGATCGTGGCCATGGGCGTCGGCGGCAGCGTCGGCATCCGCGACGGCGGCAAGGTGGTGTTCCTGCGCGGCCTGGACGTGGAGACGGCCGGCGTCAGCGCCGCCTGCAAGCCGGTGCAGAGCGCGGCGCGGCCGTCCGGGGCCAGCTATGCGGCCACCAACATGGGCCTGGGCGGCGCTTCCGACTGCCGATCCGGCCGGTGACCCCGTCGCGGCGGTCGCTCGCCCTGGGGGCCCTGGCGGCGGCCGGCCTGGCCGCCGGCCCAGCCGTCCGTCCGGCCTGGGCGCTGGGCGGCGGGGGCTTTTCCGTTTCCGGCAAGAAGGGGCCCTATCTGAAACAGGTGGCCGGCCGCGCCTTCGCCGGCCCCAGCGGCGGCGGGGCCATGGGCCTGGCCGCCGACGCGGTCAACGCCGGCCAATACCAGGCCGCCCGCCTGCGCCTGCCGGCGACCGAGGCCAGGGTGGCCGAGCTGCTCGCCCGCCTCGACGGCCAATGGCCCTACGCCAGGGAGGCGCCGGTGCAGGTGCACATCCTGGGCGTGGACTATTTCAACGCCTACTCCCTGCCGGATTCTTCCATCGTCGTGGCCTTCGGCCTCCTCGACCAGGCCCAGTCGGACGACGAGGTGGCCTTCGTCCTGGCCCATGAACTGGGTCATCTGCGCCTGGGCCATTTCCACGCCCAGGCCCGCCAGGCGGGCGCCGGCCTGCCCAGCCGCATCGGCCAGGCCCTGGTCGTCGATGCGGCCCTGAGGGGCGGCGGCGGCGCCGGGGCCGCCCTGGCCGTTTCCGCCGCCCGGGCGGGCGCCACCAGCGACTGGCTGCACTTCCTCACCCGCGTCAGCGCCGAGCCCGGCCATACCCGGGCCCAGGAGGACGAGGCCGACTGCATCGGCTATGATCTTTCCCTGGCCTGCGCCTTCGCCGCCGACGAGGCCTCGGCGCGCGTGTTCGACAGCATCAGCGCCGACCAGCAGAAGCGCGCCGTCCTGACCGACGGCCTCAAGGCCCAGCTCAAGGACGAGCTCAGCCATGTGATCACCCCGGCGGCGGCGGCCTCCTTCCTCAGTTCCGGCCTCAACGCCGGCAGCCTGCGCAACGGCCTGCTGGCCGGGGCCGGGCGCCTGGCCTTCAGCATGGCCGCCGGCAGTCAGGAAGGCGGCCCCCAGCACCGCCCGCCCGAGGAGCGCAAGCGGGGCGTGGCGCAATATTCGGCCGACGCCTATCCCCAGGGCGCGCCCCTGAGGGACGAACAGCATGGCTGGCTGGCCCAGGTGCGCGGTTCCGGCGAATACGCCCACGCCAAGATCACGGTCGAGGCGGTGGGCGAGACCCAGCGCCTGCGCGCGGCGGGCGACTACGCGGGGGCCAGCGTGGCCATCGATCGCGCCTCCGCCGGCGGTTTCGGCCAGGCCCCCCTGGTGCTCAACGAAGCCGCGCGCCTGCGCGACGACATGGGTGATACGCCCGGCGCCGACCGTCTGTTCACCCGCGCCCACCTGAGCCCCGACCAGACCGTGGATGGCTATCTCGACCACGTGCGCATGCTCTACCGCACCCAGCAGAACGACCGCGCCATGCAGATCATCCAGCAGGGGGTGGGCGTGTTCGGCGACGACAAGCCGTTCCTGTCGATGCTCATCGCCGTCTCGCGCCAGGCCGGACGGACCGACGATGCGGCGCGCTATCTGGGCGAATGCGTCGCCGCGGGCGACGAGGCCCTGGCCAACGACTGCCGCCTGGCCGACGGCAAGAAGGCCGAGAGCGAAAAGCGGCGCTCGCCCTTCGGCATGCCGTTTGGCCTCGCCCACTGACCGCCGCGCTAATATTTCGCGGCGCGAATAGCTTCGGTCTCGCACGGCACCGGCCGAAAGCGGCCGCTCACGCCTCGCCCGGGATCAGACGCCGCCGTCGAGAGCCGACAAGCGGACGCCGGCGCCGGCCCAGGTCCGACGGCAGGACGCCGTAGAGCCGGCGGAGCCAGCGGGACATGTGGGTCTGGTGGCTGAAGCCGGCCTCGAGGGCGACCTGGCTGGGCGCAAGCTCGCCGGCCAGCAGGAGGAGGCGCGCCCGCTCGCTCCGCCGGCGCACGACGTAGCCGTGCGCAGGCGTGTTCAGCGCCCGGACTTTCGGATCGGCGTGGCGGGCGGCGGGCGCGAGGCGGCGCACCAGCCGCGTCAGGAGCTCGTCGCCGAGGCATGCGCGGTATAGAGCGTCGCCGTCGGCGTTTTCGCGATGCACGGCCCAGGCGAGCTGGGCTATCGCCTCGTCGCGGACGCCGAGCCACGGCTCTGGCCGACCGGCGCGCACGCCCTGGGCATCGAAGGCGCGGGCCAAGGCCTCGCCGGGCAGCGCCAGGATCAGCATGGCGTAGGCGCCCTCGTCGTCGCCCGCGACGCGTGTCCCGGCCGGGATGAGGTCGATGTCTCCGGGGGCGAGCCCGCGTCGCACCGCGCGCCCGTCGCGCACAAATGGTCGCGAACCGCTTGGGGGCGGCGAACGCACAATCGGCGGTCGCGGCGTCAGGGGGCTGTGTTGGCGGGCGCGGCGGCGTTCGACGCCGCGGCAGTGTCCGATGCCGGCGACATCCAGTCGCGCCCATGATGTTTCGGCCCGACGAAGCCGAAGACGATCAACGCGACCGCCACGACGATGAGCCAGGCGCCGAGGACCCTTCCCAGCGTCTTCAGCAATCCGTCTGACCTGCTCGCCGCGAACCACACGAAGAACGCGATCACCAACACGGCGGTCGCGTGAAGAATGTGCATGACTATATGCATGATATGGCCTCCCGGCGGTCGGCCGGACGTCCGGCCCCGAACCGACGTCTTATCGCGCCGGCCGCCGAGACTCGTCCAGTCTCGTCGACCGTTGGGTCGAAAGCGCACCTCGGGCGAGCGCCGTCCACACCATCACCGTAATCGCATCCCGCGGCTATCTCTGCTCCATCCGCCATCCGGTCCCATTGAAACGGAACTACGTGCGGGCGGTCAGAGTTGAGCTTGAGCGGAGGGCTGCGGGCGTGACGAGGGTCCAAAATGGCCGCTATTCCCTATGGCTATGACCTCACGCCCTATTGCGGCGCGCCGCCGTCTCCGCTCACCCTCGTCTCCCGCTGGAATCTCGATCCCGGCCTGATCCTCGTCTTGCTCGCCGCTCTGGCGGCCTATGGCGTCGTGAGCTGGAATGTCCGCGGCGCCTGGTGGCGAAAGCCGTGTTTCTACACAGGCTGGCTGATCGGGGCGCTGGCGCTGACGTCGCCCCTCTGCCCGCTCTCGGTATCCCTGTTTTCGGCCAGGGTCGGGCAGCACATGATTCTGGTCAGCGTCGCCGCGCCGCTGATCGTCCTCGGCTGCGACCTCAACCCGGAACGGACATCAGCCGGCCGGAGCGATCCCGGCGCCCACAGGGGTGTCCTGCTCGCGGCGCTGGTCTTCGCGGTCTGCCTGTGGGTCTGGCACGCGCCTGGTCCCTACCTGCAGACCTTCGTCAGCGAGACCGCCTATTGGGCCATGCATCTGAGCCTCTTCGGCGCCGCCTGCTGGCTATGGGCCGGCCTCCTGGACAAGGCGGGGCGTCACCCCGTCGCCAGCCTCGCCGCCGCGCTCTTCACCACCGTCCAGATGGGCTTTCTGGGCGCCTTCATCACCTTCGCGCCGCGGCCGCTCTACGCCGCCCATAGCCTGACCACGCTCGCCTGGAGCCTGACCCCGCTCCAGGACCAGCAGCTGGGCGGCGCGATCATGTGGATCCCGGCCGGCGCGATCCTGGTCGGGGCGGTCGTCCTGTCTCTCGGCCAGGCGATCCGCCGGTCGGAAGCCGGAGCCTGGGCGCACACGGCCGGCTGATGGCCGGCCCCGCCGATATCTCCGCCGGCCGCGCGTGGCCGATGAACTATCTCTGGACCCACGGCCCGAGGGCCGACCCGGCGACCGCCCTGACCTGGGCCATGATCGTGCTGTCGACGGCGGTCGTGGTCATCGTCACCCTGCTGGTCGTGGCCGGCGTCGCGGTGCGAGGCAACCGGCGCCTGACCGTCGCCGAGGCGCCGGTCAAGGACGAGGGCGACGGCCTGGCGTGGATCAGCATCGGCCTCGTCCTCACCGTGATCGCCCTGGCCGGCACGCTCGTCTGGACGCTGGAGGCCCTGGCCGCCATCGATTCGCCCGCCCGGCCGCCGGCGCTCACGCTGGAGATCATCGGCCACGAATGGTGGTGGGAGGTCCGCTACCTGGGCGCCGGCCCCGGCCAGAGCTTCTCCACCGCCAACGAGATACACATCCCGGTCGGCGTGCCGGTCCGGGTATGGCTCAAGGGCGCCGACGTGATCCACTCCTTCTGGATCCCCGCCCTCACCGGCAAGACCGAGACCATCCCCGGCCGCACCAACCTCACCTGGCTGCAGGCGGACCGGCCCGGCGTCTATCGTGGTCAGTGTACGGAATATTGCGGCGCGCAGCACGCCCACATGGCCGCCTTCGTGATCGCCGAGCCGGCCGCCGCCTTTGCCGCCTGGCTGCGGAGCCAGGAGGCCACGCCCGCCGTCGATCCCGAGTTCGCCGCCGGCCAGGCGGTGTTTCAGGCCAGCTGCGCGAAGTGCCATGCAGTGCGCGGCACCAGCGCCCATGGCGACAAGGGCCCCGACCTCACCCACCTGATGAGCCGCCGGACCCTGGCGGCGGGCGTGGTCCCCAACGATGTCGACGGCCTTTCCGGCTGGATCGCCAATCCCCAGGCCCTGAAGCCCGGCGCCCTGATGCCGGCGACCTATCTGTCCGGGCCACAGCTCGCCCGGCTGCGCGCCTATCTCGAGAGCCTGAAATGACGGCCCTGGAGAGCGACCGCATCCCCAGGACCGTCAGGGTCGACGGCGACTGGCCGGGCGCGCGTCTGGAGGAGATCTGGGGCACGGCGCCGACCCTGAAGGGCTGGCTTTCCTGTGTCGACCACAAGGAGATCGGCAAGCACTACATCCTCACCGCCTTCGCCTTCCTGATCCTGGGCGGGCTCGAGGCCCTTGCGATGCGGCTGCAGCTGGCCGGCCCCGAGCGGCGCCTGCTCAGTCCCGAGGCCTACAACCAGCTGTTCACCATGCACGGGCTCAGCATGATCTTTCTTTATGCGGGCCCGGTGCTGACCGGTTTCTCGAACTACCTCTGGCCCCTGCTGCTGGGCTCGCGCGACATGGCCTTTCCGCGCCTCAACGCCTTTTCCTACTGGGTCTATCTGGCCGCCGGACTGTTCATCTACGCCGGCTTCGTCGCCGGCCACGGGCCCGACGACGGCTGGTTCAACTATGTGCCCTATGCCTCGCGCGCCTATGACGCGGGGATCAACATCGACATCTATGCGCTGGGCCTGATCCTTCTGGGGATCTCGACCACAGTCGGGGCGGCGAACTTCGTCGTCACCTTCCTGCAGACTCGGGCGCCAGGCATGGCGATCAGCCGGGTTCCGATCCTCACCTGGGGCACGCTCACGGCCTCGGTGGCCAATCTCCTGGCTGTGCCCAGCGTCAGCCTGGCCTTCTTCCTGCTGTGGATGGACCGCCAGTTCGGGACCCGTTTCTTCGCCACGGCGGGCGGCCAGCCGCTGCTCTGGCAGCACCTCTTCTGGATGTTCGGCCACCCGTGGGTCTACGTCGTCGTCCTGCCGGCCATGGGCATGGTCTCCGACGCCCTGCCGACCTTCTGCCGCCGGCCGCTGGTGGGCTACACGGCGGTGGCGCTATCGACCGTGGCGACCATGGCGCTGGGCTTCGGCGTGTGGGTGCACCACATGTTCGCCACCGGCATGCCGAGCCTCGCCCTGTCGTTCTTCAGCGGCGCCTCGCTCATCATCACCCTGCCGAGCGCCGTGGCGGTGTTCGCCTGGATCGCGACGATCTGGACCGGCCGGCCGGTGATCACCACCGCCTTCCTGTTCTTCGCCAGCATGATCGTGCTGTTCGTCATCGGCGGGGTGTCTGGCTTCATGACCGCGGCCGTACCGGTCGACTGGCAGCTGACCGACACCTATTTCGTCGTCGCCCACATCCACTACGTGCTGATCGGGATCAACGTCTTCCCGGTGGTCGGGGCGATCTACTACTGGTTCCCCAAGATGACCGGACGCCTGCTCGATGAGCGGCTGGGCCTGTGGAACTTCTGGACCATGTTCGTCGGCTTCAATGTCGGCTTCCTGCCCATGCACCTGCTGGGCCTGCTGGGCATGCCACGCCGCGTCTATACCTACGGCCATGGCCTCGGCTGGAGCGGCCTGAACCTCCTCGTCACCGCCGGTTCGTTCCTGTTCGCGGCCGGGGTGCTGCTGCTTCTCGTCAACGTGGTCCTGAGCCTGAGGCGCGGCAAGGCGGCGGGACGGGATCCCTGGGGCGCCCCCACCCTGGAATGGGCGGTGCCCTCGCCGCCGCCGTCCTACAACTTCGCGGTCATCCCGATTATCGCCAGCCGCCACCCGCTGTGGGAGGAGCGCCTGGGGCTGGGCGGCGCGCGGTCAAAGCTCGACGAGGGCTATCTGCTCGACCGCGGCCGCGAGACCCTGGGCACGACGGCGCTGGACGCGCGGCCGAACCTGATCCTGGAAATGCCCGAAGATTCCCTGGCGCCGCTGCTGCTCGCGCTCGGCCTCGTCGGCGTCTTCGTCGGCGCCCTGGCGCACGCCTGGTGGGTGACGGCCGTGGGCGGCGTGATCGGCCTCATCGCCCTGATCGACTGGCTCTGGCCGCGCTACATCCACGCCGACCTGGAGAAGGTCGGTGGTTGACCAGGCCCTGCAGGATGGCGCGCGGCCGATGGACGCCCTGCCGGGGGACTCCCTGCCGGTGGGGGGGTTCGGGCGCAATCATGTCGCCTGGTGGGGCGTGCTCTGCCTCATCGCCACCGAGGCGTCGCTCTTCGCCTATCTGCTGTTCAGCTACTACTACATCGGCCTTCAGTACGGCCCGGCGTGGCTGCCCGCGCGCCACCCCTCGCTGATGCTCTCGGCGCCGGACACCGTGGTCCTCCTGCTGAGCAGCGTCGCGGTCTGGTGGGGAGAAAAGGGCGTCATCCAGGGCCGGCGGCGCCAGCAGCTCGCGGGTCTCGCAATCGCCATCCTGCTGGGCGCGATCTTCATCGCCGTCCAGCTCGTCGAATGGAGCCAGAAGCGGTTCGGAATCGCCAGCAGTTCGTACGGCTCGCTCTACTACACCATCACCGGCTTCCACATGGCCCATGTGGTCGTCGGGCTGATCGTGCTCGCCACCCTGCTCGGCTGGTCGGTCGCCGGCTTCTTCGGCCAGCGCCGCCACACGCCCATCCTGATTGGCTCGGCCTATTGGCACTTCGTCGACGTGGTGTGGCTGTTCGTTTTCTCGACCTTCTATCTCACGCCCTACCTGTTCTGAGGCCCGGTCATGACCCCAATCGCCCATCCGTCCGTCCATCGGCCCACGGACGCCGCGCTGCTCATCAGCCTCGTCGCTGCGCCGGCCGCCTGGATCCTCCAGCTGGCGGTTTCCTATGGCCTCGCCAGCTACGCCTGCCAGCCGATCGCGGCGCCCGTCCTGCGCCCGCCCGGTTTCGAATGGTCCGCCGAGCACTGGCTGCTGCTCGCCGTCAACCTCGCCTGTCTTATCGTGACCCTCGCCGCCGGCGTAGCGCCGTGGCGCGCCCGTCAGGCCGAGATCGCCGCGTCGGGGCGCGGCGAAGGCAAGGCCACGGGCCACGTAGGATTCCTGGCCGTCAGCGGCCTGCTGTCTTCGGGCGGGTTCGCCATTGGCGTCGCCTTCAACACCGTGGCGGTCTTCACCATCCCGGCCTGCTGGAGCGTGAGCGGGTGAGCGCGATGCGCCGAGCCTTTTTGCTCGACTGCCTGGCGCCGGGCTGTCTCGTTCTGGCCGGCTGCGGCGTCCAGGTGAGCGCGCCGCACTGGCGGACCGGCGGCGATGCGCGCCAGGGCGCCGTCATCGTCGTGCGCGAAAGCTGCGGCGCCTGCCATCAGATCCCCAACATTCCCCAGGCCGACGGCCAGGTCGGTCCGCCACTCGATCATTTCGCCGAGCGGACCGTGATCGCCGGCATGCTGCCCAACACGCCGGCGAACCTGGAGCGCTGGATCCGGTCTCCGCAGACGGTGACGCCGGGCAACGCCATGCCTGACAGCAAGATGAGCGAGGCGGAGGCGCGCGACGTCGCCGCCTATCTCTACACCTTGAGATGAAGCCCCTCCCGCCGCCGGGGCGTTGGCCATGGCCGGTTCACTGGCTCCTGGCCTGGGCGGTCGCCGCAACAGTGGCGCTGGCGGCTGCGGCGGCGGTGGTCGAGCTGGGTCTCTACGACGTGCGCGCCACGACGCCGCACGATCCCGCCCTGGCCTGGACGATCCATTCGGCGATGATCCACTCGGTGCGGCTGAGGGCCGGCCACTCCAGCTTCGGGCCGGTCGATCCGGAAGAGGCCGCGGAGGGTTTCCATGTCTATAACGCCCACTGCGCGCTCTGCCATGGCGGCCCGTCCGTGGACCGGGCCGACTGGGTGAGCGGCATGACGCCGACGCCGCCCTATCTCCTCGACGCCTCGCGCCGCTGGACGCCGGCGCAGCTGCATTTCATCATCTCGGGCGGCGTCAAGATGACCAGCATGCCCGCGTGGCGCTCGACCCTGAGCGATCGCCAGGTCTGGAGCCTGGTGAGCTTCCTCGAGGTGCTGCCCAACATCTCCGGAGATCAGTACCGGCGCATGCGGGCGGCGGTCGACCTCCCTACCTCGGCTCGCCGACGATGACGAAGGGGGCCCAGAGGGCGGGGTTGGCGGAGGCGGGGTCGGCGATCATGGCGGTCATGGCGGCCTGCAGGGCCTTGGCCTTGGAGGGTGAGCCGCTCTTGTAGCCCTCGAAGGTGGTGGCGATGAGCTGCTCGGTGGCGGCGTCGTCGACCCGCCAGTGGGAGACGAGCAGGGACCTGGCCCCGGCGTGGAAGAAGGCTCTGGCAAGGCCCGAGAGGCCTTCGGCCCCCGGGCTCTCGCCGGCGGCGGTGTTGCAGGCCGAGAGGACCACCCAGTCGGCGGAGAGGGTGAGGCCGGCGGCCTCGGAAGCGCGCAGCAGCTGATCGTCCTTGGCCGGGTCTGTGCCGGCCGGTGGAGCGGCCAGAACCAGAGCCGGCTCGGTGAGGCCGGCGAAGTCGCCGGTGATCAGGCCATGGGTGGAGAAGTCCAACACCTTGACCTCAGCCAGGCTGTGATCGGCCTGGCGCTGGAGGAGCGCGGTCTTGGTGGCGGCGGGGCCCAAGAGCAGGTCGGCGCGGTCGGCATGCAGGAGGGTCATCAGCTCCACCCCTTCGCGGCGGGTGTCCCACAGGGGCGGAAGCTCAGCGAGGACGGCGGCCCGGGAGCGACCGTCACGCTCGGCGGCGGCGGCCGGCGGCGCGCCACGGTCGGCGGACTTCTGGCTGGGCCCAGCATCCAGAACGTAGGGATCGCGGCCGGGAAAGACGCCGGGAACGGCGCCCACGCCGGCGAAGTCCGGATCGGCCAGGGCCAGCAGCGGCCGTGAGGCCTGGGCGCTGCCGGAAGCGTTTCTCGATGCCGGCAACAACTGGCGCAGGGTCTTGAGCGCGGCGACCTGCGGCAGGACGGCGATGGCGTCTTGCTTGATCAGCCACGGGGTGGCGGCGAGCGCCGCCGGATCGTCGTCGCGCCCTTGCGGCGGCTGGGTGACCAGCACCGCCGGCGGCAGGCTGGTGAGCGCGCCGGAGGGAACGATCAGCAGGGTGTCGATGCCGGGGCCATGGATCACCTTCTCGATCTCCGGATCGCCCAGCAGAGCCTGGTAGAGCCGGTACGACCCGGCCCGGTCGAAGCCGGCGCTCGCCGGCGGCGCCATGGGGGCTGGGCCTTGGCTCGCTCCGCCCTGGGTCATGCCGCCGGCGCCCGACGTCGACCCCGGGCCCTGGCCGGCGGCCGCCAAGTCCTGGCCGCTCACCGCGCCAAGCGGATCGAGCCTCGCGCGCAACGCCTTCACCGCCGCTGAGATCTCGGCCCCGCTCATCCCCATCCGGGCCCAGGCGAAACCACGCTTCGAAACCGCGAACACCAGGCCCTTGTCGGACCCGGCGGGGACCATCCACACCACCACAGCCTCGTTGGCGCCCAGCAGCGCCGCGTCCGGGCCGCTCGCCGACTGCAGCTGCGACACCGTGAGCGGCGAGGGCGAGCGATAGTCCCAGTAGAGGGGGTA
>DASXCH010000021.1:0-10821 GCA_036491275.1 Caulobacteraceae bacterium
GCCGCACCAACTCGGCTCGACTGTGCAGCGTCAGCCGGGCATTCTTGTGGACGTTCATCCGACCCCCTCCTGAGACTCTGAAGTTTCGCAACCACAGCTTCCCCGGTCAGGGTCGGATGGACAACCTATTGAGAGCTCACATCTAGTCGGCGTATTCGCGTTCAGTGTCCTCCCCCGGACCGAAGCGGTACTTCCCGAAATCGTATTCGCGATGGAAGGAGGATCGCCGGACGGTCTGGTTTCGGTCCACGTAAACAACACGCCCGACGAACACGACCCTCAGGGGGCGCTTCTCATAGGAATCGCTGCCTTGGGATCTCCACAAGACGCGATTGGCTTCGTTTCTAAACTGATTGAACTCGACATCGGTTGTGAGGCTGAACGGGCACATCTGGCCGCTATCGAGTGTCACCCCGACGGGACTCGGATCGATCTGTTGCACTGCGGAGATAAGCGGCGCCCCCCCGAACTCTTTAGCGACGCGAAAGTCCGCCCCAATGATCGTTCCGTGGCCCTCTCCCTTATTGGAAATGGAGAACTCGACGGTGGCTGGTGCTGTGGCGGTTGGCGGAAGAAGGTACAGCTCGCGGAGAACCAGCATTGGTCTGTGAGTGGCGTTGAACTCTATCGTGGCCAGCGCGATTTGCTGCGAGGTAAGCTGCAGGTTCCTTCCCATCGCCCGGTCCGCTTTGAAGAGAAGTGCGACCTCGAAAACAGACACAATGCCTAAAAGCGCGGTGAAAACGGCCAGCGCCTCGGTGTAGTCCGCGATTCGTTCGTCGGACGATTTGGATGGTTCTACGTTGCCGGCACCCTGACTGACGCTCTGTGGTGTTTGCTGGCGTGGTGGTGGGCGAGGTGCCGTCCCTACGGTAGAAAACCAAACGAATACGAGAATGGCGAAATGACGCCACGAGACTTTCAGCATGCGCTGATCGCCGCGCCGAAGATGTCGTCGTTCGCGCGGTTGTTATACCCGACGCGGCTCGCATTCATCAGATGACCATCCCTTTGGAGTCGATCGGCCAAAGTTTACAGTCCCTCTAGAACTCTCCCCGTCCTCCAGCCCTAGCGAACAATTGCAGCGTTCTCAGGCGCGCCAGGCGGGCGCAGTCGGGGTCGAAGTCGGCGCGGCGGTCGGAATTGAAGCCGTGGCCGGCGTCGTAGATGAAGACCGGGATCTCCGGGTTGGCCTCGGCGATCGCCGTCACCACCGCCTCCGGGATGCTGGCGTCGCGCCGTCCGAAATGGGCGATGACCGGGCATTTCGGCGTCTCGCCGGCGAACTCGGGGATGCGCCGGCCGTAGTAGCAGCTGGCTGCGGCGACGCCGTCCACGCGGCAGGCGGCCATCCACGCCGCCGTCCCGCCCCAGCAGTAGCCGACGGCGAACACCGGCGGTTCGAGCGCCGCGACGCAGGCGGCGAGGTCAGCGGCTACCTCCGTCCACGGTGTCGCCTCGGAGAGTTCGCGGGCGCGGCCGACGTCCTCGGCCGCATAGGCCGCCTCGAAGCCGGGCGCGCGGCGGTCGTAGAGGGACGCGGCGATCACCTCGTAACCCTCCTCGGCATAGCTCGCCGCCGTCTCGCGGATATGGTCGGTGACGCCGAAGATCTCCTGGATGACGATCAGGCCGCCGCGGCGGGCGTCGGGCGGCCCCTGGCGCCAGGCGGCGAACTCGAAACCGTCCAGCGGGCTCTTCAGCGTGGTCCGTTCCATGTCGCTCAGGCCCCGTGCAGGAAGTTCATCACGTCGCCGTCCTTGACCACATAGTCGCGGCCCTCGGCCCTCAGGCGCCCGGCCTGGCGCGCGCCGGCCTCGCCGTTCAATCCTACGTAGTCATTATAGGCGATCGTCTCGGCACGGATGAATTTGCGCTCGAAGTCGCTGTGGATCACCCCGGCCGCCTCCGGCGCCGCCGCTCCCACCGCGATGGTCCAGGCCCGCGATTCCTTGGGCCCGGCGGTAAAGAAAGTCTGCAGGCCCAGGAGCGCGTAGGCGCCATGGATCAGGCGGTCGAGCCCCGGCTCGTGCAGGCCCATGTGCTCGAGGAACTCGGCCCGCTCCTCGGCGTCGAGCACGGCGATCTCGCTCTCGATCCGGGCCGAGATCACCACCGCCTTGGCCCCGTCGGTCGCGGCCCGTTCGGCGACCTTGGCCGAGAGGCTGTTGCCGCTCGCCGCGCTGGCCTCGTCGACATTGGCGACGAACAGGGCCGGCTTGGTGGTCAGCAGCTGCAGCATGCGCCAGGCCTTGGCGTCATCCTCGGCAATTCTCGCGGCGCGGGCCGGGCGCCCGGCGGCGAGCTCGCCTTGGGCCAGCATCGCCAGGCGCAGGGTCTGGACCGCCTCCTTCTCGCCCCCCTTGGCCCGCTTTTCCAGCGCCGGCAGCCTCCGCTCCAGGCTGTCGAGGTCGGCCAGCATCAGCTCGGTCTCGATGATGTCGATATCGGTCAGCGGATCGACCTGGCCCTCCACGTGGGCCACATCGCCGTCCTCGAAGCAGCGCACCACCAGGGCCACGGCGTCGCAGTCGCGGATGTGGCTGAGGAACTGGTTGCCCAGGCCCTCGCCCTGGCTCGCCCCGCGCACCAGGCCGGCCACGTCGACGAAGGTGGTCCGCGCCGGGATGATCTCCTTGGATCCGGCGATCCGCGCCAGGGCGCCCAGCCGCGGCTCGGGCACGGCCACCTCGCCGACGTTAGGCTCGATGGTGCAGAAGGGATAGTTGGCGGCCTGGGCCGCCGCCGACTGCGTCAGCGCATTGAACAGGGTGGACTTGCCGACGTTCGGCAGGCCGACGATCGCAACCTTGAGAGCCATGGCGCGCGCCCTAGCATGATCGCGGCGCCACCCCAACGTCCCCTCATCCCGGACGGAGCGCGATAGCGCGAAGATCCAGGATCCTGGTGTTGTCTTCAGCGCATCGGCCGTTCGATGTGGATCTCGGAGCGCCGGCGTCTCGCCGGCAACCCGCTCCTGCGCCCATGCCTAGGGCTTGGCCGCCTTGGCATGGTCGCGGGGCGCATTGTCAGGCGGCGGCCCTTCGTCGGGTGGGACGCGGCCGCGGACGACGTGGGGCGTGACCACGATGTAGAGATCGGTCTTGGACTTGGTCGAGTTCTCGGAATCGAAGAGGAGGCTGAGCCCCGGCACGTCGCCGAGGATCGGCAGCTTGTTGCGGTGTTTGAGGTCGCTCTCCTGGGAGAGGCCGCCGATCACGAAGCTCTCGCCGTCACGCACGGTGGCCGAGGTCGAGGCCTCGCGCTGGCTGATCGTCGGATAGCCCTGCGAGAAGCCGGTGACCGAGGAGACGACGGCGAAGACGTGCGAGGTGACCATGCCGTCGTCGCTGACCCGGGGCGCGATCTGCAGGGTCACGCCGACGTTGACGTACTGCACCTGCTGCTGGACGGCGTTGACCCCGGAAAGGGCGATCGAGGTGAGGATCGGCAGGGCGTCGCCGGTGACGATCTTGGCCGAGCCGCCGCTCTGGGCCGCGATCCGCGGCTTGGAGACGATCCGCCCCTCGCCCTTGGCGATCTGGGCGTAGAGCGCCGCCTGCATGTTGACGTTGACCCCGCCGCCGCGCGGCGTGTCGGCCTGGCCCGGAAAGCCCTTCGAGAAGGTCCAGGCGGCGGTGGCGATCTGGTTGTTGGCGTTGTTGAAGTCGAGACCGAGGTTGCGGGCGCCGGTCTCGGTCAGCTCCACGAACACCGTCTCCAGCACCACGCTGGTCACCGGCTGATCGAGGCTGGCGATCGCCGCCCTGATCGCCGCCACCCGCTCGGGCGTTCCCTTGAGGATGACGGCGTTGAGCCGGCGGTCGACGCCGATGGCCTCGTTGACGTCGCGGCCCACCGGGTCGGTGGGCAGGCCGGCGGGATTGAAGGCCGGGGTCACCGGCGAGGTTGGGAAGGCGCCGCCACCGGCACCGTAATAGGTCTGGCCGCCGGCGGAGCCGAAGTTCGGCTCCTGCGGCGTGAAGTCATCGTTGGGCTTGAGGTTCTGGTCGGCGGTCAAGAGGCCGACGATCTCGCTGACGTCGGCATAGCGCAGCGGCACGACCGCGAGGATCTCGCCGGGACCGGGGATCAGGCCCTGGGGCGACAGCTGGCCTGGGGTAGGCGCCTGGGGCGCCTGTGGCGGCAGGATCGGCGTCCCCCACGCGCCGATCGTTGGCGAGTTGGTGGCGATGGCGGCCGCAGGAGAAACAGGTGTCACCTGGGCAATGGCGCCGCCGGCGCAGGCAAGGAAGGCAGCCAGGAAAATTCGGGCGAGGCGCATAGCGATCTTCGGCGAGGTATCGCGGCCCCGGTCCCATAGGCGGCGGCGCGGGACCGGGGTGCGCGACCCCTCGGACGAGGGGCTTAGTTCGGCAGGATACGATGGCCGGTGACCATCGCCGGCACATGCTGCAACAAGGTTGTCCCGGAGGCGTCATAGATGTCGTATGACGCCGGACCGCTGAAGGTGGTGCCCCCCGCGCTCACGGTGGGGTCTTCGGTGATGACCACACGGTTGGCGAGCACCCCAGCCGAGGTGTAGCTCAGGGCATAGTGCTTCAGGTGGTAGGTGTTCGGACCGGACTGTCGCCACACCCCCAAGCAGAAGTTCTCGGTGGCTGGCGCGCGGCCGCCGCTGTTCATGATCTCGGTGCCGTCTGAGTGCCATTCGGCGTAACCGAAGTCGAACTGACTGCCGCCGACAGTAAACTGCACGGCCCACAGACCGACGATGCCGTTGACGCCGAGGTTCGCCGGCGTCACCGTCGCCGTACGGATCAGCTGAGCATCGTTCGAGCCGACCAGGTAGCTTGCGGGCTCGATCGGAGCGCCGCCGCAGCCGGCGAAAGCGGCGGGGGCGAGCGCCGCCACCGAGGTCAGGGCCGCCGCGCCCGTCAAAAGACGTCGTATCGTCGTGGTCATCATCGTCTCCATTTGATCGTGTTCAGCGGCGACTTTTCAGGTCGCGGGAACAGCGGTGACCGTGGCCAAAATGGCCACATCTCAAGCAGCTGAGAAGAAACGGACGTCCGAACTCTCAGGCACTCAAGCGGAGATGATGAATAACCGTCTGCAAAAAAGGTCGTATATAGTCAATGCGCAATGTTTCGTGGTCAATATCCAACGCCGCATAGTCAAAACCCAACGCTGCTGGGCTTGTATTGCTCATTCAGGCGCGCCAGAAGTTCGCCGCGTGATCGGGCTCCGAACGTTCGGAAGATCGACTGCACCTGGTTGGCGACGGTGTTCGGACTGGTGGCGCGGCGGTGGGCGATGTCGTCGTTGGTCGAGCCGGCGATCAGCAGGGCTGTCACTTCGCGTTCCGCCGCCGTCAAGCTGCTCAGCTTCGTCTCGTCCAGCCGCGGGGTCGCGCCGATCAGCAGATCGTCGCCCGCCAGCGCGACGCTGGCCAGGCTGGCGCGGATTCCTTGCGGCGAGAAAAACTCCGTCAGCTCCAGCCGTGAGGCCAGGCCGAGTTTGGCCTGGGCGCGCCGCAGGCTGTTCTCCACCGAAGGTGCGGCGACGCCCAGCAGATAAGCAATCTCCTTGGCCGACCGGCCGAGGCCGGCGAACTCCGCCACCTGGCGCTCGCGCAGAGACAGGCCGCGCGGGTCGGGGAATCGCGGGTCGTTGCGCGCCGCGACGACGAATCGGCGCTGATCACTGTCGAACCGGTCGACCAGAGACCAGCGGCCGCTTACCAGCCCTTCCCAGGCCGCCAAGGCTGCATCGGAATCCTGGCGGCCGGCGGCGCTCCGCGCCTTGTCGATCAAGAGCACCGCATCGCGCAGCCGGTCGCGCGCGGTCTTGCTGGTCGCGCCGTCGCGGGCGTCGTGCAGCTTGCCGCCGCCATCGAACACGGCCTCGATCGGTTCGGCGTCGAGGCTCGCCAGTTCGGGTCCCAAGGCGCGCAAGCGCAATCCAGCGCCGATATGGGCGGCGCAGCGCGTCCACAACCGGCGCTCCGCTGGGGTGCTGGCGCGCGGCGCGTCGAGGACCAGACTGATCACCGCGCCCCGCCCGGCCCCGCTGTGAACGATAACGCCCAAAACGTCCGGTGCGACGTCCCCGGCAGCATTGCGGAAAGTGGCCTCGTCGGCTGGCAATTGACCGAAAATCAGTTCGCTGACGGTGCACACGACCCGGCCGGCGCGAAACATGAGATCGACCCCATCGGCCGAAATCGCCTGAGTGGTGGCGGCCACGGCATCGTAAACCTCCGGGCGTCCGTGGACGCGCACGTCTCTGACCTCGATGTCAGTCGCACTCAGATCGAAGATGAAGCCCGCCGAGGTCTGGTCCGGCCAATGTTCCCGCGCGATGCAGCCGAGCAAGCCGTCCAGCCACGTGGGGTCGTCGCCGTCCAGCGAATAGCCCGCTTCCAGGACGGCGATCCAATCGCCGGTTCGTTTGGCTTCGCTCAACGGCCCGTCCCCCGACCAGACCTTTTCTTGGCGCCGCTCTACGCCCGCGCGCTGCACGCGCGCAAGGCTCGTGCCGCCAGCGCCGCGCTGAACGTCCGTTGGGGGCGGCGCGTTTAGGAGGATCATCGACTTAAGATGGAGCCCCACCATGGCCGACCTCAAAGCCAAGACCCGCAACAAGCTGCCGGCGAAGGACTTCGCCGAGCCCAGGAAACGCGCCTATCCCATCGAGGACAAGCCCCACGCCCGCAACGCCAAGGCCCGCGCCAGCCAGGCGGTGAAGGCGGGCCGGATGTCCAGGGCCGAGGAGACGAAGATTGACAGGAAAGCCGACAACGTCCTCGAGAAGGGCTGAGGAAAGATGGCCTGCGGCGCCGCGGCGGATTGCCCCGTGAAGCTGCCCCGACCTGCGCAAATGCCGGTGAAGTCGTGGAACAAATCCGGGCGTCGGAAACTTTTCCTTTTCGGGCGACGCGCTCGGAGGGTTAACAAATGTCACTTCTCGCATGGTTGGTGGTGGGCCTGATCGCCGGCTTTCTTGCCAGCAAGGTCGTCAACAGGACGGGCTCCGGCATCATCATGGATATTGTGCTCGGCGTCATCGGCGCCTTTGTCGGCGGCTTTATTTTCAATTACTTCGGCCATTCGGCCGCGACCGGCATCAATATTTACAGTATCTTCGTCGCCTTTGTGGGCGCGGTGATCGTACTTGTGGTCTGGCACGCGCTCTTCCGACGAGCAGTCTAGCGTTTCTCAGATCACGATCCGAACGGATCGGCCGCCGTCCTGCGCCGGCGGCCTTTTCGTCGAACGTGATGCCTGGCGTGCGTTTCCGCTCGCTCCGCTAGTCGCCGGTGGGCCGAAAGGCGCTCTCGATAGCGCGAGCCAGTTCATGCAGGTTGTAGGGCTTCGCCAACACCGGGAGTTCATCTCCGATCGCCTCCGCCTCGCGGCTGTAACCGGTGACCAGCAGGATGGAGAGACCCGGGCGGTCCCGGCGAAGGCGCCGCGCCAGGGCAAGACCGTTGAAATCCCCGGCCATGACGATGTCGGAAATCACCAGGTCGAAGCCGCCGTCTTCGATCAGCCGCAAGCCCGCCTCCGCAGAACTCGCGAGCGTTGGCCGGTGGCCGAGCGCTTCGAGCAGCCTGGCCGAGACCTCGGCGACCTCGGCGTTGTCCTCGACCAGCAGAACGCGCAGCGGCGGCGAGGCCGCAACCTCCTGCGGCGCTTCCTTGCCGGCCGGCGTCTCGCTCGCGCGCGGAAGCGACAGGCGGACGGTTGTTCCGCGACCCAGTTCGCTCTCGATTCGCATGCGTCCGCCGGACTGCTCGACGAAGCCATAGACCTGACTGAGGCCGAGGCCGGTGCCCCGGTTCAGGTCCTTGGTCGTGAAATAGGGCTCGACGACCTTGTCGAGGATGTCCGGCGGAATGCCATAGCCGGTGTCGGAGACGGTGATCTCCACGAAGTCGCCCCCCGCCCCGCTTTCGGCCGCCAGACCGGCCGTCGGTTGGACATTGCTGGCGGCCAGTCTGAACCGGCCGCCGTGGGGCATCGCATCCCGGGCGTTGACGGCCATGTTGAGCAAGGCCGCTTCGAGCTCGCCGGCGTCGGCGATGACCGGCCAGATCTCGGCGGTACAGTCGATGTCGAGGGAAACGCCGGGGCCGAGGCTGGAGACCAGGAGCGGTTCCAGGTGGGCGACGTGATCGCACAGCGCCAGGGACGTCGGATTCAGGCGCTGCCGGCGGGAGAAGGCCAGCAGCCTGCGGGTCAGTTCCTGTCCGCGCTGGCCGGCCGCCGCGATCGCCTCCAGGGAGCCCATCGCGCGGGAGTCCTCGCCGATGCGCCCGCGAAGCAGTTCGGCATGACCGGCCATGATCATCAGCAGGTTGTTGAAATCGTGCGCGACCCCGCCCGTCAACTGGCCGATGGTCTCCATCTTCTGCATATGGGCCAACCGCTCGTCGGCCCGCTGCAACTCATCGCGCGCGTGCCGCTCGAAGGTGATGTCACGGGCGCTGCAATAGGTGAGATCGCGGTCGCGAACGACGTTCCAGGATAGCCACACCTCGCGACCGTCCTTCGCGACGTAGCGGTTCTCGAAGCCGAAGTAGTTGGCGTCGAGGTTGTCGCGGCGCTTGGCCCAGGTGCGCTCGATATCGTCAGGATGGACGAGGTCGAAGAGGCGCGTCTCGAGCAGCTCGGCTTCTTCGTATCCGAGGGTTTCGCGCCAGGCGCGGGCGTTGATCAGTTTCGGCCGCCCGTCGACCGTCGAGATGACCGCGAAGAGATCCCGCGACGCGTCCCAGAACCTGGCCAGCTGGCGTTCGGCTTCTCTGGCCCGGTCCCGTTGCTGCGCCGCTTCCTGGGTGAGCGACTGTTCCGCCATCCGGCGCGCCGAGACGTCGCGCGCAACGCCGAGGCGTCGCCCATCGGAGAGGCGCCGGCTGGAGATCTCGACATGCAGGATGGAGCCGTCCTTCCGGCGCAGGCGCCAGTCGCGCATCGACTCCTCGTTCGCGCGGGCGGTGACCAGATCGGGCCGCTCTTCGGGAATGATCAGGTCAAAGACGGAACGACCGATAAGCTCCCTGCGCGAAAAGCCGGACATGGCCAGGGCGGCCGGATTGACGGTGGCAAGGCGCCCTTCGCGATCGGTCACGAAGATCGCGTCGCCCGCACGTTCGAAGACCTCGCGCCAGCGTTCCTCGCTCGACCGCAGGCGCCCCTCCGTCTCCACCTGGGAGGAGACGTCGGTATTGGTTCCGAACCAGCCGCTGATGCGTCCGTCGGCTTCGCGCAGCGGCACGACGCGGGTGTGGAACGGCTTCAGCTTGCCGTCGCGCCCGCGCAGGGGAAAGACCATCTCGTCCGCCTTGCCGGCGGCCATGACGGCCATCCATTTGCGAACCACCTCGCCATAGATGTCCGGGTCATGCAGAGGCTTGAGGCCCTCGCGCTGGATCCGCTCGACATCCCAGCCGGTATAGGCGAGCCAGGCGTCGTTCACCCAGGCGATCTGGCCGACGTCATCGGAGATCCAGCAGGGGATCGACAGGCTCTTGGCAAGCTGCCGAAAGGGGAGGTCGGCCTCGGCGACGTGGCGGCGGCGCGTGTCTTCCGGCATTTCGCAGGTCGTCCCTGGGGCCCGCTGAGCCACGGTAACGGTTCGGCGGGTTGATCGGTTCAATGAACCAGATCGCCCGTCCCCCGGCGAGGCCAATTTGCAATGCCGGCGCTGCGCCCCTTGCTCCGCCCTTGGCGGTGTCGCTACGGTCGTCCTTCCACCGATGCCGCTCCGGAGCGCCGGGCGCGCCAGACGCCGCAAGACATCAATTGGAGAGCAAACCCGACCATGGCGATTTCACTCTATGACCTCAGCGTGGCCTCCTATCGGCAGACGCTGGCCGGCGTCGCCGGCTTCCTCGACCGCGGTCTTGATCATTGCCGCGAGACCGACACCGACCCGAACGACATCGTCGAGACGCGTCTCTTCCCCGACATGCTGCCGTTCCGCTTCCAGATCTGGTCGGTCGCGCATCATTCGGTGGGCGCCATCGAAGGGGTGAAAAAGGGCGTATTCACCCCGCCGCCGGAGCTGCCGATGCTCGATTACGCCGGCCTGCAGACGGTGGTGGCCGACGCCCGCGCCGCCCTGGACAAGCTGACCGCCGCCGAGGTGAACGCCCTGGAAGGCCGGGACGTCGTCTTCCAGTTCCGCGACTTCAAGATGCCGTTCACGGCGGAAGGATTCTTCCTCTCCTTCTCGTTTCCCAATTTCTATTTCCACGCCGCCACCGCCTACGACATCCTGCGCTCCAAAGGCGTGCCGCTCGGCAAGCGCGACTTCATGGGCCCGCCGCGACTGAAGACCTGACGGCCGAGGATGAAGATGGAGGGGATTTATCCATCCTGGTCTGTCGGACTACTGGCGCCGCGTTTGAGGCGGCCGCTCCCCATTCTTGAGCCTGTCGCGGAAACCCTTGGCCAACCTGCGCGTTGCAAGGCTGCCCAACGAGACAGACGGTCGCGCCGTGGATTACCGCCTATATTTCAAGGAACCGGGCGGGCAGGTCCAACGAGTCGAGATGTTCGATTGCGAGAACGACAGCGAAGCGATCTTCATCGCTGAAGACCATATGAAGAACGGGGTGGCCATCGAGTTGTGGGCGTTTGCTCGCAAGGTGTGTGACTTCCCGAACCTTACGGCCTGACGCGGCGGAAGAGCCGGGCCTGTGGCCCCTGGCTAGGTGTGGAGCCTCAATAGGTTGTCCTGATCCAGGCCGAGTCGGCTGATGGGTGTCTGAGACTTTATCCCACCATGCGGGCGATGCCAGTTGTAGCGGTGTAGCCAGGTCGGCAGCTCAGCGGCGCGGCGGTTCGATGA
>DASXCH010000022.1:0-3683 GCA_036491275.1 Caulobacteraceae bacterium
TCCTGCCCTACTTCGCCGGCGGCATGGGGGTCAGCGATGACGAAGCCTCCTGGGTGGTGACGACTTATCTGGTCGCCAATGCCGTCAGCCTGACCGCGAGCCCATTTATGGCCAAGTGGCTTGGCCGCAAGACCTTCTTCCTGATGTGCCTTGGTCTTTTCACCGTAAGCTCGATCCTGTGCGCACAGGCTTGGAATCTCGACTCTCTTCTCTTCTTTCGCATCCTTCAGGGCTTGGCCGGGGGCGGCATGGTGCCGGTCTCGCAGTCAATTCTGGCCGCCTCGTTTCCGCCGTCGAAGCGCGGGCAGGCCTTCGCGCTGTTCGGCGTCGCGGTGGTTGTCGCGCCGGTGGTGGGTCCGGCGCTCGGCGGGTGGCTGGCCGACAATTATTCCTGGCGCTGGTGCTTTCTCATCAACGGTCCGGTCGGCCTCGCGACGATCGCGCTGATCGCGATGCTTCTGCCTGCGGACAAACCCAATCAGGAACAAGTCGCGCGGTTCGATGTCGTCGGCTTTCTCTTGGTGGCGACTTTTCTCGGCTCGCTCGAGATCGTGCTTGATCGCGGCCTCGAGGACGACTGGCTCGCCTCAGGCTTTATCCTAACGTTTATGGCTATTTGCGCCGTGGCGTTCCTGCTGATGATCCCCTGGGAGGCGACTCGGCGCGAACCGATGGTCGATGTCAGGATGGTGGGGTCGCGCCAGTTCGGCGCCTGTTTCGTGGTGATGGCGGCGACCGGCGCGATCCTTTATGCGACCTCGCAGTTCCTGCCGCTTCTGGTGCAAACGGACTTCGGCTACACGGCGACCTGGGCTGGAGTCTTGCTCACGCCGGGAGGCCTCGTCACCATGGTGATGATGTTCATAGTCGGCCTGATTTCGAGCCGAATCCAGCCCAAGTACCTGATTATGACCGGCGCGATCTTCTGCGCCATCTCGATGTACCAGCTGACCGTCGTATACGGCGACCTCGACTTCTGGTTTTTCGCCCGGACCCGCATGGCGCTTGGCGTCGGATTGCCGCTCATCTTCATCCCCATCATCACTGCCTCTTATGATGGGATTCCGGCAAACCGGGTCGACATGGCGTCGGCTCTCATCAACGCGGCGCGGAATACTGGCGGCTCGATTGGCGTCTCGATCGCTTCCAACGTGCTCACGCATCGCCAGCAATTCCATCAGAGCCGTCTGATCGAACATGTGACGCCGACAAACCCGGCCTATCAAGATACGCTGCAGCAGGTGACTCACTACTTCGTCACACGAGGCTTCTCGGCGGCCGACGCGCAGGCGCGCGCGATGGCCTGGATCGGCCAGCAGGTGCAGGCCCAATCGGCCTTCCTTTCCTACGTCGACGTGTTCTGGGTGCTGACGCTGCTCTCGCTTGCCGCCATTCCGCTGGCGATGAGCCTGCGCAAGGTCAAGCTCGGCGGGGGTCGGGCGCCCGCGGCGCACTAGCGTTTTGCCAGGAGCCACGTGTCAGGCGGAGACGGCCTGCGATCATCCTTCGCGGCCGTCTCTCACCTTTGACCGTTCGTGCGGGCTCAAACCGCGGGCCTACGGTTAGCGAGTCCGTTTCTAATGATTTCAATCGCTTGCGGCGCCTTTAACGAGTCACTTTCTGTTCCGACGCAGCGCCGGCTGGTCGCCCCTGCCGACCGGCGAGTTGCTCCGTTAGAGCATTT
Source organism: Caulobacteraceae bacterium (assembly GCA_036491275.1). Lineage (GTDB taxonomy): Bacteria > Pseudomonadota > Alphaproteobacteria > Caulobacterales > Caulobacteraceae > Acaudatibacter. Next base: position 1,685 of record DASXCH010000022.1, read on the forward strand.
CGGAAAAACAATAACAGACTGGAGCTGGCTTGGCAAGAAATTGCCGATTTTTTTCTCAATCGAGCTTTCGGGCCTCAAAGCCGTTAGGCGCCCGTCCCTCTTCCACCCCGGCAAGCGACCTCAGCCCCTCGCGGTAGGTCGGATAGGCCGGCTGAAAGCCCAGAAGCCCTTTGGCCTTGGCGATCGAGACCCGCTTGTTGTCGGCGTAGAACTCCCGGCCCATCGGCGAGAGGCCTGCCTGGTCGAAAGGCTCCTCGGGAGGCGGCTCCACGCCAAGCAGCGCCGCCGCGTAGGTGATCACGTCCTGCGGCGGGGCCGGCTCATCGTCCGCGACGTTCCAAATTTGGCCCTTAAGGTCGCGCTTGAGCAAGAGGCGGGAAATCTCAGCGATGTCATCGACATGGGCGCGGTTGAACACCTGCCCTGGCTTGACCAGCCGCCGCGCCTCGCCGCGGCGCAGGTTGACGAGCGCATTGCGGCCCGGCCCATAGATGCCGGCGAGACGCAAGATGTCGGCCTCGGCGCCGTGCGCCCGGGCGGCGGCCGTCCAGCGGGCCTCGTCCTCGAGCCGCGCCAGGCCGCGGGCGGTGCGCGTGCGTGTCGCGCTGGTCTCTTCGACCCACGCCCCCGCATGGTCGCCATACACCCCGATGGTCGAATAATAGACGATGCGCCGCAGCGCCGGCGCCGCGCCGATGGCGACCCCGAAGTGCTCGAGCGCCGCCCCGGCCCCGTCGCGCGGCGGGATGGAGATGACGATCGCCTCGGCTCTCTTGAGGGCCGGCTCGATGCCCGCGTCGGCTTCCGCGCCGTCGAAACGAAAGGCCTCGACGCCCTGTTGACGCAGGCTTGCGACCGCTTCGGCTGTGCGCGTGGTTCCGCTCGCCTCGATCCAGGACTCGCGCTGAATGAGCCGCCGGGCGCAGTAGCCGAGGCCGAAGAAGAAGACCCTCACCGTTCGCGTCACTCGTTCCGGCGCTATTTCTTTTTCGGCATGTAGAGGTCGGTCAGCGTCCCGGCGAAGGCTTCGGCCGACATGGCGAAGGTCTCCGAGAGCGTCGGGTGCGGATGGACGGTGAGGCCCACGTCCTCGGCTTCCGCGCCCATCTCGATCGCCAGCGCCGCTTCGGAAATGAGGTCGCCGGCGTTGGGGCCGACGATGCCGCAGCCGATGAGACGCTGCGTCTCCTCGTCCCACAGGGTCTTGGTCAGGCCTTCATCGCGGCCAAGGGACAGCGAGCGCCCGCTCGCCGCCCAAGGGAAGACGGCCTTGCCATATTTGATTCCCTTCGCCTTGGCTTCAGTCTCGGTGACGCCCGCCCAGGCGACTTCCGGATCGGTGTAAGCAACCGAGGGTATCGCCTTGGCGTCAAACGAAGATTTGTGTCCGCTCGCGACCTCCGCCGCGACCTTCGCCTCATGCGTGGCCTTATGCGCCAGCATCGGCTGGCCGACGATGTCGCCGATGGCGAAGATGTGCGGCACGTTGGTGCGCATCTGGCGATCGACAGCGATATAGCCGCGCTCGTCGACCGCAACGCCCGCGGCCGCAGCGTCAACGCGGGCGCCATTGGGCCGTCGTCCAACGGAGACGAGCATGGCGTCGAATGTCTCGGTCTTCGCCCCGTCGGGACCTTCGTAACTGACCCTGAGCCCGTCCGGCTCCGCCTGGACAGCCGTCACTTTCGTCTTCAGCAGGATCTTGTCGTAGAGCCGGCCAACGCGCTTGGCGAGCGGCGTCACGATGTCCAGATCGGCCCCCGGCATCAGCTGGTCCATCATCTCGATCACGGTGATTCCCGCGCCCAGCGCGTGATAGACCGTCGCCATCTCAAGCCCGATGATGCCGCCGCCAAGCACCAGCATGCGCTTGGGGATGAAGCTGATCTCGAGCGCCGCGGTCGAATCCCAGATGCGGGAATCGACTGGAATGAACCCCGGCGCGGCCGGTTCGGAGCCGGCGGCGATGATCGCCTTGTTGAAGCGAACAACCCGCGCC
>DASXCH010000023.1:0-2319 GCA_036491275.1 Caulobacteraceae bacterium
GCGGAAAGGCTTGGCTGGCCGGCGGAGCGAGTGCTGATTATCGATGAGGACCAAGGCCAGAGCGGCAAGTCGGCCGACAATCGCTCGGGATTCCAGCGGTTGATGACGGAAGTGAGCCTGAACCATGTAGGGATCGTGTTGGGGTTGGAACTCAGCAGGCTGTCGCGGTCGAATACGGAATGGCATCACCTCATCGACGTCTGCGGTATCTTTCAGGCCCTGCTGTGCGATCAAGACGGCGTCCACGATCCCTTGGACAGCAACGACCGACTTCTCCTTGGCATGAAAAGCGCCATGAGTGAATATGAGCTGATTACGATGCACAATCGGTTGCTCCGCGGCAGTCGGGACAAGGCGGAGCGTGGCGAACTGTTCCTGGCCGTCCCCCTGGGATACCTCAAGGCGCCCACGGGCGAGATCATTCAAGAGCCGGACGAACAGGCGCGTGGGATGATCCGGTTGGTCTTCGAGAAGTTCGAGGAACTCGGTTCCGCGTATGCGGTCTTTCGTTACCCGGTCGCGAATGACCTGCGACTGGGATTTCGCCGCCGGCGCGGCGGCCGCATCGGGGAGCTGGAGTGGAGGCCACCGTCTCCCGCCCGGATCCTGTCGATCCTGCGACACCCTATCTATGCAGGAGCATACGCCTATGGTATGCACCGCGCGGGGGCGGTGGACCCCGCGACGGGGCGCGTCGAGGGCGGCGAGTGGTTCGTGCCCCCCGAGGAGTTGCCCGTGCTGCTTCGAGATCGGCTTCCGGCTTACGTGCCTTGGGATCCTCACATGTCGAACCGAGGGCGGCTCAAGCGGAATCGATCGCTCCACGACGCCCGGGGCGTGCCGAAACGCGGCGGGGCGCCGCTGCCCGGCCTGGTCGTATGCGGCAAGCGTGATCATCACATGACGCCCAGGTACAAGACGGATCAGAAGCCCAGCTATTACTGCGGCGAGTATTGGCGCATGGCCCTGGACGAGCCATGCGGTCGAATCACGGCGGCGACGCTGGACGACCTGGTCGCGAGGGAAGTGCTCCGTGCCCTGGAGCCCGCCGCGCTCGAACTCAGCCTGCGAGCCATCGAGGGCGTCGAACGGGACCGCAAGCGTCTCCACGATCAATGGAATCAGGCCCGCGAGCGCGCGCGACAGGACGTCGAGAGGGCCGAGCGCCGCTATCACGCCGTGGAGCCCGAGAACCGACTCGTGGCGCGTACGCTGGAGGCGCGGTGGGAGGACGCGCTGAAGGAGCGACGCCAGGCGGAGGAGGATTACCACCGGTTCTTGGCCAAACTGCCGGCGACGCTCAGCGGTGCCGAGCTACGACGGATCCGATCCCTATCCGAGGGCGTCGCCGCGCTCTGGCACGCCCCGGGGACGTCGGCGCAGGATCGCAAACAGATCGTGCGCTGCGTCGTGGAGCGAGTCATCGTCGTGGCCGACAAGGCGACCGGGTGCAATGAGGTGACGATCGTCTGGCATGGTGGCGTTACGACACGACATCAGGTCGCGCGGCCCGTCGGCAGATATGAGCAGCTGAAAGATTTTCGACGCCTCACGGAACGAATCCGGCGGCTCCATCAGGAGGGACTTCACCTGGCGCAAGTCGCCGCGAGGCTCAACGCCGAGGGCTTCGTTCCCCCGCGCCGTCGGGGCGCGTTCACGGCGGCCACGATCGGGTCGTCGGTTCGTGATCTCGGCCTCGTCGGAGAACTGTTCCGCGACGATCTCGTCGGTGAGGGCGAATGGTGGATCCCCGACCTGGCCCGGAAACTCGGCGTCATCGCCCAGAAGGTCCACTACTGGGTCAAGCGGGGTTGGATCCACTCGCGCCGCACGCCTTCGGGGAAGCATCTGATCGTATGGGCCGACAAGGACGAGGTCCGTCGGCTACGGCAACTGGCGAGAGGAAAAAGCTCTTGGATCGCCGCACGGCATCCCGAGTTGGTCATTCCCAAGAGCCGTCCCGGCCGTTGACAATCAAGACCGACGCCTAATGGCGGCACCGGCCTGACTGCACGAATTTTGTATAACGCCACAACAACGAGGGTCCTGTGATGCCAGCTTCAAGCGGCTCGAACTCGGCTGCTTCCGGGTGCCCGACGCCGGCGATCGCGACGGCATCGAGCTGGACCCGGCGCAACTGGCCATGATCCTCTCCGGCATCGACCCGGAGGCGGCGCGACGACGCCGGCGGTTCCGGCCCGCGGCCTCCATCCCCTCGAAAACCCGGGGAGATTCATCCGAAAGAGATTTGCATAACAGCAATTCTCTGGTATAATCGGTGCCATGGACACGGCATCGTCCCTGCCCGATGATCCGGCC
>DASXCH010000024.1:0-35988 GCA_036491275.1 Caulobacteraceae bacterium
CATTCGCTCGGGCGGAATGTGGTCGTGGAGCTGGGACATCCGGATTTCGCCCGTGTCCTCGTCCTCGAGGCGAGCAATCAGGCTGCGGAGGATGCGGAAGCTGGAGGGGACCACGCCCGAGGCGTCGCCGGAATGGACCCCTTCGGTCAGAACCTCCACCCGCAGCACGCCCGCAACCAGGCCGCGCAATGAGGTCGTGAGCCAGAGCTGGTCGTAGTTGCCGCACCCGGAATCCAGGCAGACCACGAGCGAGGGGTCTCCGATGCGTGCGGCCAGATGGTCGACATAGGCCGGGAGGTCGTAGCTGCCGCTCTCTTCGCAGGCCTCGATGAGAATGACGCATCGCGCCCGCGGGACGGCCTGGTCCTGGAGCGCCAGGAGGGCCGAGAGCGCGCCGAACATGGCGTAGCCGTCGTCCGCGCCGCCGCGGCCATAGAGCCGGTCGCCCTTGAGCACTGGCGTCCAGGGACCCAGACCCTCGGACCACCCGGTCATTTCCGGCTGTTTGTCGAGGTGGCCATAGAGAAGGACCGTGTCGTCGGTCTCGCCGGGGCATTCGATGAGGATGACGGGGGTTCTCCCCTCGAGCCTGACCACCTCGAGCGTGGCGCCCGGCAGAGCCTGCAGACGCTCTCTCGCCCAGGATTCGAGCAGATCGACCGCCTTGTCCATCAGACCGTGCTCGGCCCATTGCGGATCGAAGGCCGGAGATTTGTTGGGGATGCGGATATAATCGATCAGCGTCGGCGTGACCGCCTCATCCCACAGGCGGTCGACGTAGGCGGTGATCTTCACGGCATCGGTCATGAGTTGTCCTTGAAGTCCGGCGCCAATTGCGATGCGTCCGCCTTGCGCTTCTTCTATGACCTGGGGGCCCAGAGGCAAAGGAGCCCGGCACGGGAGGACAGGATGCGGACCATGTTCAGGACCTTGATCGGCGCCGCCTGGGCGGCCATGCTCGCTTCGGCCACCCTCGCCCAACCTGCGAAGACCTGGCCGGTGAAAGAGGGCGATTTCACCCTCCGTGACTTCCATTTCCAGGCCGGCGGATCCCTGCCGGACCTGCGCATCCACTACCGAACCTTGGGCGCGCCGCATCGCGACGGCGCCGGACGCATCGACAACGCGGTCCTGATCCTGCACGGCACCGGCGGATCAGGGGCGCAGTTCCTGCGCCCGCAATTCGCAGACGAGCTGTTCGGCCCCGGGCAGCTGCTGGACGTGCGGACCCACTTCATCATCCTGCCGGACGACATCGGCCATGGCACCTCGTCCAAGCCCAGCGACGGCCTGCGCATGCGCTTTCCCCACTATGGCTATGACGACATGGTCCGGGCCGAGCACGCCCTGGTGACCGACGGCCTCGGTGTTTCCCAGCTGAGGCTGGTGATGGGCACCTCGATGGGCTGCATGCACACCTTCATGTGGGGCGAGAAATGGCCGGACGCGGCCCGGGCGTTGATGCCGCTTGCCTGCCTGCCGGTGGCCATCGCCGGGCGCAACCGGTTGTGGCGGCGCATGGTCGTCGACGGGATCGAGGCGGACCCGGCCTGGCAGGGCGGCGACTATCGCAGCGAGCCCACCCAGGGGCTGACAACGGCGAAAGACATCCTGATCATCGCCGGCAGCGCCCCCCGACAGATGCAGAAGGCCATGCCGACTCCCGCCGATGTCGACCGTTTCATGACTGGTCCAATGGCCAAGGCCTATGCCGACCTCGACGCCAACGACCTGATCTATCAGGTGGATTCGTCGCGGGACTATGACCCCTCGGCCGATCTGGAAAAGATCACTGCGCCGGTGATGTGGGTGAATTCGGCCGACGATTTCATCAACCCGCCTGAGCTGGGGATCGCCGAGCGGGAGGCTCCGCGTCTGGCGCACGGTCGGTTCGTCCTGCTGCCGGTGTCCGACCTGACCCACGGCCACGGCACCCACACCTGGGCTGTGGCCTGGAAGAGCTATCTGGCTGAGCTGTTGACCGAGAGCGGCGGCTAGGCCGGGGCAGGCTCCGGCGCCTTCTCGCGATCGCCCTCGCCGAAGCGACGGCGCAAGCGGTCGAGGTAGATGTAGACCACCGGGGTGGTGAACAGGGTCAGAGCCTGGGAAACGGCAAGGCCGCCGACGATGGCGAAACCGAGGGGCTGGCGGAACTCCGATCCCGTCCCGTGCATCAGGATCATCGGCACCCCGCCCAGCGCCGCGCAGGCGGTGGTCATCAGGATGGGCCGCAACCGCTGGTGGGAGGCCTCGCGGGCCGCGTCCTCGGCCGAGAGCCCATGCTCGCGCTCGAGCCTCAGGGCCACGTCGACGATCATGATCCCGTTCTTCTTGACTATGCCGATCAGCAGGATGATCGCGATGATGCCGATGACATTGAGGTCCTGGCCGGCGGCCTTGAGGGCCAGCAGGGCGCCCACGCCGGCCGACGGCAGGGTCGATAGGATCGTCAGCGGGTGGATGAAGCTCTCATAGAGCACGCCCAGGATGACATAGACCGCGATCAGGGCGGCGCCGATCAGGATCGGTTCGCTGGACAGGGATTGCTGGAAGGCCTGGGCCGTCCCCTGGAACGAGCCGGTGACGGTTGGCGGAGCGCCCAACCGGTCTCGCGCCGCTTGCACGGCCTGGGTCGCCTGGCTGAGGGAGACGCCCGGCGCGAGATTGAATGACAGGGTCGCAGCCGGATACTCGCCCTGGTGATTGACGGTGAGGCTGCTCGACCCGTTGGGATCGACCTTGACGAACTGGGACAGCGGCACCGACTTGTTGGTGAGCGGCGAGGTCAGATAGACCGTGTCGAAGAGGTCCGGCGTCGTCTGCAGGACGGGCGTCCCCTCGAACACTATGTGATAGCTGTTCTGCGTCGTGAAGTACTGCGCCACCTCGTTCTGGCCGATGAGGTCGTAGACGGCGGTGTCGATCTGGGTCGGGGTGATGCCGAACCTGGCGGCCGCGTCGCGATCGATGGTCAGGTTGAGGGCGGCGCCCTCGGACTCCTGGTCCGAGCTGACATCGCGCAGCTGCGGCAGCTGTTGCATGTCCGCCAGCAGCCGGGGTGTCCATTTGTCGAGCTCGTCGAGGTCGGGGTCGGCCAGGGTGTACTGGTATTGCGCCTGGCCGGCGCGGCCGCCGACGTTGATGTCCTGCGACGCCTGCAGGAAGGTCTGAACGCCGACCAGCCGTGCAAGCTGTGGCCGGAGTCTTGTGATGATCTCGTCGGCGCTGGCCTTGCGGCCCTGATCCTTGGGCTTGAGGGCGATGTAGAGGTTGGCCTGGTTCTGACCGCCCTGGCCGACAAACATGCCGAAGCCCGACACGCCGTTATCGGAACCGATGACTTTCGCCACCTGATCGATCTTGCGCGAGGTCTTGGTGAAGGAGGCGTCCTGAGACGTGATCATCACGCCACTGAGGAAGCCGGTGTCCTGCTGCGGGAAGAAGCCGGTATGGGCGGTGGCATAGAGGACGCCGGCGCCGACGATGGTGCAGATAAAAACGATCAGCGTCAGCAGTTTGTGACGCAGCACCCGGTCCAAAGCCCTCGCATAACCGCTTTCCAAAGCATGGAATCCGCCGGCGACGCGTTTGGTGAAGGGATTGTTCGGTGGTTTCGGCTGCTTCAGGAACTTGCCGCACAGCATCGGCGTGAGCGTCAGGGTCAGGAACAGCGAGACCAGAACCGCCGCGCTCAGGGTGATGGCGAACTCCCGCATCAAGAGGCCAACGACGCCGCCCATGAACATCAGCGGCGTGAACACCGCGATGAGCGAGATCGAAATCGAGAGGATGGTGAAACTGATTTCGCCGGAGCCCGCCAGCGCCGCATCGAGAGGCTTTTCCCCGCGCTCGATCCGTTTCCAGATCACCTCCACCATGACGATGGCGTCGTCGACCACGAAGCCAACGGCGATGGTCAGGGCCATCAATGACAGATTGTCGATGCTGAACTTCAGCACCAGCATCACCGCCGTGGCCGATAAGAGCGCCAGCGGAATGACCGAACTCGGTATCAGTGTGGCGCGAACGTCGAGCAGGAACAGAAAGATCACGATCACCACCAGGACGACGGTGATCCCGAGGGTAATCTTCACATCCTTGACCGAGGCGTTGATGGTCTGCGTCCGATCCATGAGGACGTGAATGGCGATGGCAGGCGGAATGTCAGCCTGCAGACGCGGCAGGGCCGCTCGAATCCGGTCAACGGTCTTGATGACGTTGGCGCCCGGCTCCTGGCGGATGACCAGTAGGATGCTCCGGCCTCCCGTCAGGGTGGGGTCGGTGTTCGCCTTGCCGGGAAAGATCCAGGCGCCGATCTGGTCGTTTTCGACGCTCTGGATCGCATCGCCGAGATCCTTGATCCGCACCGGTGCGCCACTCTGGTAGCCGACGACAAGATCGTTCCACGGCTCGGCGCTGAGGATCTGGTCGTTGGCATAGACGGTAAGACCCCGGTTCGGGCCGACGATGTTGCCCTTCGGCTGGTTGGTGGTCGCCGCAACGATCGCCTGGCGGACGGAATCGATCTGCAGGCCGCGGGCGGCGACTTTTCGCGGATCCAGGCGAATGCGGACAGCAGGCTTCTGTTCGCCACCGATGTAGACCAGGCCGACGCCGTCGATGCGGGAGACCTGTTGCGCCAGGATGATGTCGGCGTAGTTGTCGACGACATCCAACGGCAGGGTCTCCGAACTCAATGATAGAATCATGATCGGCGGATTGGCCGGGTTCGCCTTGCGGATGGTCGGCTGGGCCGGCAGATTGCTCGGCAGCTGGGCGCTCGCTGCGTTGATCGCCGCCTGGACCTGCTCGAAATCGGTGTTGATGTCCTGATCGAGTTCGAACTGCAGGGTGATGTTGGTCGAGCCGAATGAATTCACCGAGGTCATCTGAGTGACGCCGGGAATCTGGGAGAACTGGCGCTCCAGGGGCGTGGCGACGTTCGAGGCCATGGTCTCGGGGCTTGCGCCCGGAAGCGAGGCTGAAATCTGCAGAGTCGGAAAGTCGACGTTCGGAAGCGAGGCGACCGGCAGGCTGATGTAGCCGACGATCCCCACCAGCAGGAATGCGATCGCCATCAGAGAGGTGGCCACCGGCCGCAGGATGAACGGGCTGGAAATACTCACGAACCGCCCTCGGACATCCTGACTACGCGGATGAGCGACCCGTTCTTGAGGATCATCTGGCCATCGGTGACGACCATCAGACCGGCCGTCAGACCCGAACTGACAACGGACAGATCACCTTGGGTCCAGGAGACCTTCACCGGCCGCATAGAGACGTGATGGTTGGCGCCAATGATGAAGACGAAGGTCCCGTTTGGACCTCGATTGATCGCTGTCGTCGGTACGGTGACGACGTTCCTGAGCGTCTGCAAGGTCATCACGACATTGATGAACTGACCCGGCCACAGCTTGTCGCCCGGATTGGCGAATCTGGCCTTCAGCTCGACAGTTCCGGTGGAAGGATCGACGTGATTGTCTGCGACGCGCAGTTCGCCGTCTCCGAGGGGAGCGCCTGTGTCCTGGCTCGTCGCCTTGACTGGCAAGGCGGTTCGAAACCCGGAGGTCAGATCCAGGAGTCGCTGGAATTCCCCTTGTGGCACGGTGAAAGTGACCGCCATCGGTTCGATCTGGTTGACCGTTACGATGGCCGAGCCTCCAGCGCCGCTGGCCGACGCGCCGCCGACTGACGTCGGCGCGGTGCTGGCGTTTGTCGCCGCCACGGTGCTGGGCACGCTGCTTTGAGACCCGCTGGCGCTGACGAGGTTGCCAGGATCGACCAGACGCACGCCGGCGCGACCGCTGATCGGCGAGACGATGCGGGTCCAGCTGAGGTTGACCCTGGCGGACTTGACCTCCCCCTGGTCCAGTTCGACCAGACCTTCGTCCTGTTTGACGGTGGCGAGTTCGTCCTCGTAGGTCTGCCGCGCAATCGAGTCCGTGGCGTTGAGAAGGGCGTAACGCGCCAGGTCCCTCTGGGCGCCGGCAAGGATCGCCTGGTCGCGTTGCAGCGCGCCCTCGGCCTGCATCAACACCGCCTGATAGGGCGCGGGGTCAACCTCGGCCAGGACCTGACCGGCCCGCACGTTTGCGCCCTCGCTGAAGTTGACCCGGATCAGCTTGCCGCTGACCTGAGAAAAGATCTGGTCGCTCGTCCAGGCCTGGGCCGCCCCAAGGGTGGTCAGAGAGATCGGCAAGTCCTGGGTCTTGGCCACCGCGGCGGTCACGGGCACGGATTTCGGTGGTGTGGGCTTGCGGCCGTGGTGTCCGAATATGGCCCAGAGCGCCAGGGCGACGGCAATCGCGCCCAGCAGCCACAATACCCAGTGTACACGGCGGCGCGACGCCATGAGCCAATGCCTCGTTGATGGGCGCGCCGCCAGACGGATAACCCGTGGCCCAGGCGCTCGGGTGAGCCACGCAGAACCCGCCGGGGCTCACGTCGTCGGTGCTTAGCTATCCAAACTCACAGATTTGTGTCACTCCGGAAACACCGAACGTCATTCTCGGTTCATCGGTCCGCGTCGATTGTTTTGGTTCTCCCATGATGCGGTGGAAAACCGCGGGCTTGAATTCGGAACCTCTGCCGATGACCTGGGAGCAAACCACATGCGGGCGAAAGCAGCCGAAGCGCGGCTTGACCCTTCCTCAGAAATGCGCGGATCGAGGTTTTGCTAGCGGCCGCGCGCGTCTATCCGACTTAGGCTGGCGCGCGTAATGTGGATGCGGGACGCCTCGCGTTGAGTGGTTGGTCTGAGTTCGTTGCTGATCGTGGACCGGCGTAGCGTTGGGTAGTGTGAATGGACACGATCTTGCCGATCGAGAACGCCCTGGGGTGGACCACGCTCATCCTTTCGCAGTTGGGCGTGCTTTATATGTTGGTCGCCGCGCTGGTGGCTCCGTCAAGCTTTGCCCGTGCGAAACGAGGGCCTTCGGCCTCGCCGCCGGTCACGATCATCAAACCGCTCAAGGGCGCTCCGGCGAGCCTCGGCAACGCTCTCGAGCGATTCTGCCGTCAGAACTATGCGGGAGAGGTTCAGATTCTGTTCGGCGTGCACGATGCCGACGATCCTGCGATCGCCGTGGTGCGCGACGTGCAGAGACGACACCCCGAACTCGACATCGAGCTTCGGATCGATCCGCGTATCCATGGCGCGAACCTGAAGGCTTCCAACCTCATCAACATCGTCAGCGCCGCCAAGCATGAGATCCTGGTCCTGAGCGACGCCGATATCGTCGTGGGCTCGAATTATCTGCGAACCGTGGTCGACACCCTCGCCGGACCGGGCGTCGGGCTTGTCACCTGCTACTATGTCGGCGAGCAAGCAGGAGGGTTCTGGTCACAACTCTCGGCCATGACCATCAATTATCAATTCATTCCCGGCGCCATCCTTGGCAAGACCCTCAGGCTCGCCCAGCCCTGTTTCGGCTCGACGATCGCCCTGCGCGCCAAAGTGCTGAACCTCGTCGGGGGTTTCGCCGCGTTCGCCGACCATTTGGCTGACGACTATGAAATTGGCCGGGCGGTGCGCCGCCTTGGGCTGAAGATCGCAATGCCGCCGATGATCGTCGCCCACGTCTGCGACGAAGACAACGCTGGAGACTTCATCCGCCGTGAGCTGCGCTGGGCGCGCGCAGTGCGCCAGGTGAGCCCTTGGGGTTACGGAGGGAGCGTGATCACCTACCCGTTGCCCTTGATACTGATCGCCACTGCCCTGCTCGGACCTCTGCCTTTGATGCTCGATCTGGTCGCCGCCGTCATCGTCTTGCGGATCTGCTTCAAGCTCTGCATCGACGCCGTCATTGGAGCGGGCGTAGGGCGTTGGTGGCTCTTACCGATCAGCGACATCTTGGCATTTGGCCTTTTCATCGCCAGTTTTGGAGTCAAGAGCGTGGCTTGGCGCGGCTCCCGCTATCGGGTGAGCCGAGAGGGCGCCCTGCTTCATCCCTGAGGGAACCAATGCTTCGAAGTTTATTTCTGCAGGCCCCGTCATTTGAGGGCTTCGATGGCGGGGCCGGGTCGCGCTACCAGGCCAAGCGCGAGATCAAGTCGTTCTGGTACCCGACCTGGCTCGCCCAGCCTGCCGCCCTTGTGGAAAACAGCCGGCTCATCGATGCGCCGTCGCACCGGCTCTCGCTGGCCGAGGTCGCGCCGCTGGCCAAGGACTTTGACCTTGCAGTCCTGCACACCTCCAGCCCTTCCTTCGCCTCGGACGTAAAGACCGCCGAAGCGCTGAAAGGGGTCAATCCTGACCTGAAGGTCGGCCTGATCGGCGCCAAGGTTGCGGTCGATGCCGAAGGCAGTCTGCGGTCGGCGCCCGTCATCGATTTCGTCGCCCGCAACGAATTCGACTTCACCATCAAGGATGTGGCGGATGAGAAACCGCTGGAGAGCATCGATGGGCTGAGCTACCGCAATGACGGCGGCGTCATCATCCACAACCCGGATCGGACGATCCTGGAGAACATGGACAGCCTGCCTTTCGTGACGCCGGTCTACCAGCGCGACCTGACAATCGACAACTATTTCATCGGCTACCTGAAGCACCCCTACATCTCGATCTACACCGGCCGCGGCTGCAAATCGCGCTGCACCTTCTGCCTGTGGCCCCAGACGGTGGGCGGCCATCGCTATCGCACGCGCAGCGTCGGCCATGTGATCGAAGAGATCGCCTGGGCGAAAAAGGCCTTTCCGGAGGTCAAGGAATTCTTCTTCGACGACGACACCTTCACCGACGACCTGCCGCGCGCCGAGGCGATCGCGAAGGAACTTGGCAAGCTGGGCGTCACCTGGTCGTGCAACGCCAAGGCCAATGTCCCCTACAACAGCCTCAAGGTCATGAAGGATGGCGGCCTTCGCCTGCTTCTGGTCGGCTACGAGAGCGGCAACCAGCAGATCCTCCACAACATCAAAAAGGGCATGAGGGTCGAAGTCGCCGAGCGGTTCACGAAGGACTGCCACGATCTCGGGATCGCCATCCACGGCACCTTTATTGTCGGCCTGCCAGGCGAAACCCGCGAAACGCTGGAGGAAACCCGGCGCTGGGCGGCCAGGATCAATCCGCACACTATCCAGGTCTCGCTGGCCGCGCCCTACCCGGGAACCTTCCTGCACGACCAGGCCGTGACCAACGGCTGGCTCGACGCCGCCAACGCTGAACTGGTCGACGAACATGGCGTGCAGATCGCGCCCCTCCATTATCCGCACCTCAGCCACGCCGAGATCTTTGAAAGCGTCGAGACCTTCTATCGAAGCTTCTATTTCCGCCCGAGGAAGATCGGCGACATCGCCAGCGAGATGATCCGCAGCCCGCAGATGATGAAGCGGCGCCTGCGCGAAGGCGCCGAATTCTTCGAATTCCTGAAGGAGCGACGTTCGGCGCCCGCCTGAATGGGGCCCGTCCCGATCCCAAATGTCCGATCGCCGACTCGTGATCACAGCCGACGATTTCGGCCTGCATGGCTCCGTGAACGCGGCGGTGAGGATCGGACATGAGCAAGGGGTTCTTTCGGCCGCCAGTCTGATGGTCGGGGCGCCGGCGGCGGCGGAGGCGGTCGCGGTGGCTCGCAATCTGCCGAACCTGCGCGTGGGCCTGCACCTTGTCCTGACCGACGGGCGGCCCGTGTTGCCGCCCGAGCAGGTTCCTCATCTGGTCAACGGGGAGGGGGCCTTTCGAAATGACATGGCCGCCATGGGCGCAATCATACTCGCCTCTTCGACGGCGAGACGGGAACTGGGGGCGGAGATCGAAGCCCAGTTCTTCGCTTTCGCAGCCACCGGTCTCGTCCTCGACCATGTCAACGCCCACAAGCACTTTCACGTCCATCCCACGATCGCCGCCGTGACCGCCCGCATCGGTGCGCGCTTCGGCCTTCGCGCCGTCAGGGCGCCGGTCGAACCGGCGGCAACCCTTACGACTATCGAGCCGGGCGCGGCGGGCTGGACTGACCGGATGGCGGCGTGGTGGGCGAAGCGGGCTTCAGTCTGCTTCCGCCGGGCGGGAGTGGTCACACCTGATCAGGTTTTCGGCTTGCGCTGGAGCGGCCACATGACGGCGCCGAGGCTGGCGGGCGTGATCAACGCCCTTCCGCCAGGCCTGAGCGAGGTCTATTTGCACCCGGCCACGGACAACGTCTTCCCAGGATCGGCGTCCGGGTATGACTATCGCGGTGAACTGGCCGCGCTCACCTCGGATGGCGCCAGGAAAGCCATCTCGGGCCTCCAGGTGGGAGGATATCAGGATTTTGTTTGATCAACGGCGAGAGGCCGGACAGTGACTGACATAAGCGCCGATCACTGGAGCAGCGCGCTGGCTGTCGGAGGGACCTCGGCCGGCCCGTTCAGCCTGGGAAGCGAAGCCCACAAACAGCTCTTCTGTCGCACGCTGCTGGAGACTTTCAATCCCTACAAGCCGGCCGTCATCGATTGGCCCAAGCTTGATTCGGAAGTCCGCGACCGCCTCGTTTCCCTGCCGATCTGGGATATCGCGGTGCAGACCGAAGGCAAGGCCAGCCGCAACGTGAAATCATACGCGCGCGTGGTCGAGGCGGACGAACTGCTGCGTACGGCCGTCGATCTCAATGCCTTCGAGGAAGCGCGCCACAAGCGCGTCCTGGCAAATCTGGTTGAGGCTTATGGCATCAAGCTGGAGACCGAGCCGGAATACCGCAACCCGAGAGATCCGGAATGGGCCTTCATGGTGACCGGCTTTTCGGAGTGCATCGACAGCTTCTTCGCCTTCGGTCTTTTCGAACTCGCCAGACGCTCAGGCTTCTTCCCGCCGGAGTTGGTGGACACCTTCGAACCGGTCATGCACGAGGAGGCCCGGCATATCCTGTTCTTCGTCAATTGGGTGGCGTGGCGGCGTCGAAACCTGCCGTGGTGGCGCAGGCCGTTGTTTGAATTGCGGGTGGCCGCCGTGTGGACTTTCCTTGCGTGGGAACGGATGGGCCTGGCCCGCGGCTTGGGGGGGCGCGAAGGCGGCAATTTCACGGTCACGGGAGTGCATCACGTCGGGCTGAATGTCCCGCTACGCGGCCTGGTTGACGTCTGCCTAGCCGAGAACGACCGGCGACTTGCCCCTTACGACCCCCGCCTTGTCCGGCCCCGCTTCATTCCAGCCATGGTCCGGCTGGCGCGACGTTTCGCGCCGGCGACCTGAGCCCGATTCCTTGAAGCGATTCCTCATACTGGCCGCGGCCGTCGGTCTCGCCGGGGCGACTGGGGTCGTGGCTTTTATTGGCTTCGGCCAGATCACGGCTGCGTTAGGAGTTATCGGCTGGAGGGGCCTCGGGATCCTGATCGCCTACAGCGCCGTGCCGCTTTCGGTGCTGACACTGGCCTGGTTCGTTCTGGAAAGACCCTGGCCCTGGCGCCGCCTTCGCATCTACCTCTGGGCCCGGCTGGTCCGTGACGCCAGCGGCGAGCTCCTGCCGTTTTCCCATCTGGCCGGACTCGCCATCGGCGCACGCGCGGCGGCGTCAGCCGGTCTGTCCGGGTCCTGGGCCCTCGCCACAACAGTGGTCGACGCGACGACCGAGCTCATCGCCCAGGTGGGCTTCACACTGTTCGGCCTTTGTCTCCTGGCAGGCCGTCTCGATAAACATGCGGAACTCGGCGGTCCCGCCGTCATCGGCTTCGCTCTGACGCTCGCTGCCGCGGTCAGTCTGGTTGCCCTACAGCGACGAGGAATGACCTTCGTGACGCGCCTGGTCGAGCGAGTTCTTCCGACCGCCGCCGCCCACGCCGTCGAAACCGGCGGTCTGCTCAGCGATCTGCACGGCCGGACAGGCCGCATCCTGCTGGCGATCCTGCTCCATCTTGGCGCCTGGACCCTCAGCGGATCGGGCGTCTGGTTGGTGTTGCGCGTTGCGGGTCTCGAGGTCCGCCTTTTCGATATCATCGGATTGGAAGCCCTGATCGCCGCGCTGCGCACGACGGCGTTCATCGCTCCGATGGGCCTGGGCGTACAGGAGGTCGGCTATGCAGTCCTCGGACCCTTGTTCGGCCTGAACGTCGAGGCGGCCGTCGCCCTTTCCTTGATCAAACGGGCGCGGGACCTTTGCGTCGGCCTGCCCGTGCTCGCCCTCTGGCAGATCGAGGAGGGCCGCCGCCTGGTTCGACCCGGACGGGACAATGCCCTGGAAATCTAGCCTAGCCGAAGTCGAGGTGTCGGCGCCGGGATCATCGAGGTTCGGCAGGGTGTTCGGGATTGTCGTCTGTCCACTGATCTCCGCCTCGCGGTTCTGCAGGTATGTCGAGCGCAAGGTCGCGTACGGGTCCGCCGCATTGCTCAGCAAAGTGCGGAGGTCGTTCTCAGACCTGCTGAACTGGTCGACGCCGCTGGTCAGGCCCACAGAAATGCTCACCGTCTGTCGTTCGGGATAGGCGACGAAGTGGAGCGGATTGATCACATCGTCGACGACGTTGCCGACCAGGTCCCTGATGGTCGAGGGTCCTATCAAGGAAAGGAAGAGGTAGGGGCCCGGACGCACCCCATAGCGGCCGAGCGTGTCTCCAAAGGAACTGGGATGATGCGGCAGACCGGTCTTGCCGGCGACATCGATCATCCCGACCAAGCCGACGGTGGTGTTGGCGACGAATCGGACGGCGGTCCGCGCCGCCCGACCGGGGCGAAGTTGGAGCATGTCGTTGATGAACACCTCGGGTTCCCCGAGATTGACGATGATGTTGTGGATCGCCTTGCCGATGACGCCGGGCGTGAGCGCCCGGTACAGATGCGCGAGCGGCCCGATCGTATACCGGCTGAACTTTTCCTGGAGTTCGAATTGCTTGCGGTTGAACTTCTCGAACGGATCGCCCCGAGTCGCCGCCCGGCATGGCTCGGGAGCGGCCCCTGCGAAAAGAGTCAGCGCCACGGCTATGGCGACAGGCATTGCGCGCAAGGCTCGCTTCACAGCGCTAATCTGAACCCGGATTCGGGCGGGGCGTTGCGCAAACCCATGGAAACATTCGGTCACTACGCTCCGCCGTCCGCAAGCTGCCTAAAGGTGGCCCGATTATCGAATCAATCAAGTGCGGCAATGACCCGAGCCGCTCCGGGATGCGTTGAGTTCGGCTGGAGCCCGATTTGACGTCGCCGAATTCTAGACACTTCGGCCGAAACTCGATGGTCGAACGCTGGGTGCTCGCATGCTGCGATCGCGCCTGGTGGGTGCTGGTGGCGACGATTCTCGTGACCCTGGCCGCGGCAGCCTTCGTCTTCACGCATTTCTCGATGACGAGCAGCATCGACAACCTGGTCTCGAGCAGTTTGCCTTACCGGATGCGCGACGCCGCCTTCAATCGGCTCTTCCAGCCACAGGGCGACCAGATCGTCGTCGTCATCGACGGCAAGACACCCGAACTGACCGACGCGGCCGCGGGCGCGCTTGCCGCAAAGCTTGCCGGCCGGCCCGACCTCTATCGTCTGGTTCAGAGGCCTGACAGCGACTTCTTCGCCCGCGAGGGCCTGCTCTATGAATCGACGGCTAAGGTCCAAGAGCAGATGAAACAGCTCGTCGCCGCCCAGCCATTCCTGGGCCCGTTGGCCCAGGATCCAAGCCTTCGCGGAATCATGACCGCCCTGTCGATGGCGGCCAAGGGCGTGACGACCGGCCAAGCCAAGCTGGACGACCTCAGATCGCCGATCGTGCGGCTCGCTCGAGCGTTCGACGACATCCGCGCCGGACGACCAACCTATTTCTCCTGGGGCGCCATGATCAGCGGCGGGCGGCCGCGCCCAGAGGCGCTGCGTCGCATGGTGTTGCTGAGCCCGGTCCTCGACTTCGGCAATCTGGAGGCGGGATCCAAGCCCAGCGACTTTGTCCGCCAGAGCGCAAAGCAACTCAACCTTGATCCCGCGAACGGTGTGAGGGTCCGGCTAACCGGACCGATTCCCCTTCAGGACGAACAGTTCGGCTCGATCCGCCGCGGCGCGGAGTGGATCGCGGTGATGGCGTTGGCGGCGATCCTTTTCATGCTGTGGATGGCGGTGAAATCGCCACGGCTGATCGCGGCGATTCTTGTGACCATGTTGATCGGCTTGATGGTGGCGATGGCGTGTGGCCTGCTCATCTTCGGCCGGTTCAATGTCATATCGGTCGCCTTCATTCCGCTTTTCGTCGGACTCGGCATCGATTTTGGCATTCAGTTCTCCGTTCGCTTTCGCGCCGAGAACCAGCCGGACGTCGGAGTCCGCCCGGCGCTGGGCGCCGCAGCGGCCGGCATGGGGCGATCGCTAATCCTGGCAGCCATCGCCATCGCCTCAGGTTTCCTGGCGTTCGCCCCGACCGCCTATCAAGGGGTCTCACAGCTTGGCGTGATCGCCGGCGTCGGCATGCTCCTGGCGGTCGCGCTCAACCTGACTTTTCTACCCGCCCTGATCATGGTGTTGAGCCCGCCCGCGGTCGACACCAGCGCATCCGATGCAAACCTTGAGCGCCTGGACCACTTCATTCTTTCACGTCGTCGCCAAGTGCTTGGCGTCGCCCTGACGGCGGGCGCGGCCTCTTTGCTGCTGCTCCCGTTCCTGCATTTCGATTTCAATCCGTTTCACCTCGAAAACACCAAGTCCGAGGCGGTCTCAACGACGCTGGATCTGATGCGGGATCCGGAACTTTCACCCAATCAGATCAGTGTCATCGCCCCGTCGCTCGGGGCGGCCAACGCCCTCGCGTCGAAGATTCGGCTCAAGCCCGAAGTGTCCCAAGTGCAGACCCTTTCGAGCTTCGTGCCCGAGGACCAAGGGCCGAAGCTGGCGGCCATCACCGACACCAATGAACTTCTGGGGATCAGCCTCGACCCGCTCATTGTCGACCCGCCCCCGAGCGATGCGGCCGTCATAGCCAGTCTGAAACAGACGTCGTCGGACCTGTCCTTGGCGGCGGCCGGCAACCCCGACCCGACCGCCGCCGCCACGAAGAGGCTGGCTGACGATCTGGCCTGGCTGGCCGCAGCGCCTTCCGAAGCGCGAGCCCGCGCCGCGCAAGCCCTGGCGCCAGGCCTGATGACGACGCTCAACGAAACCCGGCAAGTGCTTCAGGCCCAGCCAGTGTCGATCGCAAGCCTGCCAAGCGATGTCCACAACAGCTGGCTGGCGCCCGACGGTCGCGCCAGGGTGTCAGTCTTCCCAAAGGGAGATTCGAACGACAACGCCGTACTCGAGCGATTTATCCGGTCAGTGCAGACTATTGTGCCACTCGCCACAGGAGAGGCGGTAGGCATTTACGAAGGCGGCCGCACGATCGTGTTCGCTTTCATCGAGGCCGGCGTCCTTTCGTTCATCGCCATCACCCTGCTGTTGTTCGCCATCTTCCGGCGCCCGCGCTATGTGGCCATCACCATGGCGCCGATCCTCCTGACCGGCCTTCTCACGCTCGGAACCTGTGTCATCATCGGTCAGCCGCTCAACTACGCCAACATCATCGCCCTGCCACTCCTGTTCGGTATCGGCGTCGCCTTTCACATCTATTTCGTCATGGCCTGGAGGAGCGGCAACGCCCATCTTCTGCAATCGAGTCTCACCCGTGCGATCTTCTTCAGCGCGCTGGCGACAGCCACCGGCTTTGGAAGCTTATGGGCCTCGCAACATCCTGGCACCGCCAGCATGGGCGAACTCCTGATGATCTCGCTGGTCTGGACCCTGGTCTCGGCTTTGCTCTTCCAGCCGGCCCTGATGGGGCCGCCCCCGACCAAGGGCTGAAGGGTCACTTCAAAAGCTTGGCGCTCGCCGCGTCGATGTGCGCCGCCAGTCCCTTCTCTCCTCCAGAGGCCAAGGGCCCAGCAAAGTCCGATCGGCGGGTCGTGAGCTGGCTGATAGCGTCATAATAGACGTCAACGATTTTCCAGCCGCCGCCGCTCCGCCGCATGCGGTAGACAAGGGCAACCGGGGCCTTGCCTCGCGGTGTCAGCCGCGACTGCACGATCTTGTCCACTCCACGGGTCTGGACGTCAGGAGTCACTTCGAGGCGCTCGCCGTTGTAGCGGTCGAAGTTGTGGGCGTAGCTGGCCGCCGTCAGACGCGTGAACGCCTTGATGAGCGCCTGATGCTCGGAGTCCGACATGGAGGCCCATGATGGGCCGACCGCAAACCGGGTCATCAGCGGCAGATCGAACGTGTCCTCGACCAGCGGCTCGAAGCGGCGAAAGCGACCCATCACGCCAAGCGAAGGCCCCTCTTTCATGATCGAGAGGAGAGAAGCGTCGAAGGCCTCGATCCGCGCTGCGGCCGGATCGGACGCAGCGGTCGCTGGGCTGGCGAAGAGTAGCAGCAAGGCTGCAAGGACGGATTTCATGTGCAATTTCGGCGGCCTCTTGTCAGTCTAAAATGGCCAACTTAATCCCGGTCGGCAACCTGACGACGGAGCCAAGAGCCGTGCGCGTAGCCGACGAAAAGCTGGCCGAGATCTGGGATCGCGGATTTACGTTGGTCGAGAATGTCCTCGATGCGGAAACGCTGCAGCGCGCCCAGGAAGCCCTGTGGGACATCTACCCGAGGCCTGCGGACTATTTTTCCGACCCGTCCGCCTTTCCTCGCTTTTCACGCAGTCAATTCGCAGGGCTTCGCTACTTCCCGTACGACTCCTGGGCGCTCAATCAAGTCGCCATCTATCCGGACCTCGTCGATGCCGCCGAGCGGTTCCTGCAAAGCGAAGACATCGAAATCTACAAGATCGAACTCTGGGCCAAGTACGCGGGCGCGGTCGATTACGACCAGCCCCACCATCGTGACTTCGGCAACCACACCCTTGTCGTCCCGCGCCTAGATGGCCGGCATGTGCAGATGACGACCTTCATTCTGCTTTCAGACGTGACGGTGGCCGACGGCCCGACCAAGGTCGTACCCCATCCCATCGGGAGTGAACTGCCAATGGATCCGCGGCGACTGCCCGTTGGCAGCTTTGACGACCAGGAGGTCAGCATCGAAGGCCCGGCGGGAAGCCTGTTCATCTATAGGACCGACGTGTTTCATCGCGGATCCAATTTCATCGCCCCGGAGCGATCGAGGTTCGTGATGTTGGTCGACTTCCAGCAACGTGGCTGGCGATGGAACGGCAAGATGAGCTGGCCGGACCATGCTGAAAGACCGGGCATGCTAGAGGCTATGGTGCGCATGACGCCCCGTCAGCGCGACCTGTTCGGCTGGCCGCCGATAGGATCGGACTATTGGAACGCCCAGACCCTGCGGGACGTGGCCCTGCGCTACCCCGGCATCGATCTCTCTGCCTATGCCGAAGACATGCAAGAATCGATTGATGCAACGTCCCAAACGATCTGACTAAGTAACGAAACAATAATGTGATTCCATCTTCCGCAGAGGGCTGGAGGCCAGGAGTTCAATGATGGACATCATCCTCCACCACTACGACACTTCGCCGTTCTCGGAAAAACCGCGACTCCTGTTCGGACTGCACAAGCTGGAGTGGCGCTCGGTGATCCAGCCGACGATCATGCCCAAGCCTGAACTCACGCCTCTGACAGGCGGCTATCGTCGGGCGCCGGTGATGCAGATCGGTGCAGATGTCTACTGCGACAGCCAGGTGATAATGGCCGAGATCCTGAGGCGCGCAGGTGTCGATGGGTCTGCCGAAGGCGCCGGGTGGGCAATCAACCTGTGGTCGGATCGGGTCTTCTTCCAGTCGTCGGTGGCGGTGATCTTCGCCGAACTGGGCGAGAGCGTGCCTCGCGCCTTCATCGAGGACCGGGAGAAACTGATGGGCCGGCCGTTCGATGTCGGCGCCATGAAAGCCGCCGCCGGTCCCATGCGGGGACAATGGCGGACTCAGGCTGGCTGGATCGACTCGTCCCTGGCCGGCGGATCGCCTTTCCTTTCAGGCGAAGCCCCGGGCGTGGCCGACATTGCCGCATACATGAACGTCTGGTTCGTGAGCAATTTCACGCCTCATCTGGCCGAACCGCTGCTCGGTGGCTTCGATCGGCTCATCGCGTGGCGAGAGCGGATGAAGGCGATCGGTCACGGCGGCCGTAGCGAGATGACTCCCGCCGAAGCGCTTGCGGCGGCGCGAGCCGCCGAGCCGGCGCAACAGGTCGAACGCGATTCCGCCGACCCGCAGGGCCTGAGTCCAGGCCAAAAAGTGCTGGTGATGGCGGACGACTACGGCCGCGACCCGATAGGCGGGGACCTTGTCGCCGCAAACCGCGAGCGCGTCGTGATTGAGCGGACGGACCCCGATCTGGGTCGGCTGCACATCCATTTCCCCAGAGTCGGCTACATCGTCGCGACAAGTTGAGGTCGGCCGATCAAAGGCCGCGTCGTGATCGACCTTTGAGGCGCCGACCCAAGGTGCTAGCTCCCCCGCACTTCAAGTCATTTTCACGAGGGCGGAGAGCGTGTCTCAATCCAGGGTTGGATTTCTTGCGGGCGTGGCCGTGAGCGCACTCTGCGCCGGCGCCGCCTTCGGCCAGCCGGCGAAGCTGATTGGCTTCTCGGCGGCCGGGAGCGCCAATGAACGGGCGCTCGAGGCCCGATTCGACTCGAACCTTTCCGCCGATTCGATCCGCGACCATCTGAAACTGCTGGCCGCGGAGCCCAACCAGGTGGGTTCGC
Organism: Caulobacteraceae bacterium; assembly: GCA_036491275.1. Lineage (GTDB taxonomy): Bacteria > Pseudomonadota > Alphaproteobacteria > Caulobacterales > Caulobacteraceae > Acaudatibacter. The sequence continues at coordinate 18,572 of DASXCH010000024.1, forward strand.
CGCACGACAAGGCTAACGCCGAATATGAGCTGGCGCAGTTCAAGGCCTGGGGTTGGGACGCCCACATCGAGGTCTTCAGCGTTCTTTATCCGACGCCGAAGACCGAACTCCTGCAGCTGCTCGGAACACAGCCCTACACAGCCAACCTGACTGAGCCGCCGATACCTGGCGATGAAACGAGCTACAGACAGGCTGGCGGTCTGCCGGCCTGGAACGCCTATGGGGGTGATGGCGACGTCACAGCCCCGCTCGTCTACGTCAACTATGGCATGCCGGCCGACTACGAGGCTCTGCAGCGGCTTGGCGTCTCAGTGAAAGGCAAGATCGTCATCACTCGCTATGGCGGAGGCTGGCGGGGCCTGAAGCCAAAGCTTGCCTACGAGCACGGCGCGGTGGGCTGCATCATCTATTCCGACCCGGCCGACGATGGCTACGCCACTGCGGATTCCTATCCCAAGGGTCCAGCCCGGCCAGCCGAAGGCGTCCAGCGGGGATCGGTTGCAGACATGCCGATCGAGGCCGGCGACCCCCTGACGCCGGGCTATGGCTCCGTCGAAGGCGCGCCTAGAATTCCAATCTCCGAGGCCAAGACGATCCTGCACATTCCGGTGCTTCCGATCTCCCACGGCGAGGCCATCCACTTCCTGGCGCCGCTGGGTGGCCCAGTCGCGCCCAGAACCTGGCGAGGCGCGCTTCCCATCACCTATCACGTCGGCGGCGATGGCCTCTCTGTCCACCTGGTGGTCCAGGCGAATTGGGATCAGCACCCCCTCTATGACGTCATCGCGGTGATGCCGGGGGCTAGCGAGCCCGACCAATGGATTGTCCGCGGCAACCACCGCGACGGTTGGGTGTTTGGCGCACAGGACCCACTCGCCGGTCAGACCGCCCTCATGGAAGAGGCTAAGTCCATTGGTGATCTGGCCAAGTCTGGCTGGCGGCCGGCGCGGACGATTGTCTACGCGAGCTGGGACGGCGAGGAGCCGGGCCTGCTCGGTTCCACGGAATGGGCCGAGGCCCACGCCAAGGAACTCCAAGCCAAGGCGGTGATGTACATCAATTCCGACACCAACGACCGGGGATTCCTCGGATCTGAAGCGAGCTATACGTTGCGCGGACTCATCGATCAGGCCGCCGGAGACGTACCCGATCCGGAGACCGGCTCGCCCGTGCGAGATCGTGCTCTTGCCCGCCTGGATGTCCTGGCCGTGGAGACCGGCGCCTCACCCGTACTCAGGGCCCGGGCGGCCGAAGCGGAACGCAGCGGCAAGTTGCCGATCGGCGATCTGGGATCCGGATCCGATTACACACCATTCGTCCAGCATCTCGGAATTGCTTCGATCAATCTCGGGTTCGGCGGCGAGGGCCAGTCTGGCGGTGTCTATCATTCCGCCTACGACACATTCGAGCATTACGCGCGTTTCGGCGATCCCGGTTTCGCCTATGGTGTGACGCTCGCCAAGCTGACAGGCCGCCTGGTGCTTCGCGCCGCCGACGCTGAAATCGAACCGTTCAGGTTCGACAATCTGGCTTCGACCGTCGGCGACGAAATCGCGGAACTCAAAAAGCTCCTCGCCACGCGTCGCGAACATGCACTCTGGGTCGATCGCCTGCTCGACCGCAAAGCCTACGCCCTGGCGGCGGACCCAAAGGAATCCTGGGGCCCGCCGGATCGGGAGGATACCCCACCCGACATCGACTTTTCTGCGCTTGAGGTGGCCGTCGACCGGCTCCGGATGAGCGCGAAGGCCTATGATCTGGCGACGGTTCACGACCCCAACCCTGCCGAAGTCGCCAAGGCCAACCTGATACTCCAGGGCATCGAGCAAAGTCTGACCCAGGATGCCGGTCTTCCAGGCCGGCCGTGGTACCGTCATCTGCTGTACGCGCCCGGTCTCCTGACCGGCTATGGCGCCAAGACTCTGCCTGGCGTGCGGGAGGCGATCGAGGGTGGCCGCTGGGACGAAGCCCGACGGTATATCGTTCTCACAGCCGCCGTGCTCGACGCAGCCGACGCCATGATTGACGAGGCGGCCAGGACGCTGGCGCAATAGGATCTCAGGTGAGGATGGATAAAGCGACCGCCAGATCCAAGACCGGAATTTCTCCCGGCCCCTTCTTTCAGGAGGGCGTGCTAGATGTGCGGGCGAATGGATTGGCCGCCGAGCTTGGTCTCGCCGTCGCCACCATTGGCGTCGCCACGATCGTGACCTGGTTACTGACCCGGTTGTCGCCAGGCGTTCTGCCCGGCGCGCTTCTCTTTCCGGCCCTGTTGATCGCCAGCGTTATTGGCGGCTGGCGGTCCGGGCTCGCCGCCGGTTTGCTGGGTTTCGCGAGCAGGGCTCTGGTGATGCGGGCGGAGCCTGATCCGATTTTCTCATCTCAGGCGCCGAACCTTGCCAATCTGATGATCTTCGCCCTGGCGATCTCGGCCGTCGTGGCCATTGGCTCCTACGTCCATTTCCTGCTCAATCGCCTGCATAGCAGCCGGGACGAAATGAGCGAGCGCAACCTGCGTTATGCAACGCTGTTCGAGACGGTTCCCGAGGGTTTTGCGATCTGCGAGGCGATCCGCGACGACGAGGGCAAGCTCGTCGATTACTCCATTATCGAAATCAATCCGGCGCTGCAGAGCCTGTTGAATGTCGGTCCGGAAGTTGTCGGCTCCCGTCTGAGCGATTCGCCCTATGATTGGACGCGCTGGCTGAAACTCTGCGACCGGGTCCTGTCCACAGGCGAGCCGGTCGTCTTCGAGCGCTTCAATCGCCTGTACAAACTTTGGCATGAAGTGCACCTGATCCGCGTCTGCGAAGGACAACTGGCACAGTTCTTCTTTGACATCACCGCGCGAAAGGCGAACGAGGCCCGGCAAGCCGAGCTTTTCGACGAACTCAACCATCGTGTGAAGAACAACCTGGCGATCGTCGCCGGGGTCCTGCAGTTGCAGGCCAAGGAATCCGACGAGGCGACCCGCGGCGAACTGATGAAGGCGGCCGCGAGGGTGCAGAGCATCGCAGAGATCCATGGCGCCCTCACTCACGGAAGCGGCGCCGACAGTGTCGATTTCGCCGCCTATCTGGAGGCCCTTTGCCTGGGCCTTCGGCGATCTCTGGCGAGCGACAGGGAGATCGATCTGGGCGTCAGGGCCGACCCAGCCTTGGTCAAGGTAGAGGCGGCGATCCCCCTGGGCATGGTGGTCAACGAACTGGTGACCAACGCAGTGAAGTACGCCTACCCGGCGCCCAAAGGCGGACCGATTGACGTTCGATTCAGACTCGAGGGCAGCGAACTATTTCTCACCGTGCGAGACGCGGGGCGAGGCCTGCCGGAAGACGCGGAGCGTCGGAACGGCGGTCTGGGCATGCGGCTGGTCCGATCGCTCGTCGACCAGATCGGCGGCCAGCTGACGGTCCGCGGCGATGCGGGCGCTTACTTCGAGATCAGACTCAGAAATGAGCTCCATCCCGCGCCAGTAGAATAGCGGCGCATCGCCTCCTCGCGCTAAGACACCGCGATGATCCGCCAGAGACGTACGCGCATTGTCGCCACCCTGGGCCCGGCCAGCCGCGCGCCGGAAATGGTGCTCGCCTTGGCGATGGCCGGCGCGGACGTCTTTCGGCTGAACTTCAGTCATGGCGATCATGAACACCATGGCGCTGCGGTCCGCGCGGTTCGTCGGGCGGAAACCGAGATCGGCCGGCCCCTCGCCATCCTCGCCGACCTGCAGGGACCAAAATTCCGTCTTGGCGCATTCGCCGGCGGCGGCGCCGATGTCCGGCCTGGACAGAGTCTGAGATTGGACCTCGACCCGGCGGCAGGCGACCGCACGCGAGTTCAATTCCCCCATCCGGAAGTGCTGCGGGCCCTCAAGTCCGGCGGCCTTCTCTTTGTCGATGACGGAAAGGTCCGGCTGGCGGTGACCGAGACCCGACCGGACTTTGTCCTGACCGAAGTGCTCGTCGGCGATCGGTTGTCCGACCGCAAAGGCGTAGCCGCGCCGGGCGTGGCCATTCACACCCCTGCCCTCACCTCGAAAGACAGGGCCGACCTCGATTTTGCCCTTCGCCAGAACGTTGATTGGGTGGCGCTCTCTTTCGTCCAGAATGCATCCGACATGACCGATCTGCGCCGGCTGGTCGCCGGACGCGCGTCCGTGCTTGCCAAGATCGAGAAGCCGTCCGCGCTCAATGAGCTGGAGCCAATCCTTGACGCAAGCGACGGACTGATGGTGGCCAGAGGCGATCTCGGCGTCGAGCTGGCGCCCGAAGAGGTGCCCGTAGCGCAGAAGATCATCGTGCGGGCGGCCCGACGTCGCGGCGCGCCGGTGATCATCGCCACCCAGATGTTGGATTCGATGACTTTCAACCCGCAACCCACAAGGGCCGAGGCGTCTGATGTGGCCAACGGCGTCTACGAAGGCGCCGACGCACTCATGCTTTCCGGGGAAAGCGCCGCTGGCGCCTACCCGGTCGAGTCTGTGGCGATGATGGACGCCATCATTCGCCGTGTTGAAGCCGATCCGCTTTGGCGCAGCCTGATGCGAGCCGAGCACGGCGCGGATGACGACGAGGACGTCGACGCCTTGATCGCAGCGGCAACGCGGGCCGCCGAGGCGAGATCGACCGCCTGTCTGGTCGCCTATTCGACGACAGGGGCGACCGCCAAACGCCTGGCCCGCGAACGCCCGACTCATCCGATCCTGGCCATCGCTCCGGAGATCACGGTGGCGCGCCGGCTTGGTCTGGTCTGGGGCCTGGAGCCGCGCGTGGCGTCCCAACCCCGCGGCGTCGCGGCCATGACCGACGAGGCCGCACATCTGGCCGCCGATCTGGGTCTCGCCCCAAACGGCGCCCGCGTGCTGATCATTGCCGGGCCTCCCCTGGGCGCGCCCGGCGCGGCCAACCTTCTGCGGATCACCCACGCACCAAGAGCCCGAAGCGACGCTTGAGGCGGAGCCAAACGGCCGCCGATGGCGTTTTGCATGGCGGAGCCTTAGCTTAGGTTTATATCGCCCCGTATTTGGAGGGGTCTGAGGGACAATGGACCGACCAGCCGACTTTCGGCTCCAGGAGACCGAACACGGGCCGGTCGCGGTCCTCGTCGGCGACTGGACCGCTGTCGACATGGGGGCGGCGAACGAGCGCCTGGCTTCGGCTCTGAAAGGCCAATCCGGCGTGGACATCGACCTGTCCGAGATCGGTCAGTGCGACACCTCGGGCGCCTGGGGGGTGCTTCGCGCCGCTCAGGGATCTCGCCAGCCCGGTCGAATCATCGCGCAACCGGCGGTCTCAAAACTGATCGAACTTGTTCGCGACGCCTTGACGGCAGAGTCGACGCCCAAGGTTCAGCCGCGCGCTTTCTTCGACCTTTTCGAACGGATTGGCCGGGGCGTGGTCGACCTCGGGATCAATATCTACGACAGCATCGTCTTCAACGGTCACCTGCTGATCGCGGTTGCGCGAGCCGTGCGGGCCCCTCGGAAAATCCGCTGGGCGGCCGTCGTGGGGCTTGCGGAGCGGGCGGGCCTGGACGCCATGCCGATCGTCGCGGTGACCACCTTCTTCATTGGTGCGGTCATCGGCATGGTTGGCGCCAACATGCTCGCCAAGTTTGGCGCCCAGGTTTTCGCCGTCGAATTGATCGGGATTGGGGTGCTGCGCGAGTTCAACATCCTGATCACGGCCCTGCTGCTGGCCGGCCGATCCGCCTCCTCCTTCGCCGCGGAGATCGGATCGATGAAGATGAACCAGGAAATCGACGCCATGGTGGTCCTGGGCGTGGATCCGTTCGACGCCCTGGTCCTGCCGCGCTTCCTGGCGCTGTTGATGACCATTCCCTTGCTGACATTCATCGCCACACTCGCCGGTCTGGCCGGGGGCCTTGTTGTGTCGTGGGCGGCGCTCGGCCTGGCGCCGGCCGCGTTCTTCCAGCGCCTGGTCGACAACGTTGGCGCGACGCACTTCTGGGTCGGCATGTCCAAGGCGCCAGTCATGGCGGTGGTGATCGCCGGCATTGGTTGCCGTCAAGGACTAGAGGTGGGCGGAGACGTGGAGTCCCTTGGCCGCAGGGTCACCGCAGCGGTGGTGCACGCCATCTTCGCGGCGATCATGATCGACGCAGTTTTCGCGCTCATCTACATGGAGCTCAACATTTGAGCGCCGAGCGGCCCACGGATGAGCTTCTGGACCTCCAGGCTCCGCCCATCGAAGTGCGCGGCCTCGTCTCCCGGTATGGCGACAATCTGGTCCATGATGGCCTCAACCTTGTCGTGCCACGGGGCCAAGTGGTCGGCATCGTCGGCGGCTCAGGCGCAGGCAAGACGGTCCTGCTCAACACTATCATCGGCCTGAGGGAGCCCGAGGCGGGTTCGGTGCGCATTTTCGGCCGCGACATCCGCTACGCAAAGCGGCGGGTGTGGACCGAGATCGAGCGCCGCTGGGGCGTCCTGTTCCAGCGCGGCGCGCTGTGGTCGAACCTCACGGTGCGGGAGAATGTCGCCGCGCCAATGTATGAACACACCGACATGGCGAAGGACGAGGTCGATCAGCTGGCCGACCTCAAGATTGCCCTGGCCGGCTTGCCGCCTGGCGCAGGCGGCCTCAAGCCATCGGAGCTTTCAGGCGGCATGACCAAGCGCGTTGCTCTGGCCAGGGCTCTGGCCCTCGATCCGGAATTGCTGTTCCTCGATGAGCCGACATCCGGACTCGATCCGATCAGCGCAGCGGCGTTTGATGACTTGATCGAAGACCTCTCCGAAAGCCTGCGACTGACCGTGTTCATGGTCACTCACGATCTCGACAGCCTCTACAGGATTACCGACCAGGTGGCGGTGATCGCCGACAGGAAAGTCGTCGCCATGGGGCCAGTGGCTGAAGTGGCGTCGTCCGACCACCCCTGGGTCAAATCCTATTTCCACGGTGAGCGCGGACGTGTGGCCGCGGAAGCCAAACGAGAGCCGGCCTGATGGAACGCAACGCCAACTATGCCCTGGTGGGCCTGATCTCGGCGATCGTGTTCGTCGGCCTGGTGGTGTTTGTCGTCTGGCTGGCCGGCAACGGCTTTTCGCGCAGCCTCGATACCTACGACATCGTGTTCAAAGGACCTGTTCGCGGCCTCTCAAAAGGTGGGGAAGTCGACTTCAACGGCATCAAAGTGGGCGAGGTTAGCCGGATCTATCTCGATCCCAGGGACGCGACGATGGTCATCGCCGAGGCGCGCGTTTCGTCGGACGTGCCGATCCGCCAGGACAGCATGGCGACGCTCGAGCCTCAGGGGATCACTGGCGTCAACTACGTCCAGATCGGCGCCGGAACGCCTTCAAAACCACTGCTCAAGGACGTGACCCCAGCAGGCATGACCCCCGTCATTCATACGCGTACTGATGCCTTGACGAGCCTGCTGGCCGGCGGTGGAGGCATTGTCCAGAAGGCGGGGGAAACGCTCGATCGCGTCAACGAGGTCCTGAGCGATCAAAACATCAAGACCATCGGCGACAGTCTGACCAACATCAAGACCGTGACCGGTGAACTGGCCAAGCGGAAGGCGATCATCGCAGACGCCGAGAAGACCATTCAGGACGCCGACGCGGCCGTGAACCAGGTCAACGACCTGGCCAAATCCGGCGACAACCTGATCAACGGCGATGGCAAGCAGTCCTTTGCAAAGCTTTCCGACGCGGCCACCCAGGTCGAGGCGGCCGCCAAGAGCCTGAAGGCCATGACCGATAGCCTGAAGGGACCGACAACCCGGTTCGCGACGACGGCGCTCCCTCAAGTGAGCGGCGCCATCTCCAGCCTCCGCAGAGCCGCGGATCAGGTCAATCAGATGGTCGGCCAAATCCGCAACAATCCCCGCGGCTTTGTCGCCAAGCCCCCCGCCAAGCAAGTGGAGGTCAAACCGTGAGGCGCAGAACCTTTCTCCTGGCCGCCCCGGCAGGACTTCTCGCCGGGTGCGTCAGCCTGTTTCCCAAGTCACCGCCCGTCCAGCTCTACCGCTTTGGCGGCGGCCTTAGCCCTGCCCGGCAGTCGCCCACCGCCCCGGACGCCACGTTCGCGGTGGCGGCCCTGCCGATCACGTTCTACGACCCGGCGGCCGGCGATCAGATTCTGACAACCACCGGAGACGAAGCCGCTTACATCAAGGGAGAGAGATGGGTGACGTCGGCGTCCAGCCTCTTCGAACAGGCCCTGGTCAACGCCTTCGGCGCCAATTCTGGGCCGGCGCGACTCCTGTCGTCAGGAGAGCCTGTCCCACCGGACCTCTACCTGAAGCTTGAAGTTCGGACCTTCGAAGCCCGCTACCTGCAGGGCCAAGGCGCTGCGCCCACGATCGAAGTGGCCGTCGACGCTGCGCTGAGTGTCCCTGCCGGAAACGCGGTTTCTGCGGAAAAACTGTTCAGCGCCAGTATCCTTGCCGACGCCAATCGTGGCGGGCGGATCGCGGCCGCCTTCGACCAGGCGGTGACTCAGGTGCTCGAGGCCATGGTCAAGTGGGTCGACACCAAGGGAAGCGGCTAGGTTTCGTCCAGGCCCGCCAGCCGCTTGGCGGCGGTGAGCGTGTTGCGAAGCAGACAGGCGACCGTCATCGGTCCGACCCCATTGGGCACCGGCGTGATCCATCCGGCAACCTGCGCGGCTTCCTTGAACGCCACGTCGCCGACGACCTTGGTCCTGCCCGCCGCAGCCTTCACCGGATCTCGGAATGGCACACGGTTGATACCGACGTCGATCACCGCCGCGCCGGGCTTGATCCAGTCGCCGCGGATCAGCCATGGCCGACCGACCGCCGCCACCAAGACGTCCGCGCGCCTGCAGATCGCCGGCAGATCCCGGCTTCTCGAATGGGCCAGAGTGACGGTGCAGTTGGCGTCCAGCAATAGTTGAGCCACGGGACGGCCGACCAGCACGGAGCGTCCCACAACCACCGCCTCGAGCCCGGTCAGATCGCCGACCGATCGCCGCAACAGGATAAGGCACCCAAGCGGCGTGCAGGGTGCGAGGCCGGCGATGCCGCTTGCCAGGCGTCCGGCGTTGATCAGCGTCAAGCCGTCTACGTCCTTGTCGGGGTCGATGGCGCCGATCACCGCCGCTTGATCAATTCCTGGAGGCAAGGGGAGCTGAACGAGAATGCCGTGAACCATCGGGTCGGCGTTCAGGCGTCGAACCAGGTTAACCAGTTCGGCCTCGCCCGTATCCGCCGCCAGCCGGTGCGTGAACGAACGCATCCCGGCCGCCAGGCTCTGTTCACCTTTAGAGCGGACGTAGATCTGGCTGGCCGGATCATCGCCCACGAGAACGACAGCCAGCCCCGGCTTCAGCCCATGATCGGCCTTCAAGCGCGCCACTTCGGCCCGAACTTCATCGCGCAGAGCCTCGGCAATGGCTTTTCCGTCGATGAGCCGCGCTTCAGACATGTCAGTCGAGCCCATAGAGCGCGTCATAGGGATCAATCTTGCCGGCTAAGATGTCCGAGATCCTGAGCGGCGGATAGCCGACCGCGCCCTCCAGGCTAGCGCGCCAAGCGTCTGTAATGTCGTCACGCAGTTGATCGGCGCACGCTGCCAGGCGGCGTGCAGCGAAGGCGCGGCCCCGCTCGTCGCCATTCAGGAAGCCGCCTTTTTTATCAAGTCGGTAGAGAGCTGCAACTTCTGCGTTTGTCGCCATGAGGAATGCACACGCGTGCTTTTCATACGAGCAGTGGCAATCCACGTAGGATGCCATGTCTGCCTGCACCAACGCTTTGGGCACATAGTCGTGGACGAACTCCCCCTCGAAATAGGCGTGGATCCTATTCTTGGTGAATCCTTCCGGATTCGGGAAATCGCCCCAACCGTTGAAATCGACGGACACGTGAAGCGGCTGGCTGCCGTCGCCGACATAGTGCGCTAGCACACCGAGGTCACGGAGGATCAGCCCCTCCCGCAATTGCACATCCTTGGCCAGCCAGACGCTGTGAGACTTATTGGCGACCGATTGGGCCGCAGCGGTTTCAGCCCGCCAATACGCGAAATCCTTCGCCAGCTGTTCCTCTGCGTCGATGATCGCGTAAGGAAGGTACCCCGAGCGCCACTGGTCCGTGCCCGCCGCGTTCAGGGCGGACTTGAAGGCCGATCTGGTCGATGGCAGGTCGGCCAGGGAAGGGCCACCGAGAACCTTGCCGGCATCGTCCACATCGAGAAAGTGGCCAGGATCCCGGTCCGTGTCATGAATACTGCCGGCAAACCTCAACCGATCAGGCTCGCGGGCGAGTTCTCCGACCGACTCGGCCGCTTCATGCGTTCGCAAGAAAGCTGGGAGATCGTTTGGCAGCGCTTCGATCGCCAACCGACCAATAATCCGATGCCCCGCGGCGCCCCAGGCTCTTCCGCTCTGCGGCGCGGCAAGACCGATCACCGCCCAGGCGAGCGATATGGCCAGACGGGATACGCGCATGCAGTTTTCCGAGGTGAGGAATCGGGATTCTCATGGGCCAAGCCCTGCCTTCGAGCAAGAGAGCGCCAACGTTGGCAGTCATGGCGACGCTTCGATCGCCTCACAGAATTTTGAAGAAGTCGATTAGGAACCAATAGATCACTCTTAGATACATTCAACATCAGTGAAAGATGACACTTTATAGTTGAGAACAAGTAATCAAACAAACATTAGTGGCCATTCAGTCTATAAGTGTGAAACGTCCATTTGACCATTTATGACGAATCTAACGACTCGCGTCGTGTTGCGGAACTGAATTTTACTGGCTAGGGTGCCTGGAATTCGCCCGGACGGGGCGCGGCAGGGTAACCGCTTTGAAATTTTTTACTTCCGGCCTGATCGCGCTCGTCGTGGCGTTCCCCGCACTGGCTTGGGCCGACAGCGCCGATCCGATTGGCGATCTGCTCAGCAATATGGCCGCCAAGGTAAGGCCGATCTTCGGCAGCTTCGATCTCAAAGCAACGCTGTACCATGGCGGTTCGCACATGAGCAGCCGCGACTCGCTGGGCTGCAAGGTCGTGCCCATGCGCACGGCGGCCGTCGATGGGGTCAAAGTCCCCCGACACAGCATTCTGTTCATCAAGGAAACGGTCGGCCTGAAGCTCCCGGACGGCAGCCGTCATGACGGCTTCTGGTACGCTTCTGACACGGGCGGCGCGATCCACGAAGGACGGATCGACCTGTTCACTGGCCAAGGCGCCGGGTCGATGTCGTCGCTCATGCCGCTCAATCTGGCCAGGGTGACCGTGGCGCTTGTGGGTAAGTTCAGCGGCTGCCCCAAGCAGTAGACCGCGAGTTGGCGATTCCTCAGTAGCGGTCTAGCGGGGCATGGCCGCGACATTGCCGCCATCGACCGGGATGACGGCGCCGGTGGTCTTCTCCATCAGCGCCGAGAAGACAAACGCCTGAGCGACGTCTTCGGCCGTGACCTCCACGCCGAGCAGGTTTCCAGCCATATAGACCTCCTCGCTGAGCCCGCGCGCTTCGGCCCGCGCCGAGATCATGGTGGGCGTGAGGAGGCCGGAGCGGATGCGGTCCGGATTGAGCGCGTTCACGCGCACGCCCCATGCGCCGAGTTCGAGCGCATATTGCCGCACCAGCGCCAGCAGAGCGCTCTTCGCCAGGCCATAGGCGCCGAATCCCGCTCCGGGGTTCAGCGCCTGTTTTGAGACATTGAACAGCAGCGCGCCGCCGGTGTTCTGGGCGACGAAACAGGCTGACGCAGCTTTCGCCACGGCCTGGTGAGAGAAGAAATTGATATCGAAGCTGCGGCGAAGGTCCGCCTCTGACAGCTGGGCCATTTCGCCCGTGATGGCCTCCCCCGCATTTGAGACGACGATGTCGAGACCGCCGAACCGACGACAGACCTGATCGAACGCGTGATCGACGTCTTCGGCTCGTGTTACATCGCCGGCGATCGAAAGGGCGTGGCGCGAGATCCCAGCCGCGATCGCCGCCGCTCGAGCCCCATCGAGATCGAGCAGCGCGACTTCGCAGCCTTCGGACGCGAGCGCCTTGGCCGTGGCCGCGCCGATCACGCCGGCCGCGCCCGTGATCAGAGCCACCCGACCTTCAAGCCGCTTCGCGGTGCGCCGAGCGAGCTTTGCCTGCTCCAGCGACCAATATTCCATGTCGAACGTTTCGGCTTCGCCGATCGGCTCGAAGCGTCCCACAGCCTCGGCGTCGAGCAGGCTTTGCGCCCAGGATTCGGCTATGTCGCCGACGATCGCCGCCTCCGCCGCGCTTCGGCCCAGGGCGGCAAGGCCACAGCCTGGAATGGCGACGATGCGCGGCGCTGGATCGAGCATGACGAGTTTCTGGCTCGCCCGGCCCCGATTGCGCTCGAAGTAGGCGACGTAATCACGGGCGTAGGCTTCCACGGACAGGGCGACATGCGCGCGCCAGGCGCTCAGGTCCCCGCCCGGCGGGGGCGTCACCAATGGCCGGGCTTTTGTGCGAATGACGTGATCCGGGGTCGCGACGCCCCGGCCAGCCCATTCCGCGAGGCGATTGTCGTTGGCCACCGCGGCGGCCCCCTCGCCATTCCTCAAATCAAGAATCCAGCCGCTGCCAAGCGCGCCGCGCAGGACCGGCAGCACCCTCGCCGGCGAATGGACCGGCGAAGCCACCGCCCGGACCACGCGCGGACGGGATGCGATCGCCGCCTCGGCCCGGCCCACCAGGGCGATCATCCGCTCGTAACTCTCTCGCGCGGTATCGCCGAAGGTGAAGAGGCCGTGCTTCACCAGGGCGAGGCCGTGCAAGCCGGGGCGATAGGCGTCAGCGGCGCGGCGCGCCAGTTCGAACCCCGGCATGACGTAAGGAACGCAACCGACGCGGCCGCCAAAGACCTCGCGGATCAAGCGCTCGGCGTCGGGCTGGTCGGCGATCGCGAGAAAAGCACAAGCATGGGTGTGGTCGATGAACCTCTCGGGGATGAAGGCGTGAAGCAGCGTCTCGACCGAAGGATTGGGAGCCGCCTGGTCGAGCAGATTGGCCCGCTGGACATTCACCATGTCCTCGTCTGACAGCCGCTTTAGGCCGCGAAGCCGAAGCAGGGGCGTGAGCCGCACGGCCGGGTGGCCCGCGGGTTCTATCGTCGCCAAGTCCCAGCCGCTTCCTTTGACGCACAGCACCTCCAGTTCATCGCCAAAAAGATCGGTCGCCCGGGTCTTGACCGAAGTGTTGCCCCCACCGTGGAGGACCAGTGCGGGCTCGGCGCCAAGCAGCCGGGCGCTGTAGGTCCGCAGCGCCAGATCCTCGCTCACGCCGTCCGCAGCGTAGCGCGCCACAGCTGTGGCGGCGTCCTCATCGTCCCACAGGCTTTTCATGCGGCGGGGTCATCCCCCATGTTAGGTTTGCCCAGAAACCGGAGTGTGGAGGCCATGGCCCAGTCTTTAGCGGCGAGCGGCATGAAGATCACCATCGTCAAGGACGGTCCCTATCAGGTCTCTGGAAACGTTTCCCTGAAACGAGCGACGATCGGCGCCGACGAGAACGGCGAATCCCGCGAATGGCTGATTGGCGAGACGGTCGAGGCCCACGGCGTCTACGAACTCTGCCGCTGCGGACACTCGGCCAACAAGCCCTTCTGCGACAACACCCATGAGGCGATCGGCTTCGACGGTACAGAAACGGCGTCCCGCGCGCCCTATGACGAGCAGGCTGGGGTCATGAAGGGCCCGGCTATCGCTCTGGCCGACGACGAGCCGCTGTGCGCTTTCGCCAGGTTCTGTGACCGCGACGGCAACGTCTGGAATACTGTCTCGGAAATCACCTCGGGCGCGCGGCGCGACGCCTTTGTGCGCCAAGTGGGCCAATGTCCGTCGGGCCGGCTGAGAGCCCTCAACGTGACCACAGGCGTCGCCGAAGAACCCGACCTCGCCCCGTCAATCTCCGTGGTTTCCGATCCGGCCCAGGGTGTGGCTGGCCCGCTTTGGGTCACCGATGGCATAGAGATCGTGGGTGCGGACGGCGTCGCCTATGAGCGGCGCAATCGTGTGACCCTCTGCCGTTGCGGGGCATCGAAGAACAAGCCTTTCTGCGACGGCAGCCACGCCAGCGAAGAGGTGAAGTTTGAGGAGTAGGGTCTAGGCTTCGCTCAGAGCCAGCAGGGCGAAGCTCGCGAGCCAGTGCTCACCCATGTAGTCGGTCGCCAGGTGCGGCAGGGCGGCGTCGAGGTGGGCCTCCGCCGCCGCCTGAGCCTTGGACCGCGCAGAATCCCTCTCATCCAGGGCCGAAGCGATCGCTCGCCAACACCAGGCGCGGGACAGATTGAGGCCGTCCAGGTGGGCGATCTTACCATCGCTCCGATCGCTGACCTTGACCGGTGCGAACAGGGTCGCGGGCCGTCCTGAGACCGCGTCCGGCAAGAATTTGGCGAACCAGGCCCGGAAATCGCTCAGCGACAGGACGCGACGCATGAGTTCGGCTTCGATAAGGGCGGGCGAGAGGAAATCATCGCCAGACGGCTCCCACGCCTGACAGGCTACGTCATCGCCATACCAGGCAAGCGCCCGGCCTTCGATCAAGCGGAGAAGCTCGGCGTCATGGGCCTCCCGCCCATAGTCCTGCGTCAGGGCCAGAGCAAAGGCCGAATTGGAATGAACACCGGCTCGAACGGGATAGTCAGCCAGCGGCAAGAAGGCGCGGAAACGGTCGGAAACAATGTCGGCGAGCGGCTGCAGGGTTTCCGCCCAAGGGCCACCCAGTCGCCTCAGCTCGACAGCAAGCTTCAACAGCCACGCCCAGCCGTAGGGGCGTTCGAAGCCGCGACTGGTCGGGCGCTGGAAATAGGCGGACTCGATGGCGACCTTGTCGATCGTCAACGCCTGCTCGAGGTGATTGCGGATCGCAGGCGCAACATCATCATCCGGATACAGACGTAAGATGCGGGCCAGCAGCCAGTGGCTGTGTACGCAGCTGTGCCAGTCAAAGCTCCCGTAGAAGATCGGGTGGCGCCCAATGGGGGGACCATAGTCGTTTGGCCCAGTCATCACGTGAACCGAAGCATAGGGGAACTCGCGCGTCACGTGTCCGAGGGCGATTCCGGCGAGACGCGGTGCGCAGTCCGAAAGTCGATCACTCATCGGAAGGCCAGCCAATACATGAGCAGGATATCGGCGGCGAGCACGATCAGGGCGGTCGGCGCCTGCACCCGGATCACAGAGGCTGTTGGAAGGTCAAGGAGGGCCGCCGGAATGATGTTGTGCGCCGCCATGGGAGTCATGAGCGTCCCGCAATAGCCGGCCAGCATGCCGAGCGCGCCCATCACAGCCGGATCGCCGCCGAAACGCCCCACAATGATCGGCGCCCCGATTCCAGCCGCCATCACGGGGAAGGCAGCAAAGGCGTTACCCATGATCAGGGTGAAGATCGCCATACCCAGGCAGAAGGCGACGACCGCCGCCAGATGACTATCCATCGGCAGCCAATGGCCGATCAACCGGCTAACCGAGGCGCCGACCCCAGCCAGGGCGAAGACCCCGCCCAGGGCGGCCAGCAGCTGGGGTAACATCGCGGCCGAGCCGACCTGGTCCAAGATCCGTCTTGCTTCCTCCGCCGGCGCGGTCACCGGCGGGCGGAAGATCGCCATAGCCAGAGCCAATGCGGCAACCACGCCAATGGCCGTGGCGATCACCGTCGCCTGGGCGGGATCGGCAAGGGGCGCGCCGCCGATCCGCGCGCTCTTCAGAAGCAGAGTTCCCAGCAGCGCGCAGGCGGGAATGACGAGGATCGGGGCGAAGAGCCTCGCCCCCAGCCGCTCGGCGCTTGCGCTCCGTTCGCTTTCGCTGGTGCTCGCCGTCTTTCCGGCGCCGAGACCGACGAGACCGGCGACCAGGACCATAGCGATGACCAGAACGCCGTTGGCGAAATCGCCTACGCGGTCACCGACGAGGAAGCTCGCAGCGAAGAGGCCCCAGAAGGCTGCCGCCCCCCACCGCTTCGGGTTGCTTGTGTCGCATTCGCTGAACATCGCGATCGCAGCGAAAACGATCCCGGCCAGGACGTAGACGGCGCCGACCTTGATCATGGCGCCTTTCGCGGGCGGCCCAAGGCGGCGTCCAGTCGCAGAAGCCGGATAGCGTGAACGACGAAGGCCACGATCGCCGTCGGGATCGCCCACAGGGCGACGCGCAGAGGGTCGGCCGGAAGGTGGTTTTGCCTGAGGATGGCGGTGATCAGCAGCACAGACCCCAGAGCGATGAAGATGTCCTCGCCGAAGAAGGCGCCGATGTTGTCCGCCGCAGCCGCATTGGCCCGAATCAGCAAGCGCCGCTTTCCGTCCAGGGGACCTCGCCTTGCCTCCTCCTCCGCTTCAGCCATGGGGGCGAGTAAGGGCCGCACCATGTTGGCCTGGCCCCCAAGCGACAGCAGCCCAAGCGCGGCGCTTACCTGGCGGACGGCCAGATAGGCCAGAAGCATGCGTCCCACCGTCACGGATCGCAGGCGACCAACGAGTTTGCGCGCCTGCGCCTGAAGGCCGGCGCGCTCGGAGAGGCCAACCACCGGAATGACCAGGAAGGCGACGCTGATGTAGCGCGCGTCATTGAAGTTGTGGCCAATGGCCGAAATGACGGCGATGAGATCAAGTCCGCCGGCCAGTCCCGTGACGACGGCCGCCGCCGTCACCACCATCACCGGATTGAGGCGCGCCGCCAGACCGGCGACAACCACGGCTATGCCGAGCAGATTCATCATGCGACGATGAACGATCCTCTCATTCCACAGCCAGCATCGCCGTCACCGTCGCATGAGAGCAAGCGAGATCTCCGCCGTAGACTTCGAAATCCGATCCTGCCGGGAAGCGGACACGGCTGACCTCTATCGAATCTGCCTTGCCACCGGTGAAAGCGGCGAGGACGCCAGCGCGCTCTACGAAGACCCGGACATTATCGGCCACATCTACGCCGGTCCTTATCCGCGATTCTCGCCGGACTCATGTTTCGTCGCCGAGGACGCACAGGGTGTCGCCGGCTACATCCTGGGCGCGCTCGACACGCGCCATTTCGAGGCCACGCTGGAGGCGGAGTGGTGGCCGAGCCTGCGCGCTCGTTATCCAGATCCACCCAGGGCCTCACGGGCGGTTTGGACGAGGGACGAGTGGCGCGCCTGGCAGATCAATCACCCCTTCTCGGCGCCGGACTGCCTTGCCGGGCCCTACCCTTCGCATCTTCATATCGACCTTCTCCCCAGGCTTCAGGGGCGCGGTGTCGGACGGCTTATGATCGACCATTGGCTGGACCGGATTCGCGCGCAGGGCTCGAGGGGCGCACATCTGGGGGTGGGAAGGGCAAATGCCCGCGCCCTTCGGTTCTACCGCGCCTACGGCTGGCGGGAGATCGAAGGCGATGGCTCAGACCGCAAACGGACGGCCTGGTTCGGGCTGAACCTGTGACAATCAGCCGATCGGATCGAGGCCACACCATCCGGGCAGGAAGCTGGCGG
>DASXCH010000025.1:0-41155 GCA_036491275.1 Caulobacteraceae bacterium
GGTCCATAGATGAAATGAGTATAGACGAGCAGGAAGGCCGCTCCAGTCAGCACTACCGAGAAGACGAGGCCGAGATTCGAATTGGTAACCCAGTGGCCGGAGCTTTCTTCGGCCTCATCGCCAGAACCGGCGGAATTGAGCACTCCGGCGCGGCTGGAGACGCTCAGGATCGAGGTTCCAAGGAAAACGCCGCGAACCCGATCGCAGGCGGACTTTATCGGCCGTCGAGTTGCAGGTTTGCGCACCGCCCCGCCTTTGCCGGTGCAACGAGCCGCGCTCCGCCCTTGTTCCCGTCGCTATCGGAAACGACGGCGTGGAGGGAGGCGCCAGCCGCGCTGTCTTCAGAAGCTTAACCAAAGGGTCGACCTCGAGTCGAGGCCGGCTGACGGAGCGTGGATGCGCTGGTGACGCAGGCTTCGGCCGAGCCGTTGGCGCCCGATCGCTACGTCCGAGCTATTCCCATTCAATGGTGCCTGGCGGCTTGCTGGTGACGTCATAAACTACGCGATTGACACCCCGCACTTCGTTGATGATCCGCGTGGCTGCCCGCGTCAGCACCCCCCAAGGAAACTCGAAGACGTCGGCCGTCATGCCGTCGGTGCTGGTCACGGCGCGGAGCGCCAGCACGTTCTCGTAGGTCCTCGCGTCCCCCATCACACCCACGGTCTTGACAGGCAGCAGGACCGCAAACGCCTGCCAGATGAGGTCATAAAGGCCTGCGTTTCGGATTTCTTCCAGGTAGATGGCGTCGGCATGCTGCAGCACCGCCACCTTTTCGAGCGTCACCTCGCCGGGAATGCGGATGGCGAGGCCCGGTCCGGGGAACGGATGGCGGCCGGTGAAGGCGTTCGGAAGGCCAAGTTCGGCGCCCAGGGTGCGCACTTCGTCTTTGAAGAGCTCACGGAGCGGCTCGAGAAGCTTGAGCTTCATGTCCTCCGGCAGCCCGCCGACATTGTGATGGCTCTTGATCACCGCGCTCGGGCCTCCGGTGACCGAGACGCTCTCGATCACATCTGGATAGAGCGTGCCCTGAGCCAGGTGCGTGGCGCCTTCGATACGGCCCGCCTCGCGATCGAACACGTCCACAAACAGGCGCCCGATCGTCTTGCGCTTTGTCTCCGGGTCGGTGACGCCAGCAAGCAAAGCAATGAATTCTTGTGATGCGTCAACATGAACAAGCGGGATATTGTAGTGATCTCTGAATAGTCTCACGACTTCGGCGGCCTCGCCGCGCCGCATCAGGCCGGTGTCGACAAAGACGCAGGTGAGCTGTTCGCCGATCGCCTCGTGAATCAGCACCGCGGCGACTGAGGAATCCACTCCGCCGGAGAGTCCGAGGATCACCCGCCCCTTCCCCACTTCGCGACGAATGCGTTCCACCGACTCGGCGCGGAACGAGGCCATCGTCCAGTCGCCAGCGAGGCCGGCTATGCGATGGGTGAAATTCTTGAGGATCTGGGCGCCGTGCGGGGTGTGGACGACCTCGGGATGGAACTGCACGCCGTAGAACCGCCGCGCCTCGTCGGCGATCACCGCATAAGGCGAACCATCAGAGACTGCGGCCACGGTGAAGCCCGGCGGGATGGCCGTGATCTTGTCGCCATGGCTCATCCACACGGTCTCGCGGCCGCCGACCGACGCCAGATCCGCCAGGAGCGGTGTGTTGCGCTCGATCTCGATCTGGGCGCGGCCGAATTCGCGCTCGCGACCGCCCTCCACCTTGCCCCCCAACTGCGCGCAGAGGGTCATCTCCCCGTAGCAGATGCCAAGCACCGGCACGCCGCGTTCGAACACCGCCGGCGGCGCCGAGGGACTGTCGGGAAGCCCGGCTGTCGCGGGTCCGCCGGAAAGGATCACCGCGGCCGGACCATAGGCGTCGAGCATGTCCGCCACACGATCGAAGGGATGAATTTCGCAATAGACGCCGCTCTCGCGCACCCGCCGGGCGATGAGCTGGGTCACCTGGCTTCCGAAATCGACGATCAGGACTTTCTGGTGGGACGCCATGGCGCCCCCTAGCGGAGAATCGCCATCAGGTCACGGTTGCCGGCCGCCGTTCCAGGTCGGCAATGAAAAAGCCGTCGGCGCCGTTCACACGCGGGGTCAGACGGCGATAACGCTCCGCGAGATGGAAGTCCAAAGCCGCAGCCAGAAAGGCGTCGACGCGATCCTCGTTCTCCTCGCAGAACATCGAGCAGGTGACATAGGCCATCCGCCCCCCCGGCTTGACGAAGGCGGAAGCCGCAGCCAGCACCTCGTCCTGCTCCACCATCCGCCGACGGAGCTGATCTTCGGTCAGGCGCCATTTCGCATCCGGATGGCGCCGCCAGACGCCTGAGCCGGTGCACGGGGCATCGACGAATACGAGGTCCATCCGGCCTTCGAGACCGCGTAGCGGATCGGGGCGAAGGGGCGTTCTCACCTGCAGATTGCGCACGCCGGCGCGCCTCGCCCGTTCCTGAGTCTGCGCCAGCCGGCGGCCGTCGGAGTCGTAGGCGAATAGCTGGCCGGTGTTGGCCATTAGGGCGGCGAGCGCCAGGGTCTTGCCGCCGCCGCCGGCGCAGAAGTCCAGCACTTGACGATGGCCGATGTCACGGACGGTCTTGGCGGCGATCTGACTGCCGAGGTCCTGGATTTCAAACCAGCCCTTGGCGAATTCTGGCAGGGCTTCGACCGCCGGACTGCGCTCGGTTGAGGCTGCCGGCTCTATCCGCAAAGCCGTCGCGGACGCCTCGAGGCGCTGGGCGCCGAGCGGCCTGAGGGCTTTGAGCGCCCGCTCCGGATCGGTCTTTAGGGTGTTGACGCGAATGTCCACCGGGGCGCGTTCAGCTAGGGCCGCACCTTCCTCGACGGCGCTCTCGCCGAAGGCCCGCGTGAACATGGCTTCCGTCCAATCTGGAAAATCTCCCTTCACTCCTGGAGGCGCTTCGAGGATCGACAGCGGCGCGGCGAGCCTTTCGGTTTCGACCTCGGAAAGCGCGCCGGGGCCAAAAGGATCGGCCGCAGCCGCAGCGATGCGCTCGAGCGGCCATCCCCAGGAAAATCCGACCGCGGCTAGAACGATGGCGCGCCAAGCTTGATCGCCCATCCGCCAAGCAAGCGAGCGGCGACGCCTCAGGCAGTCGAGGACGAGGCCCGAGACAAAGGCCCGGTCCTTGGCGCCGGCATAACGGGCGCCTACGCCCCATGACTTGAGCGCCAGCCGCACGGGCTGATGACGCGCATCCATGTCCTCGAGAATAGCGATCGCCGCGGCCAGCCGGCCGCCGTCACGCATGGAGAGCTGAAGTCATGGCCGCTTCCCTCCCCGATCCTGTTTCGCGAGCGCCAGGCAGCGCCGGGATCCCCACCCTATGCCTGCGAAGGATAGTTCGGCGCTTCCCGGGTGATCATCACGTCATGCACGTGGCTTTCGCGGACGCCCGCGCCGGTGATGCGGATGAAGCGAGCTCTCGACTGAAGGCTCGGAATGTCCCGGGCGCCGAGATAGCCCATGGCCGCCCGCAGGCCCCCGACCAGCTGATGAATCACCGGCCCGATCGGTCCCTTGTACGGGGTCTGGCCCTCGATGCCTTCGGGCACGAGCTTCAGGGCGTCCTCCACCTCTTTCTGGAAGTAGCGGTCGGCGCTTCCGCGGGCCATGGCTCCGAGCGAGCCCATGCCCCGGTACGACTTGTAGCTGCGCCCTTGGTAGAGGAAGACCTCGCCCGGCGCCTCGTCTGTTCCGGCGAACATCGAGCCCATCATTGCGCTCGCGGCGCCCACCGCCAGCGCCTTGGCCAGATCGCCGGAATAGCGGATGCCGCCATCGGCGATCACCGGCACACCGGAGCCTTCCGCCGCCCGCACCGCCTCGGCGATGGCGGTGAACTGCGGCACGCCTACGCCGCTGACAATTCGGGTTGTGCAGATTGAACCAGGCCCGATACCCACCTTCACCGCATCGGCCCCGGCATCGATCAGGGCCTTGGCTCCGTCGTAAGTGGCCACATTGCCGGCCACGATCTGAACGCGGTTGGATTCTCGAGCCAGCCGGCGCACGGCCTCGCCCACCTGGGCCGAATGGCCATGGGCGGTGTCGATCACAACCAGGTCGACGCCAGCGTCAATAAGGGCGAGAGATCGCTCGAAACCGGCATCGCCCACGGTCGAGGCCGCGGCGACTAGCAGGCGGCCCTTGCTGTCCTTGGCCGCGTTGGGGTGCGCCTCGGCCTTTTCCATGTCCTTGACGGTGATCAGGCCCACCGCCCGGAAATCGTCATCGACGACGATAAGCCGCTCGATCTTGTGCCGGCGCAGCAGCGCCCGCGCCTCATCCTGGCTCACTCCTTCGCGTACGGTGATGAGATCGTCGCGGGTCATGAGCTCGGCGGCCTTGACCTTTTCCGAACGCTCGAAGCGCATGTCACGGTTGGTCAGGATGCCAACCAGCCGGCCGCTTTTCTTCTCGACGACCGGGAAGCCGGACACCCGCTTGGCCGCCTTGATCCTGGCGATTTCGCCAAGCGTCGTTTCCGGGTGGATGGTCAGCGGCCCAATGACCATTCCGCTTTCGTATCGCTTGACCTCGCGAACCTGGTCGGCCTGCTCCTGGACGGTGAAATTGCGGTGCAGGACGCCGAGGCCGCCGGACTGGGCCATGGCGATGGCCAACCGACTGTCGGTGACTGTATCCATCGCCGCGCTGATCAATGGGATGTTGAGGCCGATCTCGCGGGTCAGCCGGGTCGAGGTATCGACCTGGGTTGGCATGACCTCGGATGGACCGGGTTCGAGCAAAACATCGTCGAAGGCGAGACCTTCGCGAATCTCCATGAGACTCTCCGTTTTGCGCGCGGGCTATAGACGCGGCGGCCACGCCTGGGAAGAGGTCGCCGTTCACTTGCTTCGCTGGGCGTGGCGAGGTGTTAATGCGCAGTCGGACGAGGGGATGAATGAGTCGAGACGCATTTGACGCTGCGCCGCCGCGCGCCGGCATCGCCTTTCGCGTTGGTATCGTGGGCCACAGGCCTGACCGCCTGCCAGCAAACGAAGACGCGCTCGCCGAGATTCGCCAGCGCATCGCCGAGGTGCTGGAGGCGGTAGCCAATGCAGTGACCGAATGCGCGAGGGGTCCGAATCTCAGATTCTATGATGCAGGTCTGACACCCGCGCTCACGGCCGTTTCGCCGCTCGCCGAGGGAGCCGACCGGATCTTCGCGGAGGAGGCGCTGCGGTGCGGCTATCGACTGACCTGCGTCATGCCGTTCCATCGCGACGAATTCAAACGCGACTTTGCAGGTCCAGAGTCCTTCGAAGAGGCCTCGGCGGCCCGCTTTGACGCCATCCTCGTCAAGGCCGAACAGGCCGGCGCTTTGACTTCATTCGAGCTCGACGGCCGCCGCGAGCGGGCTCACGAAGCCTATGGTCAGGCGGGTCGCGTGGTTCTCAACCAGTCAGACTTATTGCTCGCAGTCTGGGATGGCGGCTCGACCAACGGCATCGGTGGCACCTTCGACACGATCCAACAGGCCATCGCCTTTAACGTGCCCACGCTCTGGCTCGACTCGCGCTCGCCCTTCGGCTGGAAGCTGCTTCGCGATGAAGCCGACCTCGAGGCGATCACCGGAGAAACCGACTGCGCGCCTTGCCCGCGACCGGTCGACGGCGCGCTGAACAAAGCCATCGACGAGGTGGTCAGGGCCGAACTCGGCCTCGGCGGCAGCCAGGGCGACCAGCTCGATGCCTATCTCGCCGAGACCCGGCCCAAGCGAAACTGGGCGATGACCTGGAAGCTGTTCCGCGACTTCATGGATTTGGGGCGCATAAGGCCGCCGGCGATCCGCGTGGCGGACTTCCAGGATCAGATCCGGAGCGGCTGGCCCGTAATTGGTGATCCCGACGTGGCTGAAGGAGATGTCGCGCCCGACCGCTCATGGATGAACGGCCAGCTCCGGCGTCACTACGCCTGGTCCGACAAGTTGGCGGATCTCTACGCCGACGCTCACCGGAGCGCTTTTGTCGCTTCGTCCCTGATGGCGGCAGCCGCTGTGTTCACTGCCCTGCTGCCTGTGGCGGGCCACTTTGGCCGGCAGGCAGCATTGGGCACCGCCATCATCGAGGCGCTGATTCTCGCGTTGCTGGTCGGTCTCCCGGTGCGGGCTCGCAGCCGGCGGTGGCACGAGAAGTGGCTCGAATATCGTGTGCTTGCCGAGCTGGTCCGCGAACTGCGCATTCTCATCCCTTTCGGGGGCGCAAGGCCGCTACCGCGAACCGCCGCTCACCTCTCCAACTACGGTGATCCAGCGAGGAGCTGGATGAACTGGCAGGCCCGCGCCATCGCTCGCCGCGTCGGTTTGCCCAATGCCCGGATCGACAAGGCCTATGTAATCGAGCGCTGCGCCGAGCTTCTCGAGTTCCTGGGGACGGCATCGCCAGAGCACGGTCAGATCGGCTTCCACGCGATGAACTGCCATCGAATGGAGCGGATCCACCAGCGTCTGCATCGCATGTCGCTGATCCTGTTTGCCGTCACGATCGCGGCGGTGGCCGCGAATTGGGCCTTTCGACTCAACAATCCCGATTTGCCAGAACGGGTCACCGCGTGGCTCATCCTGTTCTCGGCCTTCCTTCCTTCGCTGGGCGCCGCCTTCGCTTCGATCAACAATCAGGGCGAATTCGCCCGCCTTCAGCGGCGCGCCAACGCCATGGCCCAGAGCCTGACGGCCCTGCGCAACCAGATCATGGAAATGATTGGCAGTGCGGAAGGACCGTCACTGGCTCACGTTTCTGAACTGGCGGCGCAGCTGGCGTCGATGATGGTGGATGAGAACACTGAATGGCGGATCGTGGTCCTCGATCTGCCACATGTGGCGGGATGACCCGACCTCAGGATTCGGCGAGAGCTGCCTCAGCCTCCTCAACGAACTTCAATGAGCCTTGCGTACGGGCGAGTTCGAGCGCGCGGGCCAGCTCGGCGCGGGCGCCCTCGCGGTCAGGCAGCGAGACCCGGCTCAAACTCTCGGCGCGAAGCATGTGCAGCCTCGGCAGGACGATGCGGAAGCTTCGCTCCGCGCGCTCGATCGCCTCGTCGATCACGGGAACGGCCTCGGCGATCCTGCCTGCCTTGACCATGGCGCGGGCCGCCTCGCCCATGAAGAGGCCGAGCGCGCGCAGGATCCCCATCCGCTTCATAACTTCCAGGCCCGCGCCATAGGCGTCGAGGCCGAGGTCGACTTCGCTGGTCATGGCCAGGGAAACACCCCGCGTCACCACCGCGATCGCCCGATAAGTGGAGTATCCGTTGGCCTCACATAGCGCCAAGCCCTCGGTGGCGTGTTCGAGTGCGCGGGCAAAGTCGCCAGCGAAGGCGTCGTACACCCAGCGGAAGGCGAGCGCGAAGGCCAGTTCGTAGGGCCGGCGGAGAGAGCGTGCATTGGCGAGCAGTTCGTCCGCGCGCGCCGCCGCCGCATCGGTATCGCCAATGGCGTAGAGCACGATGGAGAGCGCGGAGAGGGCCTCAACCCTCGGGTTCGTCGGGCTGTAGAACGTGAGGCTGGCGCCGTCGTGCTCATCATAGAGCCGAATGGTGCGCTCGAGATCCTGCCGCGCCTCATCGAGCTGGCCCTTCGAATAGCGGCAATAGCCGACGATGAACGCCGCCTGGATGCGCTGGGCCGGCAACCCCGTTTCGTCGGCGATCTTCTGACACTTCAGGGCGGCATCTTCGGCGGCGTCCAGGTCGCCGGCCACCGAGTAGAAATTGCAGATGCCTACGAGCACCGCGAAAAGGCCGGCGACATTGCCGAGCTGATCGCAGATCGTCCGCGCGCGGCCGAGGACCTCGAATACCTCCGGTGCGGTGTAGCCCAGAGTGGCCGACAGGCTGACGGCCAGACCCAGCAGCAAGGGTAGCTCCAGGCCCGACCGTTCGGCGCCCTCGGGCAGGTCCTGAACCAGGTCCAACGCCGCGCGAAACTGCTCCACCGACTCGACATGGGCTGCGCGAGCGGCGGCGCGGCGGCCGGCGGCAATCCATGCGAGGATCGCCTTCTGCCCTTCGCCGGCGCCCTCCCAGTGGCGGGCGAGGACTTCCGGCCGGGACTCCGCCAGGGCGGGGAATTCGTCGGCGAGGGCCTGCGCCGCGCGGGCGTGAAGCTCCCGCCGGCGGCTCTTGAGCAGGTTGGCGTAGGCCGCATCGAGGATCAGGGCGTGGCGAAACTGATAGGTCGTCTCGGGCGGCGCGCCGCGGACATAGACCAGCTCGGCATCGACCAGCTTTTCGAGGCCGGACTTGAGGTCTGACTCGCCCATGGTCGAGACAGCCTTGATGAGCCCATAGGAGAATTCGCGGCCGAGCACCGAGCCCAGCTGGGCCACGTCCTTAGCGCCGCCGAGCTGATCCAGCCGAGCGCCCAGTGAATCCAGCAGCGTGGCGGGGATATCCCGCGTCGACAAGCTCTCGCCCCCTGCCTGCATCAGGCGGGTCAGCTCTTCGGCGAACAGAGGCACGCCATCGGTCCGCGCGGTCACAGCACGCAGCACCGCCTCGGAGAGACCTGATCCAGAAGCAACGCTCGCCACCAGCTCGCGGGTCTGGCGCGCGGTCAGTCGACTGACCGTGATATGGGCGTGGTGGGACTTGGCTGGCCACGGCTGCCGGAACTCCGGCCGGGCCGTGCACACCATAAGCAAACGGGCGGTAGCCAGCTGCTCGGCGAGGATCTGGATCAGCTCCATGGTCGAGGGATCCATCCAATGCAGATCCTCCATGACCAGAACCATGGGCTGGCTTTGCGTTGCGCCCAGCGTCCAATGGGCGAGGACGTTGAGCAGGCGTCGCCGGCGCTCCTCCGGCGGCAGGGTGGATGGCGGGCAGATTTCCGGCGGAAAGTCGAGCATTTCGGCCACGAGCGGCGCGGCCTCGCCGGCGTTCAATCCGGCGCGATCGAGCGAAGCCTTGAGGGCCACCAGGCGCGCCTCGGGCGGCTCGTCCCCGCGCCAGCCCAGGGCCTGGCCCAGCATGTCGGCCACCGGGTGGAAAGTGGTGTTGGCGTAGAGCGGGCCGGCGCCGCACTCGACCCATAGGTGCGGCTCGCCCTTGAGCCGGGCTTGAAATTCCTCGACTAGCCGCGACTTGCCGATGCCGGCCTCGCCGGTGAGGAGAACGAGTTGGCCCTCGCCGTCGCACGCCCGCTCCCAACGGCCGACCAGGACGCGCACCTCGTCTTCCCGGCCGACGAACAGTGTCCGGGTGCGCGGGGAGAAGCCGCGGCCATGGCGCGTGGCGATGGCCGGCGAGACCGCCTGAAATAGCCGCAGGGCGCCCCCCTCGCGGAGCGCTTCCCCAAGCTCGGCGACGATGAACTGGCCGGAGACGACGTTGTGAACATCGGCCGTCATCATCACCGCGCCGGCCTCGGCTCCTTTCTGGATCTCGCCAGCGATGACTGGAACATCGCCGAAAATCTCGGTCTCGCCGGAGGGTCCGGCCGAAACGACGACCGTGCCAACATGCACGCCCGCCGAGGCGGATATCTTGAGACCTGGACCGATCCCCGCCTGCGCCGTCACAGACGAGACCGCATCGACGACAGCCAAGCCAGCCCTGACCGCCCGCACGGCGGCGTATTCCTGGGCCACCGGGTATCCGAAATAGGCGACCAGCGGCACTCCGGCCTTGGCGACGAAGCCGCCATAGCCCCGGATCGCCTCGCCCGCCGTCCTGACGAAGTCGCCGACGAGAACATGCCATTCCTCCGGATCCAGCGCCGCCGCCAGCTTGCCGGCGTTGACGAGGCCGCAGGTAAGTACGGTGAGATGACGTCGCTCGCTGCGCGGCTGCGGCGGATGGGTCTTGGCTTCCTTGGCGTCGCGCGGCGCCGCACCCTTTCCTTCGACCAGATGGGCGACGCTGGCGGTCACAGCCTTCCAGCCGGGGTGGCCGGCTTCGCCGCTCCAAGCGGAGAGGTCGGCGCAATGGATTTGGTCGAACGGCATGGGCAAGCGCAGACTTTCGACCGAGACCTGGACAAGCTTTTGCTCGCTGCGTCCGCGGCTGGCTTCCGAGCGCACCCACTCGGATTTGGCGGCGTCGGCCGACCAGATGACCACCACCGCGGCCGCGGCGTGCAACTGCTCCTCGATCACGTCGGAGAAGGCCCGGTGAGTCGGCAGGGCGTCGTCGATCCAGACGTCGTAGCCGAGGCGCTCGAGCGCGCGCGCCACCGTCTGAGCCTGACCGGCGGTCGAGCGGGCGTAAGAGATGAAAACGTCAGCCATGGAAATCCCGCCCGCGCGGTTGGAATCTAGCGAGGCGCGGCGGGCGGCGGCAAGAAAAAGCGAAGTTGGATTGAAACATACAGGTTTCGGAACCGGGCGGTTGGAGGCTCGACGGCGCCGCTTGCCTGGGCCATGGTCGCGGCCCCTCGCGAAAGCCCGGCATGCCCAAACGGAAGTCAACCGAAGCGCCATCGCTTGCCGCGCCTGACGAGGCGGGCGGGGAGCGGATAAAGGTGGCCGTGATCGGCGGGGGCTGCGGGGCCATGGCCGCCGCGTTCGAACTGACGGCGCGAAAGCATCGCGGTCGCTATCAGGTGACGGTCTATCAAGAGGGATGGCGGCTCGGCGGCAAGGGCGCCTCGGGCCGCGGCCCGGCCGGCCGCATCGAAGAGCACGGGCTGCATGTGTGGCTCGGCTATTACGACAACGCCTTCGCGGTGCTGCGCGCCTGCTACGCCGAGCTGGAGGAGTCCAAGGCCGGCAATCCATTCGGGCCCTGGCGAAAGGCGTTCGTCGCCGAATCCGACATCGGTTTGTTCTCGCCCGACGAGCGTAATGGCTGGCAACGCTGGTCGGCGCATTTCCCGCCAACGCCGGGCTTGCCGGGCGATCCGTTCCCGCCGGACGAATTGATCTCCCTCCGCCGCTACCTAGCCCGGTCATTCACGCTGCTGCGAACACTGGTGCTGGACTGCTCCGTCGGCCGGGACGCGCTCCGGGCGGCCGCCGCGCCAGCGGACGGGCGCGAGCGGCTGGCGATGGCGATCCGGGGCCTGCTCGCGCGGGGCGCTTTCGTCGGCGGCGCCGCGTTGGCCGAGGCGCTGGCGGTGCTCGCGGCGGCGCTTGATTCGATGCCCGCGGCCGTCGACGGCGAATGGCTCAGCCTGGCCGAAAAGGTCTGCGCCGGCGCGCGACGCTGGCTGGAGGACCGGTTAATCGCCGATGTCTCCTTGCGGCACGTGCGGGAGATAGTCGATCTCGGCCTTGCCTACATCATCGGCGTGATCCGCTTCGGACTGCTCACCGACGAACGCGGCCTCGACGCCATCGACGACTGGGAGTGCCGCGACTGGCTGAGGAAGAACGGCGCCTCTTGGCGTGCGCTCAATTCGCCGTTCGTGCGCGGCCTTTACGACCTAGCCCTGGCCTATGAAGATGGCGATCCCAAGCGGCCCAGTCTTTCGGCCGGCCAGGGCCTGAGGGCGACGCTGCGCCTGTTCTACGGCTATCGCGGCGCAATCTTCTGGCGGATGCGCGCGGGCATGGGCGACGTGGTCTTCGCGCCACTTTACGAGGCGCTGCGCCGACGGGGCGTGGAGTTCGAGTTCTTCCATCGCCTTACCAATGTCGGCCTGGCGCCCGGCGGCGAGATCGGCGCCGGCGAGTCGAGCTACGTCAAAAGCCTCTCCTTCGATGTCCAGGCGAAGGTGAAGGGCGGCGGCGACTATCAGCCGCTGGTGGAGGTGGCGGGACGGCCGTGCTGGCCGTCGAAACCGGACTTCGCCCAACTGGCTTCCGGCGCGCGCCTCGCCTGCGAAGGCCGGGACTTCGAATCCCACTGGGACCGCGGCCGGGTCGCCGAAAAGCAGCTGGAGGTGGTCAAGGAATTCGATTTCGTAGTCCTGGGCATAGGCCTGGGCGCCGTGCCGCATGTGTGCGGCGAGCTTGTCGCACGCGACCGGCGCTGGCGGGCGATGTGCGAAAACGTCAAGACCGTGGCGACCCAGGCCTTTCAGGTGTGGCTCAACGAGGACCTCGACTCGCTGGGGTGGGACGGACCGCCCTACATCGTGGCCGGCTACGTCAAGCCGTTCGACACCTGGTGCGACATGGCCCATGTGGTGCCGGAAGAGGCTTGGCCCAATCCGCCCGCCACGTGCGTCTATTTTTGCGGCGTGCTGCCCGAATCACCTGAAGCGGACCGGTGTGACCCCGGCTATCCGGCGGCCATGGCAGCGCAGGTCAAGGCGAGCGCCATCGCCCATCTGAAGACCGCCGGCAAGGCGGTTTGGCCCGGCGCCTATGACAGCCGGGGACGGTTCCGTTGGTCGTTGCTGGCCGATCCCGCCGGAGGCCGCGCGCCGGCCGCCGCCGGCTCCTTCGACAGCCAGTACTGGCGGGCGAATATCAATCCGAGTGAGCGCTATGTTCTCAACACGCCCGGCAGCACACGTTATCGCATCTCGCCGTTGGACATGACCTATGACAATCTGACCTTGGCTGGCGATTGGACCGAGTGCGGCTTCAACACCGGCTGCGTCGAGGCGGCGGTCATGTCCGGGCGGCTTGCCGCCCATGCCCTGTCCGGAAGCCCGGCGCTCGAGGAGATCACGGCCTATGACCACCCGTGACGGCGAGTTCGATCCGATCCGGCAGCAACGGAGCTGACAGCATGACCGAGCGCAAGACACGCACGCCGCCTCAGCGGACCCGTTCGAACCGCGCAGCGACGTCGGCCAAGACCGCGAAAAAGGTCAACGGCGGCCAGGCGGTGGACGGATCGACGATCGAAGGAGCGGTCTCCGATGTGGAGGAGGCCATTTCCGACGCCCTTTCTGATACGGTGCGCCTGGGTTATCACGTGTTGGCCCAAAACCTCGAACAGGGCCGGGTCGCCGCCAAACAGTTCCGGGTCGGCGCCTACAGCGTTCGCAATGTGCCCTCCGACCTCAATGAACTGACCCAGCGGATGATGCGGCTGGGCCGCGATCTCTCCCTGACCGCCTTCGACCTGCTGGAACGGGTGATGCAGGATCCGGCGCTTCTGGACGTGGCGCGCCGCGTCGTGGCCGACATCGCGGCCAGCGATTCCAAGACCACTCCTGCCTCGCCGCCCGGAACCCAGACGGGCGGCGCTCAGGCTGCCGGGACCGCAGCCGCCGGGGCCCGGGCTTCGAACGGCGGCAAGATTCCGGTGACAGGCGCCGCCATAATGACCGCCGCCAGCCCGCCAGCGCCCTTCGTTCCGCTTACCGGCACTTTTTCCGGCGATGTCGACGGCGCCCTGCTGACCTCCTGGCTGATGCGCTCGCCCTCCCCGACCACACTCAAGATTTCCGGCCTCACGACGCTCGCCGGAGAGGCGCCGGCGATCACGGGGATCACCTTCAGGCCGTCCAGGGACGGGTTCGGCGTGGTCGCGGACATCCCGATCCCGAAAGGCCAGCCGCCAGGGCTGTACAGCGGGGCCGTGGTCAGCGCCGAGACCAACCTGGCGCTCGGGATTCTGACCATCCAGGTCGGCGCTTGATCGAGGCGCCGGCCGGGCGCGACGGCGAGGACGTCGCCAGTCTGGTGCAGTCGATCATGACCGAGTGCGGCGCAGCCACCCGCGGCGCTATTTGGAATTATCTCCCCCGCGAGGCCCGCGCACCGTTCCTGGACGAGCTGATCGCCGACTATCCGGCGCGCGGCGGCAAGATGATGCGGCCGACGATCTGCATCGCCAACGCCCGCGCCTTCGGCGGCCGCATCGCCGACGCCGTCAGCTGCGCCGCGGCAATCGAGATCCTGCACAACGGCCTTCTGATCCACGACGACATCCAGGACGGCAGCGAACTGAGGCGCGGGCGCCCGGCTCTGCACAAGCTCCACGGCGCGCCCCTGGCCATCAACGCCGGCGACGCCCTGATACTGCTGGCGATGCGACCACTGCTGGATGGGGTCCGCCCGCTGTCGTCCGGCCTTGGCGAGCGCATCCTGGACGTCACCCAGTCGATGGCCCGCGAGACCGCGGAAGGCCAGGCGCTGGAACTCGGCTGGCGGGAGCGCGCCGAGGTGGAGTTGGGCGAAGCGGATTATTTGACCATGGTGCTGAAGAAGACCGCCTGGCTGGCGACCATTTGGCCGGCGCAGATGGGGCTTCTCATCGGTTCGCGGGGCGAGGCTGACCCGGCCAGCGTGGTGCGCTTCGGATTCTTCCTCGGGGCCGCCTTCCAGATCGAAGACGACCTCAGGAACCTGGAGGCCAGCGTCACCTACGGCAAGGAACTTAACGGAGACCTCTACGAAGCCAAGCGGACTCTGATGCTGATCCACGCCCGACGATCGGCAAGCGCGGCCGACCGGCGGACGCTGGACGGATTCCTTCGGCTGCGGCGCGAGGAGCGGACGGATGAAGAGGTGCGCTGGGTGGCGGCGCTGATCCGCCGCCAGGGTTCCCTCGAGTACGGCCGGACCATGGCCCAGGCCATGGCAGGCGCGGCCCTGCACGAGTTCACCGCCGCCTACGGCCATCTGCCGCCGTCGCGGGACAAGTCGTTCATCGCCGCCCTGCCGACCTGGGTGTTCACCCGGCCATGAGCGGGCGCGTCCTTGTCTATGGCGTGACCGGCCGGGTCGGGCGCGAGATTGCCGCACGTCTCGCCGAAGGGGGCGTGGACGTGGTGGCGGCCGGGCGTGACGCCGCGCGAACCCGGGCCGTGGCTGACTTGCTTGGCCTGCCGTGGCGGGCGTTTGCGTTGACCGACCAGAGCCTGATCGACGAGGCGCACGAAGACATTGACCTGGTCCTGCACGCGGCAGGGCCGTTCGTCGACACCGCGTTGCCGATGATGTCCGCCTGCATCCGCACGCGAACCCACTATCTGGACCTGACCGGCGAGTGGCCGGTCTTCGCCGACGCAATGGCGGCCTCCGACGCCGCCTCGAAGGCGGGCGTGATGCTGGCGCCCGGCGCCGGCTTCACCCTTGTGGCCTCCGACTGCCTTCTGGCCCTCGCGGCCGAGGCGCGGCCGGACGCGGTGAAGTTGCGACTGGCGGTTTCACGTCCGGAGGCAGTGAGTCGGGCGACGATCCGCAGCCTCTCCCCCTTGATCGGGCCGAACATCTTGGTCCGCCGCGATGGAGCCCTGGCGCCCGCACCCGCCGGCCGCCTGGCCCGCGACATCGACTTCGGCGAGGGCGCGCGCGAGACGACCGCGGTGTGTTGGCCGGACATCGTCACGGGCGAATTCACCACCGGAATCGGCAATATTGAGACCTATGCCGAGAGCGACTGGGTGCAGCGTGTGGCACACCGAATGTCGGCATCCGCCGACGCATGGCTCGGCGGGCGCACGAAACAGGCGCTTTCCAACGCCATGACCTTCGCCTGGCCGGAAAGGCCGCTTCTAAGGTCCAGGCGAAACGGTTTCGTCCTGGTGGTCGAGGCGGTCGACCGCTGGCGGCGCGCGACGACGTTCCGAATGCGCGCCGGCGACGGCTACGCCGTGAGCCTCGTCACCGCCTGCGCGATGGCGGGACGGATCCTGGCCGGAGATGTTTTGCCTGGCTTCCGCACGCCGGCGTCGCTCTATGGTAGCCGGTTCATCCTTGACCTCGGCTGTGCCGAGCTAGAGCCGTCCGTTACCTGACTAAGTTCGTCAGATGACAGAGGAAAAAGAGAGATGGCGCAGTTCGTTCAGTCGGTAGCCAACCAGCAGACTCCGCCGCCGTATCATTTTCCTGGGGTGACGGCGCACGCCTTCGTCATCGACATCCGCATGGACGCCGTGCAGGCCTATTGCGACACCTTTCTCAACCTGGGCGACGAGAAGGAGCGGGCGTTTGTCTACCGGCCAATGGCGGCGTGGCCCTATGCCCTGCTGATGGTCATTCAGTATCCGATGATGATCAACACCAACCGGACCGAGCTTGGCTATGACGAGCTTCCGTTCGCGGACCGCGGCTATTGTAGCCAGAACGAGGTGTTCCTGTCCGTGCCGCTGTTTCGCCATGGGACGACGGCGAAAACCATTCTGACGACCGCGGCCGTGGAATGGGCCCTCCCGTTCATCGTCGTCGACAACACCACCTCGGCCTTCAGCGGCCGCGAGATCCTCGGGCTGGAAAAGCTGTGGGGATGGATCGACCTCGGCTCGGGCGACTTTCCGAACGGCTTTTCGACCAAGGTCTCCATCCCCGGATGGGCCTCGCTGGATCCCGACGCCATGCAAGAGATGCGTCAGGTGCTGTCCGTCTCCACCGGTTCGCCGCTGCCAGGCGTGGGGCGCAAGAGCGACGTCACCTCGGCCTGGACGATGCTCGAGAGCCCCATCGTCCTCAAATCCTTTCAAGCCGTCGCTGACGCCTTCGACGGTCTGGTGACCGTGAGCAATGGCGTCATCCCAACGCCTATGCGGCTGGTGGCCCTCAAGCAGTTCCGCGACGCCGCGGATCCTCATCGGGCGATCTATCAGGCGCTCGTGGGCGCGCGCAGCCGCTATTACGACATCGCCAATCTCACCCTCTATAACGAACAGGACGTGGCGATCACGCTCGACACCAGCGGCAGCTTCGCCGAGATCGCCAAGATCTTCTTGCCGAGCACGCCCGATCCGGCGGCGGCCAACACAAAGGTCGGAATCGCGGCCCATGCGGCGTTCGGATTCACGGCCAACCTCGACTTCGACGAGATGTCGACGCTCCACACCTTCCCGGTTGAGGGCGATGAGTGCGACGCTGTCGACGAGGGTGGAGCGGGCATGCTGTCGCCTTGGCTGCGACCTTGGTGGGGGCTGATCAACGCCACGGGCGTCGATCCGCAACGCTCCAATGAGTCCGCTTCATGACCCGGTTCATTGAGTCCGTCTCGACCCACCAGCTGCTGCCGCCCTATCACTCCAAGGAGTCGGTGGTGCACGGCTTCTTGTTCGACATCGACTCCAAGGCCATCCAGACCTATTGCGACACCTACCTCAATCTCGGCGACCCGCAGCAGCGGGGATTCCATTACCGGCCGATCACCGAGGCGCCCTTCGGCCTGCTTTCGCACACGACCTATCCGCGACTCTGCAGCCTCGACTGGAAGACGGCTCAGTCTCTGGGCGTGAAGGCCTCCGAATGGGATCACCTCACGCAGACCGAATTCTTCGTCGCCGTGCCCGTACACCGCTTTCAGGTGACACGCGCCAACCTGCTCGTCGATCCAGTGATCCAGTGGGTGCAGCCGTTCATCATCACCAACAATGCCACCTCCGCCTTCAGCGGCCGCGAGATCCTGGGCCTGGAAACGCTGTACGGCCAGATCGTACTGCAACTGCCCAGGCAGCCTCGCGGCTTCACCTTCAGCGTCTCGCTGCCAAGCTGGAAGGAGTTCGCGCCCAATTCGGCCCAGGCCATGTGGCCGTTCGCCTATGTCGACCGCGGCGCGCCGCTGGACGCGGCCGCAGGCCAGGAGGCGCTGGAAGGCAAGCTGGCCAAGGTGATCGCCACGCTGGAGGCGGCGATCCCCGATCTCGCCAGCCTGGCCGAGGGGAAGTTTCCCGAGACCCTCGAGCTGCTGATCCTCAAGCAGTTCCGCTCGGCGGCCGACGCCACCCAGGCGATCTATCAGGCGCTGGTCACCTGCGAGAACCGCTACTCCGACGTCGCCAATATGACGCTCTATGATCCGGCGGCCGTGACCATCGATTTCCAGAACGGCGACATGGTCGACGAGATCACCGGCACGTTCCTGGGCATGAAGTCGAAATACCGGCCGCCGGCGATGATGGTGACGGCGGGCGGAACACCCTTGCCGCAGGGCAAGCCCAAGGTCCGCACGGTCAAGGCGAGGCTCGCCTTCAGCTTCACGGCCACGATCGACCTGATGAACATCAAGTCGCAGTTCAATTTCCGCCACTGCACGCCAAGCTGAGGAAGCGAGGGCCTAGCGGCGCAGACCGCGCGCCAGCAGATAGAGCTCAGAACTCTCGGCCCGGCTCGCCTTGGGCTTGACGTGACGGACCTCGGCGAAAGCCCCCTTCAATCTCGCGTTCAGCGCCTGGGTTTCGCCGCCCTGGAAAGCCTTGGCGAGGAAGGCCCCGCCTGGCTTCAGCGTGGTGATGGCGAAATCCGTCGCCGCCTCGAGGAGCGCGACGATGCGCAGGTGATCGGTGCGCTGGTGGCCGGTGGTGTTGGGCGCCATGTCCGAAAGAATGAGGTCCGGGGCCCCGCTCAGCGCCGCAATCAGCCGCTCAGCCATGCCCTCCTCGGTGAAGTCGCCTAGCAGGATCTCGGCCGGCGGGATCGGGTCGATCGTCAGCAGATCGACGCCCACAACCTGGCCGGCGCCGCGCTCGAGGGCCACTTGCATCCAGCCCCCTGGCGCGCAGCCGAGGTCGATCACCCGCACGCCGCGACGGATCACACGAAAGCGATCGTCGATCTCGGCAAGCTTGAAAGCGGCGCGCGATCGGAAGCCTTGGGCGCGGGCTTCGGCCGCGAACGGGTCGGAAATCTGTCGCTCCAGCCACGCCCGCGACGAGGCGCTGCGCGTTTTCCCGGACTTCAGCCTGGCCGCTTTCGCCCGCACGGCGCCGGCGACGGGCGGACGCACCATCCGACGCTTCGGCGGCTCGTTCATACCCTCGCCCTGTGATCCTGGCCACCCGCCTCTCGCCACGGCTCGTTCCTGGCCATCAGAGAGAGCAGCAGGCCCTCGCGCAGGCCGCGATCGGCGACACGGACGCGCGCGCACGGCCAGATTTCCTGAATAGCCTGCAGGATGGCCGCCCCGGCCAGAACCAGATCGGCCCGGTCCGGCCCGATGCAGGGCTCTGTGGCGCGCTCGGCCACCGTCAGCCGCGCGAGCTGGGCAGCCGTCGCCTCGCAGTCGGCCCGCGTCATCCAAAGGCCATCCACCATGGCGCGATTGTAGCGTGGCAGCCGCAGGTGCAGCCCGGCGAGACTGGTTATGGCGCCGGACGTTCCGACGAGGTGGCCGTCGCCGGCTTCAAAGACCTCTCGCAGGGCGTCCGCGCCGGTTGAGCGCGCGACTTCGGCCTTCACCGTCTCCACCATCTGACGATAGACGGACATCTCAGGATCCGGCGTGGTTGGAAAGCGTTCGGCCAGGGTCACGACGCCCAGCCGCATGGACTGCCAGGCGGTCAAAGGCGGACGCCAGAAATCGCGATGTCTTGGGTTGAGTTCGAGCCTGCCGCGCCGAAGATCGAGCCAGGAGATTTCGGTCGATCCGCCGCCGACATCCAGGATCAGCGCCGCCTTGGCCTTCGGATCGACGAGGTTGAGGCAGCCAGCCACCGCCAGCCTCGCCTCTTCCTTCGGGCTGATGACGGTCAGGCGCAACCCGGTTCTCACCTCCGCCTCGGCCAGGAACGCTGCGCCATTGGCCGCGGTGCGGCAGGCCTCGGTGGCGACCGCACTCACCCGCGCCGCGCCGCGCTGTGCGATCTTGTCGGCGCATGTCGAGAGCGCCGCCAGGGCCCGGTCCATGGCCGCGGGCGCAAGACGCCCGCTTTGCGAAAGCCCTTCGCCAAGACGAACGATGCGCGAATAGGAGTCGACAACGCGGAATCCGCGGCCCCGAGGCGTCGCCAGCAGCAGGCGGCAGTTGTTGGTGCCAAGATCGAGCGCCGCGCATATCTCGCCGTCGCCGGGAATCGCGCGGCGCGCTCTCGCCGCGGCGGCGGGCGCATCGTTCATCGCCATGACCAAATCGCATCGGGAGGGCGCCCGCTCAGACAGATAAGGCGCGTCTTTTCGTCGCGGACTCTAGAACAATCGGGCGAGTGACGTAATGGCGCTGGCCGCGGGAATTTCCAAAATCTGTAAAGATTCTCTGAACTTTGCGCGCTTCGAAGCGCGCCCGCGCTCAAACCGCTGAGAAACATGCGCGCGATTCGGTCGCAGCCCGCCAGGCTTTGCCGTCGCCAGTCGATGTGGCATCCAGTTCAGGTTCCATTCAACACCTGTGTGTAACGTTTCGAGTATGAACATGCGCATCGCCAAGTTCGGAATCGGCCAGATCGTGAAGCACCGCGTCTTCTCGTTTCGCGGCGTGATCTATGACGTGGATCCGGTCTTCGCCAACACGGAAGAGTGGTGGCTGGCCATCCCCGCCGAGGTCCGGCCGCCCAAGGATCAACCGTTCTATCACCTACTGGCGGAGAATGATCAGTCGACCTACGTCGCCTATGTGTCGGAGCAAAACCTGCTTGCCGACGAAAGCGGCGAGCCGATTGGACACCCCAATACTGGGATCATGTTCGAGAATTTCGCGGCCGGCCAATATCAGATGCGGCCCAGAGTAACCCACTAGGAACGCGTGACCCACTAGGAACGCGTCACCCGGCAGGAACGCGTTACGCGCTACGGACTAGGTTCAATAGCTGCGGCGCCAGCGGATGGCGATTTGGGAATCGCCCTGGCTGCCGAGCTTTCCTACAAGCGATAGTCGTTTGCGTACGCGCCACTCGAGTTGCGCCTGCTGACCTTCGCGACCGCCACCAGTTAGCTGCAGGTAGAGCCGATCGGTGATGTACTTGCCGCCGGAGACCGTGGTCCCCGTGACCGTCGAGTCGGCGATGGCCAGGCGGTCAAGGTGGGCCAGGCTTCTCAAACCCCCGATCAGATCGAAACCGCCGCCGCCCGAGAGCCCGGCCACGGCCGATGCGAGTTGGGCCGCCTCGAGCCCGGAGAGCTGCGAGGCCGAAGCCCCGAACAGCACCTGCGAAAGGATTTCGTCCTGCGGCAGGGCCGGGCTTGAGGAAAGGGCGATCACCGGCTTGGCCGCCGTGCCTGAGATCTTGATGGTCGCAGTCAAGCTTGGGTCCTCGCGCGTGGCGGTGAGGTCCAGTCTCATCGCCTGCGGAGTCGAGGCCAGATAGACCACGCTGCGGTCGTCGAGCAGGAACCGCTGGCCGGCAAAATTGTAGTCGCCGCGCACCACACGTGCATTGCCGGTCAGCACGGGCTCGGCGACGCTGCCTGCGACGTGCGCGTCGAACGACATCTCCATATTGAGGCCTCGGCCCTTGAGGTACACCCGTCCTGGCGCCCGGAGGGTGACATCAAGGCCGATCGGTGCTTCGCGTTGCGTGACCTTGGTGTTCACGGCCGGCTCATCGTCGAGCTCGTTCGGCCGGTGGATTTCCACGACGTCCATGGGCGTCACGCCACTGGCCTGAGGCGGATTGGGCGAGACCTGGGCGTCGTCGAGCGCGAGCGTGCCGACGATCCGCACCTTGCCATCGGCCTCCCGGTCGATCGTGAGCGGCCCGGAGGCGGTCGCGCGCGCAAGATCGGTGTCGATCAGACGAAAGCCTGTCAGATCGGCGCGGAAGCTGGATACGCCGTCGCGCGCCAGATTGGCGCGGCCTGACCCCGAGATCCGGCCCTTTGCGCCGTCGACCGCGGTGAACCGGCTGACGTCGATCGCGTTGCCGGCGAGTGCGGCCCTCAGGGTCACGTTCTGCAGGGCGAAGCCGGTGTCCTGATCCTGGAGCCGGCCGCCGTCGATCGCCACCTGGCCGATCATGCTCGGATCGGCGAGCGTTCCGCCAAGCGTGACATCAGCATTCA
The DNA here is from genome assembly GCA_036491275.1 of Caulobacteraceae bacterium. Classification (GTDB taxonomy): domain Bacteria; phylum Pseudomonadota; class Alphaproteobacteria; order Caulobacterales; family Caulobacteraceae; genus Acaudatibacter. The sequence goes on from DASXCH010000025.1 coordinate 21,547, forward strand.
CCTGTCCCGACAGATTCTCGGCGCCGGTCATGACCAGATCCCAGACCGGCTTGATCTCGCCGTGAATGGCGAAGCGGCCGGCCAGCGGACGCCGGTATTCCACCTTGATGGCGAACGGATCGGCCGTGGCGGTGACCGGCACGGAAACATCGCCATTGGCTTTCAATCCGGCGTTGTTGCCGAGATCGAAGCGCACGTTCATCGCCCCGCCCTGCAGCCTGGCGATCACCTCTCCATTCACAGGTGGCGCGCCGCGCAGATCCCGCCCGCCGGCGCCGGAAAGCCTCGCGTCGAGGCCGCCTTCGAGGCTGTGTCCCCGCCCGGCGAGCGAGAGCTGGCCGGACAGCTTGCCGACGTAGTCGTTATCGAGCAGCGCCATGTCGATGTCGGCGAGACTCGCCTTGAGGCTGGCCTCGCCGCCGGCGTTGGAGAAGTCGACCAGGGCATGGCCGGAGCCGACGCTCACCTCCGCGTGAGCCGCCAGACCCTTGTCGCCGAAACGCAATTCCGCCGGGGTCAGGGTGCGAAAATCGGATCGCCGCAAGTGGGCGAGACCGGCGAAGCTGGCCGTCCGCTCTCCCCCCGTTTCGGCGATCTCGCCGGCGCCGCTTACGCGCCATGGGCCGGCGGCCGAAGGACCGTTGGCGGCGATCTTGTAGGGCAGGCGGGCGAAGGGCCCGCTGGCCGCGAACTTGAGCGCCTTGACCTCGACGCCCTCGAAGATCGCCTCCCCGCCTTCGAGCGAAATGTCTGCACGCGCACCGCCTGGCGCATCGACGATCTTGACCCGTCCCTGGGCATGGCCTGCGGTGAGCCACGCGCCTGGTCCCAGGGTGAGCGTCAGGTCTGCGCTGGAGGGTTCCCCTCGGCGAAGCGCCAGGTCGCCGCGGGCGATGAGGCCGCCGGCCGTCAATCCCAGATGGGTCAGGTCGAGGCCGTCGCCGGCGAAACGGAACTCGCTTTCGGCGGCGGCCGGGCCATAGACGCTGGTTGCGTTGAGCGCGAAGCGGCCATCGCCGCCGTTGGCGGCGTGCTGGAAGGTCAGCGCCAGGTGGGCGTTGGCCAGCGCCAGGCCTGGCGCATTGACCGCGCCAAGGTCGGCCAGGAGATCGAGTCGCGGGTCGGTGAGCGAACCGGTCAAGCCGCCTGTTCCCTTGGCCGCGCCGGCGACCTCCATGGGCCCCAGGTCCAGCGGACCCTTGGCGGTCCACAAGAGCTTGAGACCGAGTGCGCCGTCTCCGCCGAGGGTCCCCTTTCCGCTGACCTGGCCGCCGACGCCGGTCACAGTTGAATCGGAGATGGTCAGGACGTTTCCGGCCCAGGAAGCATGGCCAACAAGATGGGGCGAGCGGCCCAGCAGGCGGTCGACGTCGTCCATGCCGCTGGCCAGGTTCCGGCCGTGGGAATCGGCGGAGAAAAGCCAGGGATTCGCGCCCGACTGGCTCGCCGTCCATGAGAAGTCGACCACGCCGGTGGCGCCGCGGTGGGCCAAAGCGAGGTTCGAGAAGCTGGCCGTGCCATTGAACGTCAGGCCTCCCAGCAGTCCCCTTTGTCCCTGCCCCTGGGCCTTGAGGCCGACGCCGTCGATGGTGAGCTGCTCCATCAACAGGCGCCCGTCGGCCAGGCGCGTGATCTCCGCCGAGGCTCTGGGGCGCGCGCCAAGCAGAGCGGCGAGCAGACCTTGGCCGGCGCCTCCATCGCCGGCGGGCGCCGTGATGATGACGAGATCCTTTCCTCTGGGCTCCAGGCTCAGGGGACCTGCGACCCGCGCCAGGGTGTAACCGGCCTCCGAGACACTGGTCGCGGCGCCCGCTCCAGCCAGACGCCAATGGTTGCGATCGGCGCTCAGCGTCCCCTCGAAGGCCGCGGCGCCCACAGCGGGAAATTTCGTCAATCGATCGGCGTGAGCGATGCGCAGATCGATCGCCATGCCTTTGGGTCCGGTGGTCATAGCGCCGGCGTCGGCTTCGCCATGAGCGATGAGATTGATGTTGTCGGAATTCGCCGAGATCGTGAGATCGGGGAGCCCATCCGCCGCCCGACGTCCGACGACCGTGAAACGCGCCTCGGGGCCGGCCATGTCCCGATAGCTGGAAAGCAGGGACGACGACGCCAGTTCGATGACGCCGTGAACTTCGCCGCCGGTGGGCGTCCATGACCCCTGCGCCTGGAAAGGCGCGATCCGGCCGACGCGGCTGTCGACGAACACCTGGGCCTGATGAAGCGATCCCCTGGCCCTGACCTTGAGCAGGAACGGTTGGTCGGCCGCAAAACCGAGGGAACCGGCCATCGCCCCGCCTTGCGCCTCGTGGGCGTCGGCGGTGACGACGAAGGACTTGTCGCTCTCCCAGTCGAGATGGGCGTCCAGACGGTCTCCCGCGTGCAGCCGGCTCGCCGCCGTCAACACCGAGCGCGCTGCGCCCGAGCGCTCCAGATCCAGCGATCCTGAAAGATCATAATCTCCCGGGCGGCCGGCAAAGGCCGGATTCATCTCCACGCGCGCGGTCAGGTGCTGGATGTTCACCGAGACTGGCAGCTGGCCTCCTGCGCCGCGCGCCGCCGGCGCATTCGGGCGGTGATCGAGGATCAATTGCTGAGCGCCGAGCTGGCGGACGCTCAACCGACGGCTGAACAGATCGGAGGCCCGCCAATTGAAATCGACGCCGCGCGCCTCCAGCCACACGCCGGTCCGGTCGGTGAGGGTCAGGCGGCCAATCCGGGGATGCGACCACGGGTCCCCGGTCAGACCGCTGACCCTGAGACGGCCCAGGGATCCGAAGTCGAGGCCGTTGAGCGACCGCTCGATCAGGGCGCGCCCGGCGTCGGTCGCCGGACCCAGGCGGATGAGCGCGGCTACGACCAGGATCGCCACCGATGCGATCAGGGGCCAGCGCCAGCGGCGCGGCGGCTTGCCCTCCACGGCCAGCGTCGTCATCAGAAGGCCTGCCCGATGCTGACGTAGGCTTGGATGCGGGAATCGCCCTTCCGCGGATTGAGCGGCGTCCCCAGGTCGAACCGCAAAGGTCCAAAGCCCAGGTTGTAGCGCACGCCGACCCCGGCCCCGATGCCCGGATGGCTGAAGTCGGGGGCCTCGGAAAGACCGACCGAGCCGGCATCGACAAAAGCGGCGAGGCCCCACTGCGCATTGATCCTTTGACGCACTTCAACCGACGCCTCGGCGAGTGAGAGGCCGCCCTCGGGCGTATTGTCAGACAGCCGCGGCCCAACCGCCTGGTAGGCGAAGCCGCGAACCGATCCGCCGCCGCCCGAATAGAAACGCCGATCAGCCGGCACGGCTGGAATCGACCCACCTGTGATCGATCCGATCTCGAGCCGGCCGGCGATAACCGTGGCGTCGTTCGCCGTCACCGGCAGATAGCCGGTCACCTGGCCGATCAGCTTGACGTAGTCGACAGAGCGCGTGCCGGTCACAAGGGTCGGCTCGGCCCGGATCTGAGCCCGCCAGCCCCGCGTGGGATCCAGCACGTCGTTCGATCGGTCGATGGCGAAGGCCACAAGGCCGGTGGGAATCAGCAGGTTGAGCTTCTCGCCCACCGGCGTTGACTCCGGATTGACCGCATCGCGCTCCGACAGGGAGACGTAGTCGAGATAGACGCCCAGTGTGAGAAAGGTGGTCTTGCTCCAATGCCGCTGGATCGCGGCCCGGATCCCGCCGCCGGAATCGTCATAGGCTGGCGTGCGCTCATTGAGGACATCCACGCCGGTCTTCAAGGTCTGGTCGGGCCGGCCGAAATCCGGCAGGTCAACCTCGAAATCCAGCACTTGCTGGATGTCATACAGCCGCCCCGTCAGGGTCGTCGTGTCGGCGTAGCCCAGCAGGTTGTAGTGGGTCCACTTGGCATCGACGCCAGAGCCTTCGATCGTCGAATAGGTCCCGAAGCTCGAGCCGCCCATGGCCGCCGACGTATCGAACCCGGCGCCGGCGGTTGTTGAATAGGCCGCGCCCACCTCGATGGTTCGCCTTGGGCGTTCCAGCAGATTGACGACGACCGGTCGCAGTCCGTTCCGGGTCTCGCTTACCGGCGCCAGGGCGGCGGAGACAGACTCGAAGACGCCCGTGTCGGTCAGGCGCCGCTCGAGCCTCGCCAGCTTGGCCGGACTATAGATCGCGCCCGGTTTCCAGGGCGCGAGCCCGCGCACGAACCCCGGCCGGGTGTGGCCCTTACGCTCCAGACGGACTTCGCCCAGGCGTGCGACCTCTCCGGCGAAAATGCGGAAGGTGGGCCTGACCGTGCGGTCTGCGTGGTCGACAATCACTTGCCTTGGCTCGGCGGCGGCGTCAGCGTAGCCGAGGGTTGAGAGCGCCACGACGGCCCGCGCCTCCGCGGCCAGGATATCGATCGCCCGGCCGGGCTCACCCGGCGAAAGGCCGATCGCCTTGTTCGCGCCGGCCTGGGCGGCGGCAGGAGGCGGCGAGCCGACCCACTCGATCGCGGGCGCGGCGAGCAGGAACCTCGGCCCCGGCGCGACAGAAACGGTCGCCGTCGCTGGATCGGTATCGCTGACATCGGGGGTCACCTGGGCTTCGTAATAACCTTCGGATCGCAGCAGAGCCGTGGCCGCGTCGGCGGCGTCGCGCGCACGGCGACGGGCTTCGACCCGGGATACGGGTGGCTTGCTCGCATCGCCGATGGCGCGAACGATCTCGCCCCTCAACGCCTTGTCCATCTCGCCTTGAAGCTGGGCAGCCGCGGTCGCGGCGCGAACCGGGAATGCCATGGAGGTGGCGAGCAAGGAGACAGCGAGGGCCAGAACGAGATCGTAGCGTTGCAATCCGACAAATCCCGCAGCGCCCCGCCCTTCATAGAGCAAGGCCGCCCCCAGTGTCACCAACAGGGATGAATGCTCGATTTATAGGCGCCCTTCGGCGCGTCGCGTTCAGAGCTTGCGATTCAGGGCGGTGCGTGAATTATCGGGGTTCGCGCAAGGAAAGGACCGCGCCGACGCCAAACCCCGGTATCAAGGAAGCGCCGCTCGCTCCCAGTGAAAGGACACATGTCCCACGGGAGGCGTACGACGAGATGTTCGGCCCTGGCGGGGCTACGCGCGATCACTACCAGCTTTTGGACCAAGACATCCGGTCGCTTGGCGCACAGGCTCTGGCGGACCGCCAGACGACCCTGGAGCGTTCGTTCCTGCTGCAGGGCATCACCTTCACGGTATACGGCGCCGCAAGCACAACCGAGCGGATCATTCCCACCGACCTCTTCCCGCGGATTATCCCTGCTGCGGAATGGTCCAACATCGAGGTCGGCCTCACCCAACGGATCACCGCGGTCAACCTGTTCCTGGCCGATATCTATGACGAACAGAGAATCCTCGCCGACGGCGTTGTGCCTCGCGACCTGATCCTTGGATCTCCAGCCTATCGCCGCCAGATGAGGCATCTCTACGTTCCCCACAGAGCTTATGTGAACGTCTGCGGCTCGGACCTCATCCGCGGACCCGACGGCGGCTTCTTCGTGCTCGAGGACAACCTGCGGGTCCCTTCGGGCGTCTCTTACATGCTGGCCAATCGCGACGCGGCGCGGCGGACCTTCCCCCACACCTTCCGCGAAGCACGCGTCCGGCCAGTGGAGCGATATCCTGACCTGCTGCTCGCCACGCTCCGCGGTATGGCCGACGACACCCTTCCGAACCCCCAAGTCGTGGTCCTGACGCCCGGTGTCTACAACTCGGCCTATTATGAGCATGCCTATCTTGCGCGCCTGATGGGCGTGCCGCTCGTAGAGGGCCGCGACCTCACCGTTCACGACAACCGTGTTTACATGCGCACGACACAGGGTCTTCGGCGGGTGGATGTGATCTATCGCCGGGTGGACGACGATTTCACCGATCCGCTCGCTTTCCGCCGCGATTCCTCGCTCGGCGTCGCAGGGCTGTTCAACGCGTACCGCGCAGGACAGGTAATGATCTGCAACGCGCCAGGCACGGGCGTGGCCGACGACAAGGCGGTTTACGCCTACATGCCTGCGATCATCCGCTACTACCTCGACGAGGAGGCCATCCTGCCCAACGTTGAGACCTATCTGTGTCGCGAGCCGGCCCAGCTTGCCCATGTTCTTGCCCATCTCGACAAGCTGGTGGTCAAAGCCGTGGGCGCCTCGGGCGGCTATGGCATGCTCATGGGACCCCACGCCTCGGCGGCGAAACGTCAGGAATTCGCCGAGGTTCTTAAGGCTGATCCGGCAAACTATATAGCACAGCCGACCATCCAGCTCTCCACTGTTCCGTGTCTCGTCGACGGCCACATAGAATCTCGCCATGTCGACCTGCGTCCATTCATCCTGTGCGGCGACAAGATCGTGGTAACGCCGGGAGCTCTCACCCGCGTCGCACTCGAGCGCGGTTCGCTGGTGGTGAACTCCAGCCAGGGGGCGGCTCCAAAGACACTTGGGTATTGGCCGACAATCGGGGCGAGGTTGATGACCCATGATGCTCGCGAGAGTCGCCGACAGCCTTTACTGGCTCGGCCGCTATGCAGAACGGGCCGAACACGTCGCCCGCCTGGCGGGGGTCATGCTGAACGCCATGCTCGACCAGACCGACGCGGCCGAGGAGGCCGCTCGCATCGCTCTGGCGGCAGTTGGCGGGCGGTCGGCCGCCGATTTCGGCGAGGTGCTGGAGGCCGCCAGCACCCTCGCCATCGACCGCCATGATCCGGCCTCGGTAGTCTCATCGCTTGCCACCGCGCGTGAGAACGCCCGTCAGGTGCGAGAACAAATCACCACGGAGACCTGGGAACAGCTCAACCTTCTTTACCTCAGGAGTACGGGCGTTGCCGCCGATACAGCCTTCGCCGCCGATGCGCCCGAATTCCTAAGGCGCATCATTGCCGACTTGCATCAGTTCAAAGGCGCGGCCGACGCCACCATGAGTCATGGGGAAGGCTGGCGATTCATGCTCGCCGGCGTCTACGTCGAGCGCGCCCAGCTCATCGCCCAGCTGCTGTCCGCGGGTTTTGGCGGCGATACGGGCTCGGACGACCACGTGGCCCTGGTCAATTTACTGCGCATGGGCTGCGCGCTCGAGCCATACCTTCGTGTCTACACCGCGGACATCAATGCACGCTCAATCCTCGAATTCATGATGTTCGACGAGGAGTTTCCGCGTTCGATCCGGTTCGCCACCGAGCGAATCCAGGAGCATGTCGCTCGATTCTCCAGCGGTCGCGAACGGAGTCGAAACGATCCGCTGCGTCTTGCCGGTCGCCTCAACGCCCGCTTAGCCTACGCCGATATCAATGCCATCGAACGCGGCGGCGCCGACGAGTTGCTGGCGGGCGTCCAGGCTGGATGCGCAGCGATCAACACCGCCATCTTCGAGACATTCGTCGCCTATCCGCTGGACCAGCGTCTGCCAGCCTGATGCTGCTCGAGGTCCGACATATCACTGAGTACCGCTATGACTGTTCCGTCCGGGAAAGCGTCATCGAACTGCGCATGCAGCCGCGCCGGACCAACGATCAGAGTCCGGTGAGTTTCGAACTCGATGTCGAACCGCACGCCGAGATACTCAGCTATGCTGACTCCTGGGGAAACGTAGTCCATCACTTCGACCTCCCTCCTCTCCACAATCAGCTCGACATTGCCGCCCGATCGGTGGTCAAGACCCATGAACGTGTTGTCCTCCCTGCGGCGCTTTCCATGGACGAATGGGGGGCGCTGTCCACCGATGCTGTTCGCGGCGAATGCTGGGATTTCCTGGCCATGCACGGCTTCGTGGAGGACACCGGAGCGCTTCGGGCGTTCATCGACGCCCAGGACCTTATGAAGCTAAAGGATCGCGATCCACTTTCGGCGCTTCGCGACCTCAACCACCGGCTCTATGAGGCGATCGGCTATGAAGGCGGGGTGACTGAGCCGGACAGCCCAATCGATCACGCACTCACCGAGGGACGCGGCGTGTGCCAGGACTTCGCTCACATCATGGTCGCAATCAGCCGGCGCTTTGGCGTGCCCGCCCGGTATGTCTCAGGTTACCTCTACACTGACCAGGCGTCCCACGACCGCTCGACAGCCGGCGCCACACACGCTTGGATAGAGGCCTACCTCCCGACCCTCGGCTGGATCGGCTTCGATCCCACCAATGACCTGGTCGCAGGCGAGCGCCACTTAGCGGTTGCCTTCGGCCGCGACTATTCGGACGTGCCGCCGTCTCAGGGCGTGTTTAGAGGCGAGGCGGAGAGCCGCCTTTCCGTCGGTGTCGCCGTGCGAAAGATCGCCAGTCCGAGCGTCGATATTGCAAGGGCCAACGAACCCACGCTAATCACCGCCCGGCGCCGAACGGGCGCGCCGTCCTTGATCGCCCAGCACCAACAGCAACAGTAGGAACCTGACATGCCCGACGAGGCCGGGGCCATCGCCGCCGCCATGGGCGTACTCGACGACTTCATGTCCGCCTTCAACGCCCGCGATCTGGCCGCCTTCGAGGCGACTTTCAATTTCCCCAGCGTCCGGCTCGCCTCCAATACCCTGGCGATTCTCGAAAGGGGCTACCACAAGCCCGAGATGTTTTCTCGCGGCGCGCTCAGCGAATGGGGGCGCTCGACCTGGGACAGGCGCGAGGTGATTCACGCCGGTCCCGACAAGGTGCACATCGACACCCGTTTCACCCGCTACCGTGCCGACGGCACGGTGATCGCCAGCTTCGAGTCCATCTATGTCGTCACCTGCGAGAACGGTCACTGGGGCGTGAAGGCCCGCTCCAGCTTCGCGCCCTGAGTTCAGGCTCGGCGGTAGGCGACCCGCCAGACCAGCAGAGCAACCGCGCCGCCGACGAACGCGGTCAGAAGCGCGCGTAGGCCAATCAACTCCCAGCCGTGTTGGGTTATCTTGTACACGACCACTGATCCAGTTGGCGGGGCCTTGATTGCGTCCCGCGATGGCGGCCAACCCGGGCCTTGTCCTGGAATCGGGATCGCGAGGACAAGCATAGCGACGAAGGTGAGAACCATTCCGGTCAGGATTGCCGCACGCCAGCCACGAAATCCATGTCGATGAAGCAGCCACCAAGCCGGGCCGCCAATCAGAATGAGGCCCATGAACCAGGAGAAGAAGCCGTTGAGGAAGACAACCAACAGGCCGCGCAGGGCGAATCCCACGACCGCATCCAGCCCGAACGCGTCAACGGCGTAGGTCAGCCATTGAGCGGCACTGAGGCTGGTGGCTAGAGCCGCGCCGGCTACCAGGGCAACGCCTACGCGCGCCGGCGCGAGGCGGTATTCGGGTGTTGCTCCGGCCACCGACGCGGTCAGTTTCGCCGTGGGATGATGACCGGCAGGGTCTCGTAACCCTTGATGAAGGTCGAATAGGTCCGGGTGGGCTCGCCGGCCAGGCGGATTTCCGGAAAGCGCCCGAGGATCTCTTCCCAGATGACGGCCAGCTGCAGCTCGGCCAGCCGGTTGCCGACGCAGCGGTGGATGCCGAAGCCGAACGACAGGTGCTGACGCGGTCGTGGCCGGTCGATGATGTAGGCGTTGGGGTTATCGATAACCGTCTCGTCGCGGTTGCCCGAGACGTACCACATGACCACCTTGTCGCCGGCGCGGATGGTCTTGCCGCGAAACTCCACGTCGCGGAGCGCCGTTCGCCGCATATGGGCCAGCGGCGTCTGCCAGCGGATGGTCTCGGAGACCATCGAGGGGATCAGCTCGGGCCTGGCGCGCAGCTTGTCGTACTCATCCGGAAATTTGTTCAAGGCAAAGACCGAGCCCGAGATCGTGTTCCGGGTCGTGTCGTTGCCGCCGATGATCAGCAGCACAAGGTTGCCGTGATAGGCGTGGATGTCGAGGTCGCGGGTCGCCTCGCCATGGACCAGCATCGAGACCAGGTCGAAGGTCGGCTCTGCCTTGAGCCGCGCCTCGCGCAGGTCGTCGAAGGCGGCGAAGCAGTTGGCGATCTCGGCCTGTTTCTGCTCCCAACTGGTCACCGGCCCGTGACCAACGCTGTTTGTGAAAACGTCCGACCAGAAGGTCAGTTTGCGTCGCTGCTCGTAGGGAAAGCCGAACAGGGTGGCGAGGGTCATCGCCGTCAGTTCCTTGGAGACCTTGTCGACCCAGTCGAAATTCTGGCCGATCGGCAGGGCGTCGAGAATGGCTCCGGCGCGCGCTCGGATCAGGGGCGACAGGTTCTGCAGATTGGCCGGCGCCACCACGGGGCTGACGGTCTTGCGCTGCTTGTCGTGCTCCGGCGGATCCATGGAGATGAAGCTCGGCCTGGCCGTGCGTCGGCCTTCTTCCTCGGCCTGGTTCAGACTCTGCAGGACGATGCCGGAGGCCGATGAGAAGTCCTGGTGGTTGGTCTCCACGGCCATGATGTCGTTGTAGAGGGTGAGCGACCAGTAGGGCCCATAGGGGCTCTCCGGCGTCCAATGCACGGGATCTTCGGCCCGCAGCCGCTCGAAAAAGGGCCACATGGCGTCGGCGGCGAACAGCTCGGCCTGGGCCGGGCTCAGGGTCTCGAGCGGTTCGGACCAGGCGCGGGCGCGAGCGGCCTCTCGGATGTCGAGGGTTGCGTCGTCCATGCGCGCCTCCTTCGTTCCTAACAGCGATCAGTCGAAGGAGCGCCGATCCGACAGCAAGGTCAAGGCGGCCCTTTCAGCGCCTGCCGGCAGCCGCCAGGAGCCGTCAATCGTCGGCGATCACCTCGTCCGTGAACACCTCGAAAGAGGAGAGCGTAGCCGGCCCGAACGTCGTTGCTATGGCTACGTCGGCGGCGTCGCGTCCCACTCCCATCAGCACGCGCCCGATGCGCGGCCGATTGTGACGCGCGTCAAAGGTCCGCCACGCCCCGCCGAGCCACGTCTCGAACCAGGCGCTGAAGTCCATCGGCGACGGAAGCGGTTCGATTCCGATGTCTCCGAGGTAGCCGGTGCAATAGCGCGCCGGGACGTTGACGCACCGGCAGAGGGCGATCGCCAGATGGGTATAGTCGCGGCAAACCCCGGCGCGCTCTTCATGGGCCTCGAAGGCTGTCCGGGTCGCGCGTGCGTGCTGATAACCAAAGCCGATCCGCTCATGCACATAATCGACGATCGACTGTACGCGCGCCCAGCCTGGCGCGACGGAGCCGAATCTATTCCAGGCCAAGTCACTCAGCTGCTCCATATCGCAATAGCGCGAAGGAAGAAGGAATTGGAGGACCTCGTCGGGAAGCTCATCGATCGGCGCCTGTTCGGCGGCCGGCAGAAATGGATCGGGATCGCCCCTGTCATGAATGACGAAAGCGGTTTCGAACGAGGTGCGCCCTGGCGGCGCGACAAGGCGCGTGCAGACGTTGCCGAATGGATCGAGATAGATTCGATGGGCGAGCGCAGGCGACGTTCTGAGCGTGTCCGGTGTTTCAAGGTCCGCCCTGCGTTCCGGTCGGACATTCACCATCATGAGCATCGGAGTCGGCGCCGAGCAGTCGTAGGCGATCCGATATCCCGCTCTAATGTGCATCTAACCGTCGCTGCTAACCCCTTGCCCCAACTCTCAGGTGCTCGGCTGGTTGCCGCGCTTCTTCGATGGCGAGGCCGATCTCGACGTCCATCGCCAGGAAGTCGCTGCTCCGCCCGCGATAGGAGCCGTGTAGGGGCACTGTCAGACTGGAATCGACGCCGACAGCGGTGCGAATCAGGCTGTCCCCTCCGATGAGCCCGTTGGTTGGATCGTAATCTGTCCAGCCACCGCCCGGAAGATAGATGCGCGCCCAGGCATGGGTGTGGCCCCGCGTCCGGCTCGACGTTGGACCATAGACGTAGCCGGTAGCAAACTTTGCGGCGAAGCCAAGGCTGCGGGCCGCTTCGATCATCAGAACCGCAAAGTCGCGGCAACTTCCTCTGCCGCGCTGCAGAGTCGCGAGCGGGTGCTGCGGCTCACCCTTCAGTCTCACCTCATAGTCCAGCTCCGACCGAATGGCGTTGGTCACGTCGCCGAGCCAAGTGGCCGCGTGCGTACGTCCGACCGGGCGCAAGAACCTGCGAGCCCACGCCTCGAGCGCGCCGTCATCCAGAGGCCGCCTCTGCATTGCATGCGAAAGCGCAACCCGTTCATCGGAATCATAAAGATCATCGCCGACGAAGGCGTCAGGCGCGACGAGGTCAAGTGGACTTCGCGGCGTATGCTCGACGGTGGCTCGGCTCACGATCGTCAACTCGGTGGCCCGGCGACCGAAACGGGCCAACGACATGATGGCGTCGGTCGCGTCGTGGACCTCGCGCAGCAACGCGGGTTGTGGCGACACCTCGAGTTCGAACGACAACAGCCGCTGGTCATGAGCCTCCAGTGGTCGGAGCATCATCCGGTGCTCGCCAAACCCGACGGGCCTGCGATACCGGTAGCTGGTCCGATGACGAATGGAGACGATCGGCATGATGGGAGGCTTCTCCGATTCCTCGGCCTCGTCCATGCGGCTACTAGGCGCGGACGATCCGCCGGCCTGTTCTGTGCAAAATTCAGGCGGACAGTCTCCGATTCTGATCCTTGGCGATCACGCGGGCCGCAAAATCCCGGAGCGCCTGGATGGGCTGGGGCTGGACGCCTCTACGCTCGAGACGCACATCGCCTGGGATATCGGCGCCGGCGCACTGGGCGCGCTTCTGAGCGATCGGCTTGACGCCGTATTCATTGCTCAGCGGTATTCACGTCTGGTGATCGACTGCAATCGCGATCCTGGGCGCCCAGACTCCATTGTGCCCGAGAGCGATGGCGTCCAAATCCCCGGTAACCAGGGCCGCTCCACGGACGATGTGGCGCGGCGCCGCGGCGAGATTTTCGATCCCTACCACACAGCGATCGCGGCCTGTCTCGCGCGGCGAAAGGACGGCGCGCGGAAGACGGTCGTTCTCGCGCTCCATTCCTTTGCCCAAAGCCTGGGCGGCTTCACGCGTCCTTGGCGCTTCGGCGTGTTGCACCTTGGGCAAAGCCCGTTCAGCGGCGCCGTCTTGGCCCGGCTGCAAACGGCAATCGGGCGGGCGCAAGTGGGCGACAACGAGCCCTATCAAATGGACGGGACGGACTACACTGTACCCCGGCATGCCGTTTCAAACGGATGGGACTATCTCGAGCTCGAGGTACGACAGGACCTGCTGGCCGAACCGGTCGGACAAGAAGAGATTGCCGATTTGCTCGTGCCAATACTGTTGGGAGCGCTGAGGGAAGCGCCCTGACTTTCCGACGGATTTGGGCCGCCCACGCAGCAACAGGAAAGGTGGGCGAAAGGCGGAATGGTGGGCCGGGTGGGGATCGAACCCACGACCACTCGATTAAAAGTCCCGTATCCAGCCCAAACATCGCTCAATTCAGGGCCATAAGTCGAGTGACGCTCTTCAACGTACCCGTTGGTTTCCTTGACATTGTCTCAACATAGCTCCATCTGACCCCGCGTGGGGACACAAGTGCGTTAGCCCGAATACGTGTCCCCAAGTGTGTCCCCGCTCCTCGTGGGACACGAAAATGGAGGTGCGAATGCGCCGCAAATTGACCGATGAAATGGTCCAGGAAATCCAGGCCACGGGTGGCAATCGTGTGGAAATTTTCGACAAGATAGTTCCTGCGCTCGCCGTGAGGGTCACGCCAGCCGGCGCGAAAACCTACGTGGTGCGCGGTCGCGTAAAGGGTCAACCGAACCCAATCCGCGTCACCATCGGCAACGCCAACGGCATGGAAATCGAAGAGGCGCGCACTGCCGCGTCCGATATGCTCAAGAAGCTTCGCGCCGGAAAGGACCCGCGTGCGGACCGGAAGGATCAAGAGGCAATCGCCGACCGCCTGCAATGGGAGCGCGTAGCGGAGACCTTCATCGACAAGCACGCCAAGAAAAATCGGACATGGAAGCAGACCGAGACCTATCTGGCGCATTGGGTGACGCCGCACTGGAAAGGGCAGCCGATTTCAGCCGTCACCCGTTCCGACGTGGCCACAATCCTGGACGCGGTGGAGGACGCGACAAGTCCCGCCAATGCGAACCGGGTCCTGGCCGCCGTCCGTAAGCTATTCAATTGGGCCATCGTGCGCGGCCTTATCGACACCTCGCCAATCGCCAAGGGAATGGCCCGGAGCGGCGAGATCAAGCGCGACCGGTTCCTGAATTTCGATGAGGTCGCGGCGGTTTGGAAAGCCGCCGATAGCCTCGGGCACCCGTTCGGACCTTGGTTTAAGTTGCTGCTGGCGACGGGCCAGCGGCGCGGCGAGGTTGCCGGCGCAACATGGGCGAGCCTAGACCTGGAAAAAGAGCGGGTCTGGACCCTGACGCCAGAGGAAACCAAGGCGAAGCGCGCGCACTTGGTTCCCCTATCGCCGTTGGCGCTTCAAATCATCGAAGCTCAACCCAAGATCGGCAAGCCGCCGGTCTATGTGTTCACGACCAACGGGCGGCCGATTTCCGGCTACGCCTACGCCAAGCGCGCGATCGATGCGGAGCTAGCCAAGGCCGGCAAGGGGTTACCGCAATGGCGCATACATGACCTCCGCAGGACCGTGGCGACACACATGGAAGACGCGCTAGGCATACCGCCGCACGTTGTCGGTTCGGTGCTCAATCACGCGACCGCCGGCTATAAGGGCGTCACCGCAATCTACACCCGAGGCGACCTGATTTTTGAGCGGCGGCGCGCGCTGGTCGCTTGGGCTCGGCTCCTCACCCTGGCCATCGAGGGCGGCAAAGTGTGGCAACGGGTGGCGACCATCCTGCGGCCAGAGACAGAGGCCGAAGCCGCCCAAACGCACGAGTTTCGGCGAATGATCCAAGCGGGTGAAGAGACGTGGGAGAGCTACCGCAGCGCGCTCACTGAGAACGCGCCGGCCGGCAACGTGCGGCCGATGCGGGGTGCGGCATGAGCAAAAATCGGCCCGACTGGTTTGCCGCTTGGAAAGCTCGCAACCCGAACCCTGACTATGTGCCGATCCAGCGGGTGCGCGACTGGATACGCGACAACCTCGGGCCAGGGCGCAAGCCCGATGTGCCGGTTACGGCCATCGTGAGCGCCTATGAGCGGTATAGGCGCGAAGGGTTCGAGAACGCCGCTGCACAGGTCGCAAAGGACTTCAACCAGCCAAAAGCGACCGTCAAGCAAACCTTGCGCAGATACAGGCGAAGGCAAGGGGCTACAAATGACAACTAAGCTCTATAGAATGGCCTCTCAATTGTAGTCTAATTGACTTATTCATGAACTTGTGAGCATATATCGCCCGTTATTGAGACGAGGTGAAGAATGCGCAACCTAATTACAAAAAGACAAACCGCGAAGATGCTTGGATTTCACCCCGAGCATTTGATGCGACTTAGCCGCGATGGCGCGTTCCCGCGGCCGATCAAACTTGGTCACGCGCCGAATTCCGCCGTGAGGTTCGCCGAAGACGAGGTCGAAGCATGGCTGGCGGCGCGGATCGACGCCCGCGATCAAGCAGCGGCCTAACAACCATTCGGCCCGTGGCCGACCTGGAGGCGGTCACGGTGTCGGATAGCGGCTCCCTTGGGAAGTTGTTGACCCCTGGGAGCCGCACCAACCCCGCAACCGAGGACAACCCCCATGACCTCCAGTACGACCGCCGGTGAGAAGCCGGCATCTGCCACCGATAATGACGCTCCCGAGCGGACCCCCAAACATCTTGCAGCCCGCGAGCTGGCGCTAAAAGGCATCCCCATTTTTCCATGTATTGCGGGCGACAAGAGACCGGCCACTGAGCACGGCTTTCAAAACGCGAGCACGGACGTTGAGCAGATCGATTTATGGTGGGCCGAAGCCGACTATAACGTAGCGTTCAGCCCCGAGGCCGCTGGCCTGTGCGTCATCGACATAGACAACGAAGACACCTGGACAGGCTTGGAGCTGGAGCACGGCGACGTGCCCACTTACGCCGTCAGGACGCCTTCAGGCGGGTTGCATCTGTACTACAGAGGAAGCCTCCCCTCTTCCGCGTCTAAGCTCGGAGCCGGGGTCGATACGCGGGGTCGCGGCGGGTACGTGCTTGTGCCCCCCTCCTCCGTGAGTGGCGCTCCGTACACTGTCAAAAGTGACCTCCCGTGTGCCGATTTGCCGGGGTGGGTCACGTCGCACTTCAAACTTAGAGAGCATAGGTCAGCAATACCGGGGACGGCGCTAGATCACCCGGTCTCGCTGGCGCGCGCCCGTAGCCGTGTCGCGCACTACATCAAGACCGGAGACGTAGCCATTGAAGGCCAAGGCGGGAACGATAGGACGTATCGCCTCCTGGCCGAAATGTTCGACTTCGGGCTGTCCGGGGCTGCGGCGCGGGAAGTGATCGCGCCTTGGAATGCGGCGTGTGTGCCGCCCTGGCCAGACGACGAAATGGAAACCATACTCTGGTCGGCCCAGCGAAACCGCCAGAACGACATCGGATGCGCGGTCGATACGGAAACCCTCCAGGAAAAGTTCGGCGACGCCGCTCCGGCGCTAGGGGCTCCGAACGTGCGGTCCATGCTCGCACCTGAGGGAGCGCCGCCCTTTGCGGCAAACGACGAGTGGCAAGCGCGCGTCGCGTCGTTCAAAGGCCGCACCCCCGCGGAAGGGGCCAAGCTACCGCCGCTCGAATATTGGGATGATCGTGGCATCATTCCCAAGCTTCTCGGCGGGTCCGTCGGTATCGTCTATGGCCCGTCTGGCGCGTTCAAGAGCGCCATTGTTATGGCTGAAGCCATGCACGCCGTACTCGATCGCGGCGCACGCGTGCTCTTCTGCACCGGCGAGGGAAGCCATGGCGTCGAGAAAGCCCGCGTTCCTGCCTTGTGCGACGCCCATGGGATCGCCCTTGAAGTCCTCACCGGAAAATGGATCACGGTCGATCGCACGATCAATCTCAGTGAGCCGGCGGACGTGGACGCGCTGATCGAAGCGCACAAGGATTTCCGTCCAAATATCATCCTGACGGACACGCTCGCCACCGCGATACCTGGCCTCAATGAAAACGACGCCAGCACAGCGTCGAGGCTGACCGGCAACACGCCTGTCGGGTCGCTTCGCAGGCGCTTCGATGCGGCGCTGATCTTCTGTCACCACACTGGCAAGGACGAGACGCATGGGCCGCGAGGATCATCAGGGTTCACGGCAAACGCCGATTTCGCCCTTGAGGTGAAGCTCGGGCGGGGCGTCGATACGGTCGAATTGATCGTCAAAAAGATGAAAGATGGGCGCGCCCTGTTTACAGTCCACTACACGATCGAATGGTGGTTGAACGGCGCTCAGGTCGGGCGAGCGAAGGGCGTCCCAGTGCCGCGACGGATCACTCCCGAAGAGTATCGAAGTATCCGAACGGTTGTCCTCCCCGCCGAGACAAGCGGCGTGAGCATGGAGGAGTGCAAGCAAGCGCTCCGCCGCCTAGGAGCGGTGGCCGGCGGCGAGATCGTGGCGACGCCCGTGCTGGCTGCCGAGATTGCGTTGATGCGCGAGGCGGCTGGGCGGCCAGACTGCTATGCCGACAACATCAAGCGCAATCTCACCGACAAGGCGAAAGGTTCCCTCGGAACGTTCGTGATGCATCCGGCCGAACACCGGGGTGATACCGTGACTTGGCAGGATCGTTGCGCGGACGCGGCCTAGGGATTTTCCATAGGAGACGCCGATAGGAGGCGCGTTTTGGCGGGTTTCATAGGAGGTCGTAGGAGGATCCACATTGCGCGCGCGGCAATCCCAGGCGCCAGAGGGGTTTGCGACCATAGGAGACTTCATAGGAGACCGAAGGAGGGCCACTCTTTTCCATAGGTAGGAGAGTGGGGGTCTAGAAGACCCACACGCTCGTACGGGGCTCGTTCATGGCCATTGGGCATTCATATTTTTCTCGCGTCACCGTCCTTGCTGTGGTCTCGGATTTCTCAGACACACCTCACGCGAGCGCCAATCTCGCGATTTTCAATGGCTCGCGCGGCCGGTGGCAAAGGCCACCTCCAGACCCCAAGCCGATCTGAAACATGAGCATTGGCGCGTTTTACCCGCGCGGTTAGGGGCCGCCTTCACGACTACAGCCAAGGTCGCCCGCGGTACGGTCAGAAGTGCAAGCCCACTTCGCGCTGTGCGCTGTCAGAGAGATGGCGAAGACGCCAACGCGTGAGCCTTGTTGCAAGTCTCGATTATGTGTTCGCGGCAGTGGGGCCGATTGAACGATTGCGCACCACTGTGAAACGTCGCAAGCGCCTGAACGCCGTCGGGCAATCGAACATGCGCCATCGCCCTTTGAGCCTGCCGACCGCAGAACACCACCGCCCGGAGGTTCGGCAATCTGTTTATGAATGCCTGTGTATGGACGGCGGCATCACGGATTTGCTGGCCCGTGGCATGGCGATTTTTGTCCACGCTGCTGACGCAATAGGGGACCACGTTCCACAAGACGACATCGGATCGCGCAAAACCCGCCGCATCGAGCGCTTTCCCCATGTTCTTCGCTGAAGGGTCGGGATTGTCTCGCGACACATAGCTAGAGGCGACCGCCATTGGACCGGGCGTTTCCGAGAGAAACAGTACCTTCGCGTTCACTCCACCGTCATAGGGATCGAAGTTCGGGACATCGTATCCGTGAGATCGTAGGTCCTGCACGAGGTCCATAAGCGGCGCGACGTGTGGCTCGCCCAAGCGAATCTCACGCTCGCCCTTGGCCTGTTGCCAAATTTTTCCGTCGCCGCGACACGTAGGGCAGACCGGCGGCCTTTCGATAGGGTGGCGGTCGCCCGCCTGCTGCGTCCTTTGAACGGGTCCACGCCTTCCCGCGCACATTGGACATTCTACGAAGCTCCACGTCGGCTCGGTTTCCGTCGGGTTCATTCTGCATGATCCTCGCGCTACGCGGGCGCAATGGACGCCACGCCGGGGGCTCCCTCAGTTGAAATCGGCTCTCGATCAGCCGCTCTTCGGCCACGAATTGCGCCAAGCATGTAGGAGCACCCGGTCGTCACGCGAGGTCGGCGTCAACTCCGCCGAATTTCAAACCGATGCAGTCCCCGCCAGGGTACCGTCCTCCCCCATTACTCACCCGATCGCCGCGCTAGCCGGGTCTCATTGAGAGCCAGTAGCCGGATGATCTCGGCGCTATGCGCCGCGCCGGAATTCAAGAGGCGATCTCGGAATGGTTCCGGGGCTCTGGCCAAGGCGCGCGCCGCCAGCTCGATGTAGCGCTTCACGCCCTCCTCCCCGAATTTCTGTTCCAGGTCGTGGCGCTCGCCGCGAACCCATAGCTGGCGCTCCGCTTCGCCGGCCGCTGCATACCAGCGGCCAAGGTCCAGCGATCTTTCGACGACATGCTCTCCCACCCTCGGGTCCATGCCCATGGCCGCGAGCGAAGTTTGCACCTCGGCATTGAAGGCAGCCAGGTTGTCGATCCCATCGGCGCGGCCGAACAGTGAGGGATGATAATCGCCCGGCTCGGGAGGCGGTCCGAAGGCGAGGTCGAACTCCTTTTCAGTGTCGGTGCGGGTGTCGGCCGGTGGAGCGGTTAGGCCGTGGCGCTCCAGGCCCGCCGCTATGGCTTCGGCCGACTGGCCGCCGGCCCTCAACGCGTCAATGGTCGCCGCCACCTCCGCGTTATGCCCCCTCCCCGGCGTCGTGAGAGCAACGTCGCCAGGGAGGTCCGGGGGAGCCGCGACAACCCCTTGCGCGG
>DASXCH010000026.1:0-7388 GCA_036491275.1 Caulobacteraceae bacterium
CTTGCTGGCCGCCGCGCCGACATAGGCTATGACCGTTTCCAGCCAGGACACCGGCGCCGAGAGAAGCTCGTAGATGGTTCCGGACCATTTGGGCATGTGGATGCCGAAGCTGGCGTTGCCGATGCTCTCGGTCAGCAAGGAGAGCATGGTCAGGCCCGGGACGATGAAAGCGGCGTAGGTGACCCCGTCCACCGCCTTCATACGCGAGCCGATGGCCGAGCCGAAGACGACGAAATAGAGCGACGTGGAGATCACCGGCGAAAGCACCGACTGGGTGAGGGTCCGAAACCAGCGCGACATCTCGAAGCCGTAGATCGCGCGCACCGCGTAGAGGTTCATGCGGCTTCTCCCTTGCGGCTGACCAGGCTGACGAAGATGTCTTCGAGCGAGCTTTCACGCGTATCGAGATCGACGAAGTCGACGCCGGCTTCGGCGAGGCGCCGCATCAGGGCGGCGATGCCGGTGGCCTCGGCCTTGACGTCGAAATCATAGATCAGGGTGCGCCCCTCGTCGGCGAGCGTCAGCGGCCAGGCCGCCAGACTTGCTGGGATGGCGTCCAGCGGCGCCTGGAGATGCAGCGTGAGCTGCTTGCCGCCCAACTTCCTCATCAGGGCGGTCTTGTCCTCGACCAGGATCAGCTCGCCGTGATTGATCACGCCCACCCGGTCGGCCATTTCCTCGGCCTCCTCGATGTAGTGGGTGGTGAGGATGATGGTCACGCCCCGCTCGCGCAGGCCCCGGACCATGGCCCACATGTCGCGTCGCAGCTCAACGTCGACCCCGGCGGTGGGCTCGTCGAGGAAAAGGACGCTTGGTTCGTGAGACAGGGCCTTGGCGATCATCACCCTCCGCTTCATGCCGCCAGAAAGTGACATGATCGGCGAATCCTTGCGGTCCCAGAGCGAGAGGTCGCGCAGCACCTTTTCGAGATAGGTGGGGTCGCGCGGCTTGCCGAACAGGCCGCGGCTGAAGTTGACCGTGGCCCAAACAGTCTCGAAGGCGTCGGTGGTCAGCTCTTGCGGCACCAGGCCGATGACGCCGCGTGTAAGCCGCCAGTTGCGGACGATGTCGTGGCCAGCCACGGCCACCTTGCCGCCGCTGGGTCGCACGATGCCGCAGACGATGTTGATGAGGGTCGTCTTGCCCGCGCCGTTGGGGCCGAGAAGGGCGAAGATCTCCCCTTCCCGTATGACCAGGTCGACGCCATTGAGCGCCACCAACCCCGAGGCGTAGGTCTTGGTCAGACCCTCGATCGAGACAATGCCGGCCGAACTCAAGTCCTTACGAGGCCGGCGGGGCGGCCACCGAGGCGGCGGCCTCGTCGTCGATGACCTTGGCCCGCTGCGCCGCCGGCCGGGCATTGATCCGCGCGACATAGGTCTCGAATGCGGGTCGCTTTTCCAGAGAACCCCATTGCATGCCCCAGCCGATGTGGGAGCCGAGATAGACATCGGCTGCCGTGAACTGGTCGCCCGCCAAATAGTCGGACCCCGACAGCGCACCTTCGATCGCGTCTCGCACCGCGTCGGCGCTGCCGAAGCCCACCTGCAGCTCCTTGCCTGTGGTGTCGAAGCCCATGAACTTGGTCATCATCGACATCTCCACCGGTCCGGCGCCGAAGAACAGCCATCGGTAGTATGGCCCGCGCGCCTTGGATCCGTGGGGTGGCGCCAACTGAGCTTCGGGGAACGCGTCGGCGAGATAGGCGCAGATCGCTGCCGCCTCGGTCACCACTGTGTCGCCGTGACGGATCGCTGGCACCTTGCCCATGGGATTGACCCCCAGATAAGCGGGCGACTTCATCGTGCCACCGTATTCCAACAGCTCGGTGCGGTAGGGCGCGCCCACCTCCTCCAGCATCCAGCGGGCGATGCGGCCGCGCGACTGAGGATGGGTGTAGAATACCAGTTCGCCGCTCATGGCGGATCCTCCGCGAGAACGTTTCGGGAACAAAACCCTAGCTGTGGGCGCGGCTCAAAGCAATAGTCAGCCTGGAGCTGAGGTGTGGCCCTGGGTGTGGCGCCTGGGCCCTAGCCAAGGCGGTTATCGGCGTTCACAATTGGCGTTCATTCATTCCAAAGGATCCGTCCATTGACCGATTTTTCGGTCGCACAGCCGCGCGCGCCAACGATCGGCGTTGGACGTGGGCCGCAAGGCGCCGACTTCGGGAGCGTCGATGTCAAGGCGATGCCGCAGGTCATCCGCCGCATCGTCGGGACGGCGCTTGTCCAGGCGCCGCGCCGCGTAGCCCTGGCCTTCGCCGCTTCCTTGGGCGCGGCGCTCGCCAGTCTCATGCTGCCGGGCCTGCTAGGGCGCGCGGTGGACCTGGCGCGGCGGCTGGCGCCGAACACGGCCCACGCCGAGCTCGCCCGGCGTGAACTGCTGGCCACCGCCCTCCTGGTTTTCGCCGTCCTGCTTCTGCGCGGCTTCTTCACCGGAGCGGCCAACTATCTGGCGGAGTGGGTGAGCCAGAAGGTCGCCTATCGCTACCGCCTCGACTTCTTCCAGCAACTCCAGCGGCTGTCCTTCGGCTTCCATGACCGCGTCCACTCCGGCGATCTCATCACCCGCGGCATGCTCGATCTCGAGGGCGCCCGGGCATTCATCCAGAACGGCATGATGACGGCGCTGACCCTGGTGTTGCTGCTCACCATCGCCGCCTGGCGAATGATCGCTGCCGATCCGACAATGGCGGCCATCGGCCTGGCTTTCACCCCGGTCGCGGGGGCCGCACTTGCGCGTATGGGCTTCCTGCTCAGGGTGACCTGGCTGAAAGTCCAGCGGCTCATGAGCATATTGACGCTCACCATGGAGGAGAACCTCCAGGGCATCCGCGTCGTCCGCGCCTTCGCCGCAAAGGCGTTCGAGCTGGCCAAGTTCGATGTGGCCGCCAACGCCGCCCTCGCCTATTCCTATCAGCGTATCGTGCTGCGCTACCGCGCCGTATCGGTGATGACGCTCAGCTTCTACGCGTCCATGGGCGCTCTCCTGTGGGTCGGTGGACACCGCGTAGCCGCGGGAACGATGACCGCCGGCCGGCTCACCGAGTTCCTGGCCTACATGACTCTGCTGCAGTCGCCGATCCGTCAGATCGCAATGATCTTTGCCTCGGCGGCCCGGGCGACCTCATCCGGCGGACGCCTGTTCGAGATTCTCGACCTGCAGCCGGCGATCGCCGACGCGCCCGGCGCCAA
The DNA here is from genome assembly GCA_036491275.1 of Caulobacteraceae bacterium. Taxonomy (GTDB): domain Bacteria; phylum Pseudomonadota; class Alphaproteobacteria; order Caulobacterales; family Caulobacteraceae; genus Acaudatibacter. Next base: position 3,195 of record DASXCH010000026.1, read on the forward strand.
GGATCTGGTGGTGACGGACGGAGTGCTGCGCTTCGAGCACGTCGACTTCGCCTATGATCCTGGCAAGCCGGTGCTGCGCGATGTCTCCTTCGAAGTGCGGCCGGGCAAGACCCTGGGCATTGTCGGGCCGCCCGGTTCTGGCAAATCGACCCTGGCCAACCTGATCCCCCGTTTCTACGACGTGACCGGCGGACGGATCACGCTCGACGGCCAGGATATCCGCCATGTCTCGCTGGCCTCGCTGCGTCTCTGCGTCGGCCTTGTCCAGCAGGAGGCTTTCCTGTTCGACTCGACAGTCACCAACAACATCGCCTACGCCGATCCGTGGGCCGAGGAGGCGCGCATCGAGGGCGCCGCCCGCGTCGCCCAGATTCATGACTATGTCGCCTCCCTGCCGGCGGCCTACGCGACGCGAGTCGGCGAGCGGGGCGTCGCCCTTTCCGGCGGCCAGCGTCAGCGGATGTCCATCGCCCGTGGCGTTACCCCAGGTCCCGGCGTGATGATCTTCGACGATTCCACGGCAGCCATCGACGCGGTCACCGAGAAGAAGGTGCGCGACGCGCTGAGCCAAGCCATGGCGGCCAAGGCGACGATCATCATCGCCCATCGCCTTTCCTCGCTGATGCACGCCGATGAGATACTGGTGCTGGAGGAGGGGCGCATCGTCGAGCGCGGCGCGCATGAGGAGCTGTTGGCCATGGGCGGCGAGTACGCCGACCTCTATGCCTTGCAGACGCGGTCCGAGCAGGGCCTGTCGATCGCCGACTCCCGGCTGCGGCGCAAGCTCGAGGAGGCCAAGGCGTCATGACCGACATCGCCGACGACGCCCCCCGCCGCAATGCCAATCTCGGGACCATCGATGCCGAAGAGATCTTCATGGCGTTCGACACCCGCATCATCCGTCGGTTCTTCGCCTTTGTACGCCCTCACAGGGCGCTGCTCTTAGGCGCCCAGGCGGCCGTCCTGATCTCGGCCCTGAGCTCGGTCGCCATCCCGTGGACCATCGGCGCCATCGTCAACGCTGCGGTCTCCCACCACGAGCGGATCCTGGAACAGCGCATGGCCCTGTTCGCGGCCCTGGTCGCGGTGACCGCGGTCGCCGGATTCTGCGACCAGTGGATGACCTCGCGCTTGGCGCAGCGGGTCATCTTCGATGTGCGGCGGGCGATGTTCGCGCACTTCCAGGACGTGGCCCTGACCTTCATGGACAAGACCCACGTCGGGCGGATCATGGCTCGCCTGCAGGGCGACGTGAACGCGCTGCAGGAGTTCCTCGAAAGCTCGACAGGCGCGCTCGGCGATTTCACGACGCTTTTCGGCTACGCCGGCGTGCTGATGTGGCTCGACTGGCGGCTGGGCCTGATGACCCTGGCCACGATTCCGGCGCTCATTCTCGTCCGGGCGATCTGGCTGCCGTTTTCGAAGCATACGTTTCGGCGCGCCCGCGACGCGTCCTCTATCGCCAACGGCGCGCTGGCCGAGAGCATCAACGGCGTGCGCACGGTCCAGGAATCGCGGCGGGAGGCCCTGAACTTCGAGCTTTACGAAGAGAAGGCTCGGGAGAATTTCGAGGCGGCGGTGAAGTCGTCATGGCTGGCCCAGATCATGACGCCGACGGTGGACATCCTCACCGGCTTCGCCATGGCGGCCATCGTCGTCTTCGGCGGCGAGTCGGTGTTGGGCGGTGCTCTCCAGGTTGGCGTTCTGGTGACCTTCATCCTGTCCGTGCAGCGGTTCTTCGAGCCGGTGCGGCTTCTTTCCATGCAGTACACTGTCATGCAGCGGGCCATGGCCGCCGGCCACCGCATCTTCGAGGTGCTGGACGTGCCGATCACCATCCATGATGCGCCGGAGGCCCGGACGCTGGAGGGGGCCGAAGCGACCGTCGAGCTCGACCATGTCACCTTCGGCTACGCGCCTGATCAGCCGGTGCTGCACGACGTTTCGCTGAAGATCGAGCCGCGCAAGGTCGTGGCGCTGGTGGGGCCAACCGGGTCGGGCAAGACCTCGATCGCCGCGCTCGTTCACCGCTTCTACGACGTCGACGCCGGCGCCGTTCGCGTGGGCGGGATCGACGTGCGCGACGTGAGCCTGGACGCGCTCGGCCATTTCGTCGGCATGGTGCTGCAGGAGCCCTTCCTGTTCTCCGGCACCATCGACGACAACATCCGCTACAATACCGACGGCGCCACGCGCGAGGCTGTGGTCGCGGCCGCAAAGGCGGTGTCGGCGCATGACTTCATAATGCGCCTGCCTGAAGGCTACGACACCCAGCTGGGCCAGCGCGGCCGCAACCTTTCGGTCGGCCAGCGCCAGCTGATCTCATTCGCCCGCGCCCTGGTGGCCGATCCCAAGATCCTGATCCTCGACGAAGCCACGGCCAACATCGACAGCTTTACCGAACAGGCCATCCAGAAGGCGCTGAAGGTGCTCTTCGCCGGCCGCACATGCCTTGTCATCGCCCATCGACTGGCCACCGTGCGTGACGCCGACGATATCGTCGTGCTCCGCGCCGGCCGGATCGTCGAGCAGGGACCCCACCGTGCCCTGATGCGACGCGGCGGCCTCTACGCCACCCTCTATGCCTCGGCTCACGGCTCGTTCGACGATCTCTCCGGCGAGGCGGACGAGCAGAATCTCGTCGCCACCTAACCCTTGCCCTGGGGGCGGCTCTGGCGCAGACGGCCGCCGCCCCCTAGATTTCCACCGGTCCGCGGCCGGGTCGCGGCGAACACAGGGAGGGCCCCTTGGCCACGACACTGCGGCGCCTGGCGCGCCTCTCCATTCTGCTTATCGCGCCGCTGGCGCTCGCCGGCTGCGGCGTCAACGATATTCCGCGCAAGCAGGTGGCCGCCCAGACGGCCTGGGCCGACGTCCAGAACGACTATCAGCGCCGCGCCGACCTGATCCCCAACCTGGTGGCCACGGTGAGAGGCTACGCCGCCCAGGAGCAAAGGGTGCTGGTCGATGTGACCCAGGCCCGGGCCAGCGCCACCCAGGTCAAGGTCGACGCCTCGACTCTGACAAACCAGGCGGCGTTCAATCAATACGCCCAGGCCCAGGATCGGCTATCCGGCGTGCTCGGACGTCTGATGATGATCCAGGAGCGGTATCCCGACCTGAAGTCCAACCAGAACTTCCTGGCCCTGCAGGATCAGCTGGAGGGCACCGAGAATCGGATCGCGGTCGCCCGGCGCGACTACAACACGGCGGTCCAGGACTACAACACGACCTTGCAGGTGTTGCCGACGTCCATCTGGGCGGCGACTTTCTATCACAACCACAAGCCGATGGCCTTGTTCACGGCGACGGCCGGGGCCCAGTCCGCCCCGACAGTGAATTTCGACACCTCCGTGCCAGGCGCCGCGCCGGGATCGCCCCCGCCGGCGGCCAGCCCAGCGTCCAACACGGCCGCGCCATGATGCGGCTGGCGGGGCTGGCCGCGCCGGTCCTCGCACTGGTCATCGCCTTCTGCGCCCCCGCGTGGGCGGCGGTTCAGTATCCGACCCTGACTGGCCGGGTTGTGGACGACGCCCACGTCCTGTCTCCCGATGTCCAGGCGCAGCTCGCCGCCAAGCTCGCGGCCCTTCAGCAGACCACCAGCCGCCAGCTGGTGGTGGTCACTCTGCCAAGCCTCAATGGTCAGGACATCGACGACTATGGCGTGGGACTGCTGCGCGCCTGGGGGATCGGCCAGAAACAGACCAACAACGGCGCCGTCTTCATCATCGTGCCCTCTGAACACAAGGTTCGCATCGAGGTCGGCTATGGGCTGGAGGGGATTCTCACCGACGCGCTTTCTGGCGTGATCCTGCGGGAGGCCGTGCTTCCCAAATTCCGCGCCGGCGACATCCCGGGCGGTATCGTCGCGGGAACCGACGAACTCATCCAGCAGCTGTCGGCCGATCCCTCGACGGCCGAACAGAAAGCCGCGGCGGCCGAGCAGGCGGCGCAGCAGGATGAAGCGCCGATGCGCCACGGCAATCCCATTGGCGGGATCGTTCCGCTGATCTTTCTGATCTTCATCTTCTTCAGCATCTTCCGCCGCGGTGGCTTCGGCGGCGGCATGGGCATGCTGCTGCCGCTGATGTTCCTCGGCGGCGGCATGCGTGGCGGCGGCTGGGGGGGCGGCGGCGGCTTCGGAGGCGGTTTTGGCGGCGGCGGCTTTTCCGGCGGCGGCGGATCGGGGGGAGG
>DASXCH010000027.1:0-14363 GCA_036491275.1 Caulobacteraceae bacterium
CCGTTCCCATTGATCGTCGCGCAGGGCATATCGTCTCGGGGGCATCAGGGTCAGCTCCAAATTTGCTGACCCCCATGAATCGAGAGTTGCTATCCGGCGGAATCCCCTAAATGACGACACGCCCTAGGGAAACTCGTTCTATTTTTCGTTTTAGCCCCGTTTATCTGGTTGGGGGGTGATCTCTTCCGGAGGTTTGCCCAACCTACGTTCTTCTTTGCCAAAGACACCGGCGACCTAGTTTCCAAGAAAGTCTTCTGGCTCATAGGTCCGCAATCGATCGCGCTCATGGTCAGCTTCCTTGTATTCTATTCAATAGGTGACCCACCCGATCGATCGGTGCCGACGCTGTCGGTCGCACCAGTGACTGCTACGATCCAGCCGCCGAAAGCGTCCACAGCCTCTGCTGTGCAACCCTCCTCTGCGAGTCCCAGCAATCTTCAATCGCCAGGCGTTCCCCAAACAGCCCAAGACGCGCTTTCAGATTCATACACCTGCATTCATGGCTCCCCCGACGACGCGCGCACGAATGCCGCTTGCGCGCGTTTGAGGGGTAGCGGAAGCGCGCCACCCGCTAAGCCCGGTTCCTCAGCAGACGTTCCATTACCTTACGCACCCAAGTAACTCGACCGCTCGTTCATCGGTCGCTGCGTCAGCGGCAGACCCCCTAGTGACCGCTCAAGGCGAATGCCGCCAGAGTGTCTATGGAACAGTTCTCGTTTCGCCCTATCAGGACCGGCCAAGGGCTCTGAAATCCTTGTATGATGGGCGAGTTATTGGAGTAAATTCCGACGGAAAAGGCGTTTCATTCCGTTCGGGGCCCGGGTTTCCTCCCGTAACGGAAAGGCGATTGTCACAGAATACACATGTGACCGTGATCTGCCGCTATGGGCCGTTGCTCTACACACGTCTCGACGACGGGTCGGAGGGCTGGGTTTTACGAGATCAAGTCCAAGCGTTATCCGCTGTATCAATCAACACGGACCAGGCGCCGCAGCCAGCCAGGACGTTGTACTCAGGCCATGTGGCGGGCCTCGACCCACGAGGCGACAACTACCTCTCATTTCGATCCGAGCCGGGCGGCAGTGCATTCGCAGAATTCGACCGCCTAAGCCCGGACACCCACGTCACCGTGCTTCTGCGTGAAGGAAACTGGCTGTACGTGCGACTCGATGACGGCCGACAGGGGTGGGTCTTTGGCAGGTACGTCCAGCCAGAGAGCTTCAGCAAGAATTTGCGCCGCTAATCTTGGGGATTTCGAGAATCCGTGAGAGCTCGCCCTCTTGAACGGCGGAAACGAGCGCGAGTTGGCTGCTCACATCCATCGCGGCTCCAGCACCACCTACTTCGCCTCAACTCTCGCTCCCCAACCGATGCGGAAGTAGCCCAGGCGTCGCTTTTAGCTCGAACCCCTGGCGACTGTGAGCCGGCGGCGCCCAGACTCGTAGCCGTAAAGCAGCGCCGGCTCGCCCGGTCCGGCGCCTCACCCGCCCGTTCACGTTCTCCTCCGGGCTGAAACCCATCCAGGCGCCGGCCGTTTTACACCCCTGGGAGGGCAGGGTGGCGGCAGCCGTCGCCATCGAAGGAGACCATCATGCTTCGTAATACGATCTTCGCATCGCTCATCGCATCGAGCGCCTTGACCCTGGCCGTCGCGACGCCGGCCGCGGCGTCCAGCAAGACCGATCGCGCCCGCGAAGCCATCGCCGCGGCGGAGGCCAAGATCCACACCGCCGAAACCATGGGCGCCGCCACCGACGCGCCGCGCGACGCCGCCGCCGCAAACGCGGCCCTGGCGCAGGCCAAGGAGGATTTCGCGAACCATCACAGGGACCCGGCGATCGAGGAGGCGATCGAGGCCTCGGCCCGCGCCGACACCGCCATCGGGATGATGCAGCGGCACAGGAACGACGCCCTCGCAGCGGCGCGTGACAACCAGAGAGCGACCGCCGAGGCGGCCCGGGAACAGGTTGACGCCGCGCGGCGTGAGGCGGCCACCGCCCAGGATCAGGCGGCCGCGGCCCAGGACCAGGCGGCCGCCAACCAGCAGCAGGCTGAGGACGCCAACGCCCGCGCCGCCGCCGCTCAGCAATCGGCCGCCGCCTCGGCGGCGGACGCGGCCGCCGCCCGCGATGCCGCGGCGATAGCGGCCGCGCAGACGCCCCCGGCGCCGGAGGTCGAGACGTCGGTCACGACCCACCACTCGGCCACCGGTCATCGCTCGACGCGGGTGCGGCGCCACGTCACGAGCCGGGTGAACCCTTCGTCGTCGTCTGACGTCACCACGACGACCAAGGTGATCCCGCAGTATCCGCAGTAGCGAGGCCGGGAGAGGCGCGGCGGGGCGCCCTGCTCTGAGACCTGGCGCCCCGCCGAAGATCGCGCTGCAGCTGGCCCAGGCTGTGGCGGCCGAAGAGATACCAAGATGGCGTGGAACACCGGGCTGGCGTGCGGCTTGACGGCCACGCGGTCTTCCGGGCGCAGCACCGAGAAATAGAGCGCCGACAGATGGGGCGATGGAGGCGGAAGAGCCTTGGTGGCCGCCCTCCTTCAGGCCGTGATTGGGATCGTCCGGGCCCCGAGCCAGTGGATCTTGCGGTCCAGCTCGGCGATCAGCTCACGCTCGATGTTGCTGGCGGCCTTGGTGGCCTTCGTTCTGGCCACATGGCCTCCCCGGACATTCCGGCGCTCCTGCTAGCACCGGCGGGGATGGGGCGAGGGGCGCGGGCAACACTCGCATGGACGGGTCATTAGGTGAGAGGTTCGGCTTTGACTCCTAGCAGTCGTTCGAATGACCGAACGCGAGGCGCGCCTACGCCGGCTTCTCCGCGGCCAGTCCAAGCTGAAGCAATTGCAATTCGTTGAGTGGAGAGTTGGCTGCCTCTTGGGCCTGCGATCGGCACCAGTCGTTGAATTCCGGATGCATCATCCGAAGCTCCGATAAGCCGGACGGTTCGAGCCGGATGTAATAAGTATATCGGACTGCGCCGAGCGTAAGGGTGGAATGGAAACCGGCGGCGTCGCCAGTCTCATTCTTGGCGTAGACCACGAGACCGCCGTGGGCGGCGTACTGAAGAGCAACGCCGAACGTTGTCATCTGCTTGGCAATGCCACCAGTTTTGGATTGATTACGCTTCCGTTTGAGCACTCAAGACAGCAGCGAAATCACCTGGCTAATATCGCTTCCGCCCAGGCTCGCTGGCCAAACGAAATGAGACGTCATGGGCTCGGATGGCCCAAGCGGAATCCTTAAAGGATAGGCTGGTAAGCTTGGCCGCTTGTGAGGCTCGATGGAGCGGATTTTTCCCAAGGGCTGGGACGCCGATTCCGGCGGGCCGATCTTCGCCCGCCAGCCCTGCTTACAAACTTGGCGTTATGAGGCCAGTCGCATTATCCTCATCGAATGAGCAAATCCCCCAAACAGATCGTCGAAGTTGCGAATCGCGGTGGTATAAATCGCTTTCTCAGTTTTGAAATTGATACACTAAAATCCGAAATATCGAAGCTTGACGGCGATTCATCGTTCTTCTTAGATTATGTCCCGATCAAACTTGTAACAATTATAGAAAACTGCGTCCGAGGTACCGTGCAATTACTTGTCGACCACGGCGCGCCATACACCGAAAGGGGAATCGAGCTAATATCCAAGTGGTCTAGCAAAAATCTCTCTCAATCACTGAATTACTTTTCAAATAGGAAAATAACTATAGGTCAGCTCTCCGCCCACGGATTTTCCATCAGCAACTTATCTGAAATAATATCCATACTAGGCCTAATCCATGGTTCAACCAATCTAGGTACAATTCTATCGAAGCAGACTATAAGATGGACAGAGGATAAAGGTAACGAGTTGGACCCAATAATCATCGATATTGACGACACGTTCTCTTGTATAGAGCGTTTGTTCGAACTCAGACACGTTATAGTACATGAGATAGTTTTCCGTCAGAATATTAATAAAGGACAAGCTATCGATTTTATCGATAATACAAAGCAATTTGCATCGGCTATAGATTGGCTAAACGTTGAAGTCTTGCGTGGATATACTCCGAGGACACAATCAATGATGAACAAAGAGGCGGGGGCATCGGCTCAAAGGGCGTGCGAAGAGCTGGATTCCCTTCGTGGCGGTGGCGTGAAAGATTTCGAAGATTGCTCAACGCCGGTGCATGAACTCGAACATCACTGGGATCAATTTGCCCTTCTCACTGCCAGGCGCCACGCGGGGTACTTTAACGAGGGCTGGACCGGCAGCATTTCTCCGATGATCGCCGCTGCGATGTGGGAAAAGCTGCTTAGGTGGAGGATAGACAATTACGCCTCCCAATGCCTTTGGGACCCGGTCGGAGATGAACGGTAGTTCTGGGGGTCATTCAGGAAACTCGCCAAGTCCTCCCAGCCGGTGATGGCGCGGTCGAACTGGCGCTGCTGCCGGATTCTCGAATTGGCATGTGACACCGGGCCACATTGAACTTCGGTCATTTAGGGCCGAAGAGTTGCCGGGAGGGAAGCCTGGGCGGCAAGGCCTCGCTGACGACGTCACCGCCAGGGCGGGGAGTGGCGACATGAAGATCAAGGTGATCTTGGCCGCAGGCGCCGCGGCCCTTTGTGCGATGGGCGCCTCAGCGGCCTCGGCAACCGAATATGAGGCGATCTACACCGGCACAATCTACGACAGCTACGACTACACCGGCGTGTTCGGCCCGGCGGATTCATCGCTGGACGGCGACGCCTTCGTGGCGACCTACACATTCAACACGGCGGTCGGCGACCGCACCACAATCCCAGGAGTGTCCGATCATCTGGACAACGGGGGGCCGTTCGGCTTCCCGGGCGGCGAGACCGCCACCCTGACCATCAACGGCGTGACGGTGTCTTTCGGAGGGACTTACTCCTGGAGCACGGATGCGATGGTCGATCGTCGGATAAACGGCGTTGCGGACACGAGAACGTTGACGCCGCTCACCGACCAATTGATCTTTAATATCGTCCTTCCGCCGAGCGCCCCGCCGCTGTTCGGGACCTACCCGTTGACGTCCGTCTCGAGCGGCGACGGCCATTTCGGCGACTATACCGCGCCGGGAGGCGTGCTGATTGACGACTTCGCCACGGGTTATTTTGACAACATGACCTATGAAGTGGTGGAGGTTCCCGAACCGGCGACATGGGCCCTGGTGCTCGCCGGGTTCGCCGGTCTGGGCGCAGTCCTGCGCAGCCGTCTTGTAAGGCGCACGGAGCAGGTCGTCTGACGCGCCTCGACGTCCGCTTCTAGATCATCGAGCCCCGATCCCCCATCCCGACGGCAGGCGACCGCCTTTCGTTCGCCCGCGCGGCCATGCGAGGGTGAGCGCATGACCACCGCTTCCCCTCCCTCCGCCATCGCCCGGCCGGCGCGCGTCCAGATCCCCCGCCGGGCTTTCTTCGGCAACCCCAGCCGCTCGAGCGCCACGCTCAGCCCCGACGGACGCCACATCGCTTTCCTCGCGCCGCGCGAGGGGGTGATGAACATCTGGGTCGCGCCCACGAGCGACCTCGCCGCCGCCAGGCCCCTGAGCGCCGAGACCTCGCGGCCGGTGCCGATGTTCTTCTGGTCGCGCGACAGCGCGCGCCTGATCTGGCCGCAGGACACGGGCGGGACCGAGGACTACCTCCTCCATGGCGTCGAACTGGATGGCCGCAGTGTCGCCTATACGCCGTTCGAGAAGACCCGCGTCCAGGTCGTCCGCACCAGCCCCGAGGTTCCGGATGCGATCCTCATCGGCCTCAACAACCGCGACCCCCGGTGGCACGATACCTGGCGGCTGGAGCTTTCCACCGGCAGGCTCGAGGAGGTGTGGCGCAACGAGGGCGGCTATGCCGGCGTCACCGCCGACCGGCAGCTCAACCTGGTTTTGGCGCAGAAGACCCTGTCGGACGGCGGCGGCGAGGTGTTCCGGTTCGCGCCGGGCGGCGCGCTCGAGCCCCTGTTCCGCTACGGCCTCGACGATTCCCAGACCACCGGCGTCATCCGGGCCAGGGACGCGCGCCACGTCTACATGCTGGACAGCCGCGGCCGCGACAAGGCGGCGCTGGCGCTGCTCGATTCACTGACCGGGGAGACCCGCGTCATCGCCGAGGATCCCAAGGCCGACGTGCGCGGCGTGATCCACGATCCGGCCACCGGCGAGGCGACGGCCTGGCAGGCGGAATACCTCACCCGCCAGTGGGTGGGCCTGACGCCCGAGGCCAAGGCGGCCGTCGCCTTCCTCGACGCCCATGCCGGCGGCCAGTGGTCGCCGATCAGCCAGACCCACGACGACCGGCTGTGGACCGTGGCGGTGGAGCGGGCCGGCGCGCCAGTCGTCAACTGCCTCTACGACCGCGACAAGGGTGCGCTCACCGACCTCTTCACCACCCGGCCGGAGCTGGCGGGCCAGGCCCTGGCGCCCATGCGGCCGCTGGAGATCAGGACCCGCGACGGCCTGACCATGGTCTCCTACCTCAGCCTGCCGCCGGGCTCGGACTCAGGCTCGGACTCAGGCTCGGACTCAGGCTCGGACGCGAAGAATGCGGGCGGGGGCAAGCCCGACCAGCCTCTGCCGCTTGTCCTCTTCGTGCACGGCGGGCCCTGGGCCAGGGACGTCTGGGGCTATCACCCCTACCACCAGTGGCTGGCCAACCGCGGCTATGCGGTGCTCTCGGTAAACTACCGGGGCTCGACCGGCTTCGGCAAAGGCTTCATCTCCGCCGGCGATCTCGAATGGGGCGCGAAGATGCATGACGACCTCATCGACGCCGTCGAGCACATGGTCGCGCAGGGCGTCACCCGCCGCGACAGCGTGGCGATCATGGGCGGCTCCTACGGCGGATACGCGACGCTGGTCGGCGTCACCATGACCCCCAAGGTGTTCCGCTGCGGGGTGGACATCGTCGGCCCCTCCAACCTCTTCACCCTGCTGGAGACCATCCCGCCCTACTGGACGGCGATCTTCGAGCAGTTCGCGCGGCGGATGGGCGATCCGCGGACGGAGGCGGGACGGGCGCTGTTGAAGGCGCGCTCGCCGATCACCTATGTCGACGCCATCGAGGTCCCCCTGCTCATCGGCCAGGGCGCCAATGATCCCAGGGTCAACCAGCGCGAGTCCGACCAGATCGTGGCGGCGATGAAGGCGAAAGCGATCCCGGTGACCTACGTCCTCTATCCGGACGAGGGCCACGGCTTCGCCCGGCCGGAGAACAACCTCTCGTTCAGCGCGGTGGCCGAGGGGTTCCTGGCCGCCCACCTCGGCGGCGCCGCCGAGCCGATCGGCGAGGATCTCACCGGGGCCTCGATCCAGGTTCCGGAGGGGGCCGGGATCGTCGCCGGACTGGCCGAGGCGCTGGCGGGGCGGTGAGCGCGAAGCGCGCGGCGCGGAAAGGCACGGAGGACCCCCTCCACCGCCCCGAAGGGGCCCCTTAGGGCAGGGCTATCGCTTATGCGCCCAGCGCCTTTCTCTTCCCCACCCATCATCCCCGGGCGCCCCCGGGACAAGCCCGAGGGTGACGGTCCCGGGGATCCATTGAACGCAAGAGAACGCGTGGCCATGCCCGGCATGGCCAGGTTTCGGCGCTACAACAGCAGCTGGGACGCTCTGACTTGACCGTGCTCGGCACGGTCACCCGCCATCCAGTGTGCATGGATGGCCGGGACTGACGCCCGGCCATGACGTTCCTGGTTTGGGGCGGCCATATGCGATCGCCCCTGCCCCTGCGGCCCCCCGGGTCCGGCCAATGGCCGGCCCGAGGGTAAACTCCGGCCGGGAGGGATGGGCATCAACAACCACCGTCATCCCGCACGAACCCCGGCCTCGAGCCGGGGGAAGATGCGGGACCCAGAGGCCGGAAGCGCCAGCGTTCCTTCACCCCTGGCTCCCCGGCTCCGCGGCGCCCATGCGCCTTGGCCGGGATGACGAGGGGTGTTTGGCGTCCGATGACACGCCGGTGGTCAGCGCTGTCAGCCCGCTTCGTGGTGAGCGCCCGGCCCTCGCACGCGTTTGACCCCCGCCGCAGCTTTGCTATTGGCGGGTATAGTGGGGCCAGGCATGTCCGATGAGGCTGGATCAAGACCCTTGGGTGAGCCGACCGAACCCGAGCCGGAGGACGCTGTGCACATCCACAGACCAAAACCGCTGAAAGGCCTTGGCGGCTTTTTTTCCGAGATCGCCATCATCGTGGTCGGCGTCCTGATCGCGCTGGCGGCCGAGCAGGTCGTCGATAATCTCGAATGGGCCCATCGGGTGCATGAAGTCGAAGGCGCGATGCGGACCGAACTGGCTCAGAACATTCATGACGCCTACTACCGCCTGACGACACGCCCCTGTGCGCTCGCCAAACTGAACGAGATCGAGGCGGCGCTCGTCGCCTCGCGCGATCGGGGCGCGCCGGTGGCGCCGATCACGCGCTATCAAAGGCCGTTGCGGCCCTGGCTGAGCGACGAGTGGGAAAACGCCCGATCGCTCCAGATCGCCAGCCACATCCCCAACGACCGCCTGACGCTCTATTCCCAGGCATACTTCTGGCCCAAAGTCCTGCAGGAGACCCAGGCTGGAGAACGCGAAGCCATGAGCGACTTGAACACGCTCACTCTGAACGCAGGACGGCTGGAACCCGCGGAGCGCGACCGCCTCTTCCATGCGCTCGTCAAGACCCGCGACTATCTCGGGCTGATGGACGGCGCGGCGGGGTTGATGCTGCGCGCGACAGCCCCCGTCGGCGTGGTCCTGAGCGAGGCGGAAAAGAAAGCAGAGCTATCGAGCGCCCAGAAGGACTTCGGAGCCTGTGCGGCCGCGCCCGACCTCGATCAAAACCCGTAGCGATCCACCGAGGGCGGGGCCGCTTTGGCCGAACAGCGGCCATTGCGCCCAGGTCAGGCAACCGGCGCCTCGATCGCCTTGCGCATGGCCAGCGCGACGCCGAACAGGGTCTTCACCTCGCCCAGGGGCGCAAAGCCGCAGGCGGAGTAGAAGCCGACCGCCCGGGGATTGGCGACGACGAACAGCCACGTCGCGCCGTCTGTGCGCGCCATCTGCTCGGCTTCCCGGATGAGCCGGCTGCCGATCCCCAGTCGCCAGCAATCCGGCTCGACGAACAGTCCGTCGAGTTCGGCTTCGCCGTCATCGCGGCGCAGGACGACGCCGAAGCCGACGGAGACCCCGCGGCGGTCAGCCACGAAGACCCGGCCGCTCTCGATCTGCCCGAGGGGCAGTTCGATCAGCCCCGGGTTGGCGAGCAGGTGCGGGCGATCCTCCTCCCACATCAGCGACGTGCGACGTTGCAGCGCTTCCAGGTCGCGCTGTTCGGCGGCCGCGGCGCGGCGAAGGGTGAGCCCGTCGATCATCGCCGATCATGTTGCGATGGGCCGGCCGAACGCGATGGCGAGAGGCCCCTGCTTGCCGCGCGCCGGCGACGCGCCGACGATCTGCCCGCGACAGGCCCAGGGCGTTCGCGCTACCAACGGCGCGGCGATGGGAGCCAGATCATGACGCGCATCCTGGTGGTTCGGCACGGGTACGTGGAGGGGATCGAGCCGCCGCGGTTCCGAGGGCGGTGCGAGGTTCCGCTGACCGAGCTCGGCCAGCGACAGGCGGCGGCGACGGCGGCGCGGATCGCGGCGAACGCCAAGGTGGCGGCCGTATGGACCAGCCCGGTGCAGCGGTGCGTGGCCACCGGGCGGGCGATCGCCGAGGCGACCGGCGCGCCGCAGCGGGTGGTCGAGGCGCTCAACGACCTCGATTACGGCGACTGGATCTGGCTGACCTATGAGGCGGCGCGGGCGGCCGACCCTGACCTCTTCGACCGCTGGTATTCCGCGCCGGCCAGCGTGCGCTTCCCGCGCGGGGAATCGCTGCAGGACCTGGTGCTGCGCGCCGGCGAAGCTCTGCGGCTGGCGGCGGCCGAAGGTGTGGGCGAAGGTGTGGGCGAAGGTGTGGGCGAGGGCCGGGTTCTGGTGCTGGTCACCCATGACAGCGTGGGCCGCGCCATGCTGATGCAGGCGCTCGACCAGCCGCTCTCGGCCTACCGGCGCCTGGTGATCTCGCCCTGCGGCATCAGCGAGATCGAGGTCGCCGGCGCCCACACCCAGGTGCTGGGCGTCAACGCGACCGAGCACCTGGCGGGGCTGTAGCGCGTTCGGCCCGCAGGCCGGGAAGCGGCCGCCGGAGGAAGAGCGGCATGGTTCCGCGCCGAGAAAGGATCGACGTGACGTCCCTGCTGGTCACCAGCGCGTCGGGCGCCAACGGCAACGGCTGGCGCGCGGTTGGTCGCGGGGCATTGCTGGCGGCGCCGGCGACCTTTCCCTTGCCTCTCCGCCGGGCGCCCTCGATAAGATCAAGCCAGCGACCAAGGGCGGGGTCGCATGCGCATGTCCGACATCTTCATTTCCTACGCCCGTTCGACGGCGGACCAGGCCCAGGCCATCGCCGAGGCCCTGCGCGCCTTGGGCTACGGCGTCTGGCGCGACGACGAGATCCCCGCCAACCGGGCCTATGCCGACGTGATCGCGGAGAGACTGGCCAGCGCCAAGGCGGTGGTGGTGATCTGGTCGGCCGAGGCGATCAGATCCGAATGGGTGCGCTCGGAGGCCGAGAAGGCGCGCGCCGGGCGAAAGCTCGTGCAGCTCAGCCTGGACGGCGCCACCCTGCCGATGCCGTTCGACCAGACCCAGTGCGCCGACCTCGCCGGCTGGTCCGGCGGCGACGAAACGCCGGGCTGGAAACAGGTCGTCGGCGCCATCGCCAACCTGGCCTCGCCGAGCCAGTCGGCGGCGCCGAAGAAAGCTGCCCCTAAGCTGTCAGTGTGCGTCCTGCCGTTCGCCAACATGAGCGACGATCCGCAGCAGGAGTATTTCTCCGACGGGATCAGCGAGGACATCATCACCGACCTTTCCAAGGTCTCGGCGCTCGGCGTGATCGCGCGCAACAACGCCTTCACCTTCAAGGGCAAGACCGTGGAGATCCAGCAGATCGCTCGTCAGCTTGGCGTCTCGCATGTTCTCGAGGGCTCGGTGCGCAAGGCCGGGAGCCGGGTGCGGATCACGGCCCAGCTCATCAACGGCGCCTCTGGCGAGCATGTCTGGGCCGAGCGCTGGGACCGCAATCTCGACGACATCTTCGCCCTGCAGGACGAGATCAGCGAGGCGATCGTCAAGGCCCTGAAGCTGAAGCTGCTGCCGGAAGAGAAGAAAGCGATCGAACAGCGCGGCACGGACAATGTCGACGCCTACAACCTCTATCTGATGGCCCGCTCATACTCTCTCACCGGTAACACCGGCGATCCGAGGCGGGAGGAGGCGATCGAGCGCCTCAGCCGCCGGGCCGTGGACCTCGATCCCGGTTACGCCCAGGCCTGGGCGCTGCTGGCTAGCGGGCAATACAACCTTCGCCGCCTGTATGGGCGCGCCAATGATGGCGGCCAGGCCGCGCTGGAGCGCGCCCTGGTCCTCAACCTCGACCTGGCCGAGGCCCGGGCGATCAAGGCGGGGATGCTGTCCGATGCGGGCCGGCATGAGGAGGCGGCGGCCGAGATCGCCGTCGCCCTGCGGCTCGATCCGGATTCCTACGAGGTGAACCTTCGCGCCGGGGGCATCGCCTACAGCCGAGGCCGGTTGGAGGACGCCGCCCGCCATTGGGAAAAGGCCGCCGCGCTCGTCGAGGCGGACCTCTCAGCGTCAATTATGCCGGTAAGCTGCTACATCGCCCTGGGAGATCGGGAGAACACCCGACGGGCGGCCGGGATCGCCCTGGAAAGGGCCGAAAAGGCCGTCGCCGCCGATCGCAGCAACGGCTTTGCCATGGGTGTGGGGGTCACGGCCCTGGCGGCGCTTGATGAGACGGAACGGGCCAAGGACTGGATGAACCGCGCCCTCATGATCGATCCCGACAACCTGCTGATGCGCTACAACTTCGCCTGCGCCCTCGCGACCTCGCTGGGCGACCCCGAGGCGGCGCTCGACATGCTGGGGCCAGTCCTGGAGCGGGACCCTGGCGGGTCGCTGCAGGATGTGGCCAACGACCCCGATTTTGCCCGCCTGCGCGACGATCCTCGCTTCCAGGCCATGATCGCCGCCGCCGAGGCGCGTCTGGCGGCGGCGAAGCCTGCTGACGAGGCCTCTCCAACGTGAGCGACGTCTTCATTTCCTACGCCCGCTCGACGGAAGGCCAGGCCAGGCATGTGGCCGAGGCGCTGCGCGGGCTGGGCTACGGTGTCTGGCGCGACGACGAGATCCCCGCCAACCGGGCCTATGCGGACGTCATCGCCGAGCGATTGGCGATCGCCAAGGCCGTGGTGGTCATTTGGTCGGCCGAAGCGGTCAAGTCGCAGTGGGTGCGCTCGGAGGCGGAACGGGCGCGGGCAGATGACAAGCTGGTCCAGCTCAGCGTCGATGGCGCCCGCCTGCCGATGCCGTTCGACCAGACCCAGTGCGCCGACCTCGCCGGCTGGTCCGGCGGCGACGAAACGCCGGGCTGGAAACAGGTCGTCGGCGCCATCGCCAACCTGGCCTCGCCGAATCGGCCGGGTGAAGAAGCGCAGAGAAAAGTCGTCCGCAAGCTGTCGATCTGTGTGCTGCCGTTCGCCAACATGAGCGGCGATCCCGAGCAGGAGTATTTCAGCGACGGCATCAGTGAGGACATCATCACCGACCTCTCCAAGGTCTCGGCCCTCTTTGTGGTCGCCCGCAACACCGCCTTCACCTTCAAGGCCAGGAGCGTGAAGGTCCCCGACGTGGCGCGGGAGCTGGATGTCAGCCATGTCCTGGAAGGCAGCGTGCGCAAGTCGGGCAATCGCGTCCGCATCACCGCCCAGCTCATCGACGGCGCGACCGGTGGGCACGTCTGGGCCGAGCGCTACGATCGCGACCTCACCGACATCTTCTCCCTGCAGGACGAGATCAGCGAAGCGATCGTGGGGGCGCTTAAGCTGAAGCTGCTGCCGCAGGAGAAGCAGGCGATCGAGCGGCGAGTCACGGACAATGCCGAGGCCTACAACCTCTATCTGATGGCCCGTTCCTATTGGGTGGCCGGCAACGGCGGCGATCCGCGGCAGTGGGAAGCGATCGAGCGCCTGACCCGCCGCGCTGTGGACCTCGATCCCGGTTACGCCCAGGCCTGGGCTCTGATGGCCCTGGGGCAATACAACCGTCACCGCGACTATGGTCGGCCCGGCGACGGCGGCGAGGCCGCCCTGGACCGGGCCCTGGCCCTCAATCCCGATCTGGCCGAGGCCCGCGCGATCAAGGCGCAGAAGCTCTCGTATGCGGGCCAACACGAGGAGGCGGCGGCCGAGATCGCCATCGCCCTGCGGCTCGATCCGGAGTCCTACGAGGTGAACCTTCACGCCGGCTTCGTCAGCTACGCCCAGGGCCGGTTGGAGGATGCCGCGCACCATTGGGAAAAGGCCGCCGCCCTCATCGAGACGGAGTTCAAGGCGTCTCTTATGCTGGTCAGTTGCTACATCGCCCTCGGCGATGAAGAGAACACCCGGCGGGTCGCCGGGATCGCCCTGGAAAGGACCGAGAAGGCCGTCGCCCAGGATCGCAGCAACGGTCACGCCCTGGGCGTGGGGGTCTCGGCCCTGGCGGCGCTGGGCGAGACCGACCGGGCCAAGGACTGGATGGACCGTGCCCTGCTGATCGATCCCGATAACTTCACCATGCGCTACAACTTCGCCTGCGCCCTGGCGACTTCGCTGAACGACCCCGAGGCGGCGCTGGGCATGCTGGGGCCAGTCCTGGAGCGGGACCCTGGCGGGTCGCTGCAGGACGCCCGGACCGACCCCGATTTTACCCGCCTGCGCGACGATCCCCGCTTCCAGGCCATGATCGCAGAGACCGAGGCGCGGCTGGCGGCGGCGAAGAGCGGCGAGTCGTGAGCGACATCTTCATCTCCTACGCCCGTTCGACAGCGGATCAGGCTCAGGCCATCGCGGTGGCGCTGCGCGGGCTCGGCTACGATGTCTGGCGAGACGACGAGCTGCCGGCCCATCGCTCCTACGCCGAGGTGATCGAGGAGCGGCTGCAGGCCGCCAAGGCGGTGGTGGTCATCTGGTCGGACGAAGCGGTGAAGTCGGAGTGGGTTCAGTCGGAAGCGGACACCGCCCGCACCGAGCGCAAGCTCGTCCAGCTGACCGTCGACGGCAGCAAGCTCCCCCGGCCCTTCGACCGCATCCAATGCGCCGACATGACCGGGTGGACGGGCGATCTGGAGGCTCACGGCTGGAAGAAGGTCGCCGCCAGCGTCGCCGAACTGATTGGCGGGATCGCCGCGCCGCCCACGCCGAGCAGGGCCGTCCGCAAGCTTTCCATCTGCGTGCTGCCGTTCGCCAACATCAGCGACGATCCGCAGCAGGAGTAT
>DASXCH010000028.1:0-2446 GCA_036491275.1 Caulobacteraceae bacterium
TCGCGGTGCTGGACGACGCGGGTGATGAGATCGGCGGTCACGCCGACGTAGAGCGTGCCGTGGCGCTTGTTGGTCATGATGTAGACGGCGATGAACGGCCGGCGCTCCATGCGTGGAACCTTGGCCGTATGAAGTCGGCGAGTCGACCGTCACGGATGTCGAGAATTGACCGTGCCGGGCACGGTCACCCGTACGTCAACGCTCAATGGCTGGCCGGGACAAGCCCGGCCATGACGATTGGTTTTGAAGGAAAGCGGGAAGGGGCGTCAGGCGGTCGCGCCGGGCTCCTGCTTCGCCACCCGCAGGAGTTCGGTGAGTTCGGCCACCGCCTTGGAGAGCTGGGCGACCTCGGTCTCGCGCAGCTGGTCGAGCTTCTGGTGCACCAGCTCGATCTCGAGTTCGGCCTTGATGTTCACCTTGTAGTCGCTCTCCGCCTCCTTGCGGTCGATGTCCTGCTGGCGGTTCTGGGCCATCATGATGAAGGGCGCGGCGTAGGCCGCCTGGAACGACAGGGCGAGGTTGAGGAGGATGAAGGGGTAGGGGTCCCAGTGGCGGATCCAGGCGGTGATGTTGAGGGCGATCCAGATCGCCAGCAGGATCGACTGGATGATGATGAACGGCCACGAGCCCATGCCCGCGGCGACGGCGTCGGCGATCCTCTGGCCCGTCGTAAGGTCCGGCGGGGGCCGGGTGAGGCGGCGGGCCCGCCGCCGCATGAGACGCAGTTCGGCCAGCAGGCGCCGCTCGCTGTCCTGCAATTGGCTGCGAAGGGCGTCGGATAGGGACATGGGGTCTGCCGGCGGGTGAGTCGGTGGAGATTAGCATGTTGATCCACGGGCGCGTTCCGGTCACTCGGACCCCGCTCCCTCTCCCATCCCAACAGAACCGTCACGGCCGGGCTTTGTCCCGGCCACCCAAGAACGCCGGATGGCGCGTGGCCATGCCCGGCATGGCCACGCATCGGTTCGCGCCAAATGGGTCCCCGGCACGAGGCCGGGGATGACGTTCGTTGAAGGGGGAGGAGAAGGGCTGGTATTGCAGTGCGCGCGTCGGCGATTTGGACCTCAGGAAACATATTTTTTCGCGGACCTTGCAATGTGCGTTGACAGGCCTCATCTGTCCTTGCATACTGAAAGGACGTGACGAGGAGCACACATGAACCGGCCCGATCCGATCCGCTACGACAATTTCGCCCGATCCCTGGCGACCGGCGTCGCCATCCGCACGGCGGCGAAGGCGGCCGGATACGCGACCAGGAGCAGCCGCTACAGCAAGATCGCCAAGCGCCCCGAGTTCCTGGAATTGGTCGCGCGTTACCGGCAGGAATTGCGCCAGGCCGGCAAGCTCGGCCTCGAACCGGTGATCGCCGAACTCATGGAACGTGCCCAGAAGGCGATGGACCACGGCTCGGCAGAGCACATCGCCGTGGCGGCCTGGTTGCTGGGGCAGGCCGGCAGGGCGAAGCCACGACTGGGTGCGAGGCGCTTCACCTATGGACGTCTCAGTCGCGGACGAGCCATCGAGAAGGCGTTCTTCGATTGCTGGGGCGATCGGAATGTCCTTTCGCCCTTCGAGATTCCGGCGGCCTGGTTTCGCATCCGGTCCATCGACTGGGGCACCGCGGCGCCCTTCAGCGTCGGCTGGTGGGCGGAGGCCGGGGAGGACTTCCTGACGGCCGACGGATTGATTCACCGTGGGGCCTTGATCCGATATCGCGAATGGTACGGCCGCGGGGCGGACGGGAAGGGCCTCGCCCTCGACGTCGAAGAGGTGGCCGCAGGCATCCTCGAACGCGAGCGGGCGGCGGGCGATGTCGTCGGCCTCAGTGTGGCCGATCGTTCCATGTTCTCGCGCAACGGCGGCAAGACCCTCGCCGCGCGCCTGGCCGATGTCGGCGTCCCCTGCCAAATGGCGAAGAACACGCGGGTCGGGAAACCCGGAAAGATGGACGGATGGGAGGCGGTGAGCGGCCGAATATGCGGCGATGGCGAGCGGCCGATGCTCTACGTCTTAGATACCTGCCGCGACTTCATCCGGACCGTGCCGACCCTGCCGCGCGATCCCGAACGGCCAGGAGATCTCAACACCAAGACCGAGGACCACATCGCCGACGAGACCCGCTACGCCTGCCTGGCGCGGCCGTTGGGGGCCGGGGCGGGGGCGGCGGATGGTCGTTGAGCGGACAGCGGTGCCAGGGCGCCCCGGAGCGCCGGCGTCTCGCCGGCAACCGCCCTCATTGTTTATCCGCAGATGTAGCAGATTGATTTTTAGCGCGCCTGCGGCGCGAGCGTGCGGAGATTACGAACGGAGCGCCGGCGTCCGAGGCTGTGAATTTTTTCGCGTGGGTGAGTGAAAGGCAAGGATGGTGTGATTCGCTGTTAGCCTTCGGTTCGAGGAGGCGCGGCGATGGGGACGTTGAGGCTGAGGCGGGCGGTTCGCGATCAGG
>DASXCH010000029.1:0-12559 GCA_036491275.1 Caulobacteraceae bacterium
CAACGCGATGATTCAGAGGCTTTATGGTATCGTAGTTGCCAGTCATCCGCTCGGAATTTCTGCTGATGGTTTTCTGGACACATTTGCACCGTACCTAAGCAAGAGGTTGGTTCATAGAATCAAGGTGGACCAACAGTGTGAGAACGATTGGGCACGGCAAAATAAAGGAGCTTTCATAAAGCCGCCATTTGCTTGGCTGGAACTTGGGTTGTTTTCGGGCGAGGAAGACCTTTCAGAGCCTTCACAATTTCATATTACGCGATCGGAACTTCGAAGGGGCGGATTGACTTACGTGTATGTGAAGTTGAAGAGCAGCCAACAAACTTACAGTTCGGACCTCCCCAAAACGCCACCCGAAACGGCGTATTATTGGGATGTGGCGGTGCGAGTTGTAAGTCAAGGTGGTCGCCCAGTGGTTGATGACGTTATCTATCTCAAGGGTGATATGGTTGACTTTGAAAGCAGGCTCTCTACGGACCTGCTACTGGGATGCCGGGGCTCACATTCGGTTGGGCAGAAAGGCGACCCGCACGGCGAGCCTCAGCACCTATGGCGCCAATGGCCTGCCGATCGAGGCAGCGGAATTTGCGTGACGGACAATTCCGGGAATTCCGGGGGAATTCCGGGGACACAATACCTGATTGACGGTGGCCTGGCCGGCCGCTATCGCATCGGCCATGGCAAGACTTGCACTGCCGGTGCACTAAGAGCCCGCTGATTCCTCGTC
The DNA here is from genome assembly GCA_036491275.1 of Caulobacteraceae bacterium. Lineage (GTDB taxonomy): Bacteria > Pseudomonadota > Alphaproteobacteria > Caulobacterales > Caulobacteraceae > Acaudatibacter. The sequence continues at coordinate 728 of DASXCH010000029.1, forward strand.
TTGGATTGCGGTGAAGCTGCACTCATTTCAGCTTCTCCGGCCGCCCTCAGACCTCCACGCTGGCCACGGCCTGGGCCGCGATCCCTTCGCGGCGGCCGGCGAAACCGAGACCCTCGGTGGTGGTCGCCTTGACGCTGACCCCCTCGACCGGGAGGCCGAGCAGTTCGGCGATCCTGGCCCGCATGGCCTCGCGGTGCGGTTTGACCTTGGGCGCCTCGCAGATCAGCGTCACGTCGACATTGACGATCCGGCCGCCGCGCGCGGCGACCAACCCGGCTGCATGCCTAAGGAATACGGCAGAGTCGGCCCCTTTCCATTGGGGATCCGTGGGCGGGAAGTGGTCGCCGATGTCGCCTTGGCCGAGCGCGCCCAGCAAGGCGTCAGTGAGGGCGTGCAGGCCGGCGTCGGCGTCGGAATGACCGGCAAGCGTCCTGTCGTGATCGATCCGTACGCCGCATAGCCAGACATGGTCGCCGGGGGCGAAGGCGTGGACATCGAAGCCCAGGCCGATGCGGGTTCGCCGCGGGTGGGCGGCCAGAGCCTCGGCCATGGCGAAATCCTCGAGATAGGTGAGCTTGAAGAGCCTCGGGTCGCCTGGGGTCGTCGCCACCTTGCCGCCGGCGTGCTCCAGCACCTGGGCGTCGTCGGTGGGCGTCTCCTCCGCCGGCCAGGCGGCGATCGCCTTGCTCAGGGCGGCGAAGCGGAAGGCCTGCGGGGTCTGGGCGCGCATCAGGCCGCTGCGGTCGGCGGTGGCGAGGCCGCCGCCAGGGCCCTGGCGCTTGAGGGTATCCACAGTCGGCAGGACCGGAATGGCGCCGTCGGCGGTCTCGAGCGCCGAAACCAGAGCCAGAATCACTGACGCCTCGACGAAAGGGCGAGCCGCGTCGTGGATCAGGACCGCCGCCGGCGGATCGGCCGCCAGGGCGGCAAGGCCGGCCTTCACCGAGTCGAATCGTTCCGGCCCGCCGTCGACGGCAATCCAGCCGTCCAGCCCGGCGAAGGCCTTTTCCGCGGCCGCCTGATCGCCCGGTGTGACAACCACCACCGCGCGCGTCGCTCCGGCCGCAAGCAGCGCCTCCAGCGACCAGCGGGCCAGCGGCTTGCCGGCCAGCTCGCGCCATTGCTTGGCCCCGCCGGCCCGCGCGCCCCGGCCGGCCGCGACGATGATGGCGGCGAAATCCATGCGCTCCCATAGCGCGGCCGTGACGAAACCGGGAGGGCCCAGGCGCCTTTACGGCAGACCGTCCATTGCCTAAAAAGCAGGCGTGGCTCCTGAACAGAATTTAGGCAGAGACATTTGGGTCGGCGCCGTGCGCGTTCCCGGGCGCACCTGGATTTCGCCCATGACGGGCGTCTCCGATCTGCCGTTCCGCGAGATCGCCGCCGGTCTCGGCGCGCCCTATGTCGCCACCGAGATGGTCGCCTGCCAGCAGTTCGCCGCCGGTCGCCCGGACGTGGTCCGCCGCGCCGCGGTGGGCGCCGGCCTGCCGCTGATGGTCGTCCAGCTGGTCGGCGCCGATCCAAAGTGGATCGCCCGAGGCGCGGCGATGGCGAGGCGCGCCGGCGCGGACATCATCGACCTCAATTTCGGCTGCCCGGCCAAGGACGTGACCGGAGTCGCCTGCGGCTCGGCCCTGATGCGCGATCCCGCCCTCGCCGAGCGCCTGGTCGCCGCGGCGGTGGAGGCGCAGGAAGCGCCGGTGACGGTCAAGATGCGTCTCGGCTGGGACGAAACCACCCGCAATGCGCCGGAGATCGCGGCCCGGGCCGAGGCGGCCGGGGCCAGGGCGGTCTCGGTCCATGGCCGCACGCGCGCTCAGTTCTATGCCGGGACGGCGGACTGGCCGGCGGTGCGCGCCGTCAGGGACGCGGTCGGCATTCCGGTCATCGTCAACGGCGACATCGTCGATCTCGCTTCGGCCAGGCTCGCCCTGGCGCTTTCCGGCGCGGACGGGGTGATGCTCGGACGCGGGGCGATCGGCAGGCCGTGGCTCGCCGCCGAGATCGAAGCCGGTCATTCAGGCAAGCCTTTCGAAGCGCCGGCGCGAGAGGCCCTGGCGGCGCTTGTCGCCGACCATTTCGAACGTAGCCTCGCCTTCCATGGCGAGCGGATCGGCCTGCGCATGTTCCGCAAGCACCTGGCGGCCTATGTCGAACACGCCCCATGGCTGGCGACGGGAGAGGCGGCGCGGGCGGCGCGGGGACGGGTCTGCCGCATCGACGAACCCTCAGCGGTGCGGGACGCCATCGCGCAGCTGTGGACGCCCAGGCGGCTGGCGGCGTGACCCGGCGCCGCTCGGCTTCGCTCTCCGATCTCAAGCTCGCTGCCTTCGAGCTCGGGCCCGAGCCGGCGCTGCTCATCGACGCGGACGGCGCCCTGATCGCCGTCAACGAGGCGGCCGAGGACCTGTTCGGCCAGGGACTCGCCTTGCTGGCGCGGGGCGGCCTTGGCGGCGCCTTGGCGCCAGACTCGCCGCTGCTGGCGCTCGTCGCCCGCTGCAACGCCGAGAGCGGTCTCGTCCGCGAGCGGGGCCTGCGAGTCGAACTGCTCGGCCGTCCGCCGATTCTGGCCGACGCCGCGGCCCTGCGGCTCGGCGACGGAGTCCTGCTGTTCACGCTGGCCGAAACCCATCCGACCCTGGCCGCCGATCGCGCCGCCGAGGGCCTGCAGTCGGTGATGGGACTCGGCCGGATGCTGGCGCACGAGATCAAGAACCCTCTGGCCGGAATCCGCGGCGCCGCCCAGCTCCTCAAGGCCGGCCTGGCCCCGGCCGACCTGCCGCTGGCCGAGCTGATCGTCGAGGAGACCGAACGCATCCGCCGGCTGGTCGACCGCATGGAGGCCTTCGCCCTGGACCTGAAGCCGGTCCGCGGGCCGGTGAACATCCATCGCGTGCTCGACCGGGTCCGGGCCCTGGCCGCCAGCGGCGTGGCCGACGGGCTGGTCATCCGCGAAGCCTATGATCCCTCCCTGCCGCCGGCCTTCGCCGAGGAAGACCAGCTGATCCAGGTGTTCCTCAACCTGATGAAGAACGCGGCCGAGGCGGCCCATGCGCGCGGCGACGGCCGCGGCGAGATCACCATCGCCACCGCCTTCCGCCATGGGGCGCGGGCGGCGCCCGATCGCGGCATCCCGGTCCAGGCCGCGCCCCTGGAGGTCAAGGTGATCGACAATGGGCCCGGTGTTCCGCCCACCTTGCGCGAGCACCTGTTCGAGCCGTTCGTGACCACCAAGGACTTCGGCACGGGCCTGGGCCTGGCCCTCGTCGCCAGGCTGGTGGCCGCCCACGACGGCATGGTCGATTTCGAATCCTCGCCGGGCCGGACGGTGTTCCGCGTACTGCTGCCCGTCGCCCCCAACTGGACCCTGGAAGAAGTGTCATGAACGCCAAGATCCTCATCGCCGACGACGATTCCTCGATCCGACTGGTCCTTTCCCAGGCCTTTTCCCGTGCCGGCTACGAGGTTCGCGCCACCGGCAACGCCGCCACCCTTCTGAAGTGGGTCACGGACGGGGAGGGCGATCTGGTGGTCACCGATGTCGTCATGCCCGACGAAAACGTCTTCGATGTCCTGCCCCGCATCCGCAAGCAGCGGCCGAAGCTGCCGGTGATCGTCATGAGCGCCCAGAACACGCTGCTGACCGCCGTCAGCGCCGCCGAGCTCGGCGTCTTCGAATACATGCCCAAGCCCTTCGACCTCGACGACATCGTCGGCCTGGCGAGGCGCGCCCTCTCGAAGCCGGCCAATGGCGAGGCGGCCAGGGCCCAGGCCCGCGCCCATCGCGACGAACGCCTGCCGCTGATCGGCCGCTCGGCCCCGATGCAGCAGCTCTATCGCACCCTGGCGCGGCTGGTGGGAACGGACCTTACCGTCCTGCTCGAAGGCGAGTCAGGCGTCGGCAAGACGCTCGCGGCGCGAGCGCTGCATGATCTCGGCCGGCGGCGGGAAGGCCGCTTCGTCGCCGTCAACCTCGGCGCGGCGCCGCGCGAGCGGATCGACGCCGAGCTTTTTGGAACCAGCGACGGCGCGCTGGGCAAGCTCGCCGAAGCCGACGGCGGCACGCTCCTGCTCGACGAGATCAGCGACCTGCCGCTGGATTCCCAGACCCGGCTGCTGCGGATGTTCGACGGCGCCGAGCCGGCGCTCAATCCGCGCACCGGCCGGCGCTGCGATGTCAGGGTCATCGCCGCCACCCACCGCGACCTGCGCGGCCTGGTCTCGCAGGGCCTGTTCCGCGAGGACCTGTTCTTCCGCCTCAACGTCGCGCCCATCAGCCTGCCGCCGCTGCGCGCGCACGTCGAGGACATTGCCGAGCTCGCCAGGGCCTTCCTGCTGCGCGCCGCGCGCGAAGGCCTGCCGGCAAAGACCATCGACGACGGCGCCCTGGAGCGGCTCAAGCGCCACGACTGGCCGGGCAACGTGCGCGAACTCGAGAACCTGATCCGCCGGATTTGCGCCCTCTATGCCGACGAGACGATCAACGGGCGAATCATCGAGCGCGAACTATCGGCCCAGGCCAGCCCGCGCGCCGAGGAGGGTCCGGTCACGCTCTCGACCCTGATCGAGCGCCATCTGGGCTCGATGTTCGCCAGCGAGAGCGACGGACCGCCGCCGGGACTCTACGACAGGGTCCTCGCCGAGGTGGAGCGGCCGCTCTTCCGGGCCACCCTGGCGGCGACCCGCGGCAACCAGGTTCGGGCGGCCGAGATCCTCGGTCTCAATCGCAACACCCTGCGCAAGCGGATCACCGATCTTGGTCTTGCCCGCTCAAAGCCCTGAAGCCGACACGATCGGAAGTGAAGCAGGCGTGCAACTGACCTGTTGAATTTGGGCGACAGCGCACTCTAGACTCCGCGTAACATGTCGAACACGGAAACCCCCGCTCCGACCGTGCCGCGAGACCTGCTGTCCTCGCGCGGCCTGATGGGCGGCTGCTACGCCGCGACCATGGCCCTGACGGGCCTGGCGGTGTTCCTGGGCACATCGCCGACTTTGACCGGGCCACTGGGGCCGGCGAGCCCCGTGGTGCTGGCTCTGCTGGCGCTCGGCGCGGCGGCGCTGATCCTGCCGACGGCCGGTCTTGTCAGACGCATGGTGCGTCTACTCCGGGCGCGCGAACGGGACGCCGGGGCCCGCCTGCACCTGCGCTTTGTCTTCCTGTTCGCCCTCGCGGCAGTAGCCCCGGCGGTGATCGTCGCCCTCTTCATGGGCGCTCTGGTCACCCGCGGGATCGACAACTGGTTCAACGCCCGGGTCGAGACGGTGGTCGAGAACTCGGCCACGGTGGCCCAAAGCTATCTCGACGAGCAAAAGCACTACATCAGCCAGCACATGGGCGGCGCCATGGCCCAGGCGCTCGAAGCCGCTGCTCCGGCCATGGCCGACTCGCCAGTGGTCTTCTCACGCTTCCTGCGGGACCTGACGGGGGACAACAGCTTCGCCGCAGCCTATGTCATCGATCGCGAAGGGCGGGTGCTGGCCCGCGCCGAGGATCAGGGTTCGCCGGCCTTCCTCGATCCGCCGCCGGAGGCTTTCCACGTCGCCGACGGCGGCGTTGTCGAAATGGTCGGCTTCGAGAAATCCGATCTTTTCCGGGCGCTCTACCGGCTGCACGGCTATCCGGACGCCTATCTCTACGTCGTCCGCACGGTCGACCCTGGAATCTTCCGCCACCTGCGGCTGACGGAAGCCTCGCTCGGCGCCTATCGTCAAGCCTCCACGAGCCGCTCGCGCATCCGCGGCGCCTTCGCGCTCAGCTACCTGGAGACCGTGGTTCTGGTGCTCGTCGGCGCCATCTGGCTCGGCATGGAGGCCGCCGGCGGCATCGCCGCGCCCGTGGCCCGACTGGTGCAGGCGGCCGGCCGGGTGTCCGCGGGCGATCTGTCGGCCCGGGTCGTCATTGGCAAGGATCCCGAGGAGATCACCGCCCTGTCGCGCGCCTTCAACCGCATGACCCGCGACCTCGAGCAGCAGAGGCGCGACCTGCGGTCCGCCCATGAGGACGCCGAGGCGCGCCGGCAGTTCACCGAGGCCGTGCTGCTGGGGGTCAGCGCCGGGGTCATCGGTCTCGACCACGCCGGGCGGATTTCGGCGGTCAACCGGCAGGCGGAGGAACTGCTCGGCCTCGACCCCGAGGCGCGCGACAAGCGCCCGCTCGCCGAAGCGGCCCCGGAGCTGGCGGAGGTCGCCGCCCGGGCCCTGACGGCAGACGGGGAAGCGGAGGAGGACGTGGACGTCACCCGGCATGGCGACACGCGGCGACTGCGGGTCAGGGCGCGACGCAACCCCCAGGGCCTGGTCCTGACCTTTGACGACATCACCCGCCTGGTGGCGGCCCAGCGCAACGCCGCCTGGCGCGACGTCGCCCGCCGTATCGCCCATGAGATCAAGAACCCGCTCACCCCCATCCAGCTCTCGGCCGAGCGCCTGCGGCGCAAATACCGTCGCGAGATCTCGAGCGACCTGGAAACCTTCGATCGCTGCACAGACACCATCGTCCGCCAGGTCGGCGACATCGGCCGCATGGTCGACGAATTCTCGGCCTTCGCCCGCATGCCGGCGCCGACTTTCGCGGCCAATGACCCGGCCGAACTGCTGCGCGAGGCCGTGTTCGCCCAACGGGTCGCGGACCCGGATGTCACGGTGGAGATCGGCGAGCCGCCGGAGGGCCTCACCCTGATGTGCGATGGCCGCATCGTCGGCCAGGCGCTCACCAATGTGCTCAAGAACGCTTCCGAAGCCATCGCCGCCCGCCGCGCCGCTGAACCCGCCCTGAAGGGCATGATCCGGGCCTCGCTCGTCACGGACGGCCCGAGCATCGACTTCGTCATCGAGGACAATGGCGTCGGCCTGCCGGCCAAGGACCGCGACCGCCTGACCGAGCCCTACGTCACCACCCGGGCCAAGGGGACTGGCCTGGGCCTGGCCATCGTCAAGCGCATCCTCGAGGACCATGGCGGCGACCTCGTCATGGGCGACGCGGGAGAGGCGCCGGGCGCCCGCGTCACCCTGGCTTTTCCGATTTCCCGCGCCCGCGTGGCGCGCGCTACAGATGAGAAGGTGCAAGCATGACCGGCGATGTGCTCGTCGTCGACGACGAGGCCGACATTCGCGAGCTGGTGGCGGCCATCCTGCAGGACGACGGCTATCAGGTGCGCACGGCCAGAGATTCCGAGACGGCGCTGGCGGCGATCCGCGCGCGAAAGCCTTCCCTGGTGGTGCTCGACATCTGGATGAGCGGCGGCGGGATGGACGGCCTCGAGCTGCTCGACGTGGTCAAAGCCTTGGACGCGGAACTTCCGATCATCATGATCTCGGGCCACGGCAACATCGAGATGGCTGTCAGCGCGATCAAGCGCGGAGCCTACGATTTCCTGGAAAAACCCTTCAAATCCGACCGCTTGCTGCTGCTCGTTGAACGGGCGCTCGAGGCAGCCAATCTCAAGCGCGAGAACCGGCGCCTGCGCAGCCAGGCGATCGTGCCGGACGGCATGCTGGGCGCCTCGCAGGCGGCCCAGCAGCTGCGTCAGATGATCGCCAAGGTCGCCCCCGCCAACAGCCGGGTGCTGATTTCCGGGCCCCCGGGGGCCGGCAAGGAGACCGCGGCGCGCCTGATCCACGCCGCCAGCCCCAGGGCGCGCGGCGAGTTCGTGGCCATCAGCGCCGCCGGCCTGGCGCCGGGCGGCCTCGACCTCGAATTCTTCGGCGAGGAAGGCGAGGGGGGTCAGCCGGCCAAGATCGGCGTCTTCGAGCGCGCCCACGGCGGCACCCTCTACATCGACGATGTGGCCGATATGCCGAGGGAGACCCAGAGCCGGCTGTTGCGGGTCCTGGTCGAGCAGCGGTTCCGGCGGGTCGGCGGCGACACCGACGTCCAGGTCGACGTGCGGGTGATCTCCTCGACCTCGCGCGATCTGCGCGAGGAGATCGCCGCCGGGCGCCTGCGCGAGGACCTCTTCCATCGCCTGAACGTGGTGCCCCTCCGCGTGCCAGGCCTCGGCGAGCGGCGCGAGGACATCCCCGAACTCATCGACTACTACCTCGAGCGGGTGAGCAACGCCTCGGGCATGCCCCGCCGCAAGCTGGCGGACGACGCCTACGCCACCCTGCAGGTGCAGTCGTGGCCGGGGAACGTCCGCCAGCTGCGCAACGTCGTCGAACGTATCCTGATCCTCGCCCCCGGGGCTCCGGGCGAGACCATCACCGCCGAGATGCTGCCGGCCGACTCCAGCGCCGCGCCGGCCGCCGCGGGCCTCGCCGCCGAACGGATCATCGCTCTGCCGTTGCGCGAGGCGCGCGAGCTCTTCGAGAAGGAATATCTCAGCGCCCAGATCGTGCGCTTCGGCGGCAACATCTCGCGCACCGCCGGCTTCATCGGCATGGAGCGCTCGGCCTTGCACCGCAAGCTCAAGTCGCTGGGCTTCGGCCGGGCGGCCGAGGGGGACGGCGAGGGCGAGGCCTGATGTCGCGCATCGCCTATGTCAACGGCCGCTACCTGCCGCAGGCCGACGCCTGTGTGAACGTCGAGGACCGCGGCTATCAGTTCGGCGACGCGGTCTATGAGGTGTGGCTGATCGCCGGCGGCCGGCTGTGCGACGCCGAGGGGCATTTCGTCCGTCTCGAGCGCAGTCTCGGCGAGCTTGCCATCCCCGCGCCGATGAGCCGCAAGGCCCTGGAGGTCGTGCTGCGCGAAACCCTGCGCCGCAACCGCGTCAGGGACGGCCTTCTCTATCTGCAGATCTCGCGTGGCGTGGCGCGGCGCGACCATCCCTTCCCGGTCCCGGCGCCGGCGCCCGCCGTCGTTGTCACCGCCCGCAGCCTCGATCCGGCGGCGGGCGAGGCCAAGGCGGCCAGGGGCGTCGCCGTCATCACCACGCCGGAGAGCCGCTGGGGCCGCTGCGACATCAAGACCGTGAACCTGCTGCCCAATGTCCTGGCCAAGCAGGCGGCCAAGACGGCCGGCGCCTATGAGGCCTGGTTCGTCGACGAGCTCGGCTTCGTCACCGAGGGCTCGTCGACCAACGCCTGGATCGTCGATCGCGACGGTGTCCTGCGTACGCGCGACATCCAGGCCAATATCCTCAGGGGCGTCACCCGCGCGGCGGTCCTGAAGGTCGCGGCCGAGACCGGCTTCACCCTGGCGGAAGGGCCGTTTGCCCTGAGCGACGCCCTGGAGGCCAAGGAGGCCTTCATCACCGGCGCCAGCACCCAGGTGACGCCCGTCGTCAGCATCGATGGACGAAAGGTGGGGACCGGCGCGCCCGGCCCGGTAGCGCAGCGGCTCCGCCGCATCTACATTGCCCATGCGCGTCGCGAGGCCGAATAGGCCTGTGACGGGATCCATGCGGCCCCAACTTCGCTTTGGGAGCGGGCCGCCGGCCAATGACAACGGAAGGGATGTCAACCCATGCCGAACGACAAGAAGCAAAACCTGCAGGACACGTTCCTGAACGCCGTGAGGCGTTCCAAGACCCCGCTCACCATCTTCCTGGTCAACGGCGTCAAGCTGCAGGGCGTGGTGAGCTGGTTCGACAGCTTCTGCGTCCTGCTGCGCCGCGACGGCCAGGCGCAGCTGGTCTACAAGCACGCCATCTCGACGGTCATGCCGGCCCAGCCGGTGCAGCTCTATGAGCCGCCAGACGAGGACGACGTCGAGGCTTGAGCGCCGAACACCCGCCCAGCCGCCACGACGTCGCGCTGATCGTCCATCCGGACCGTTGGAGCGCCCACGCCGGTCGCGATCCCAAGGCCCGCCTGGCGGAAGCCAAGGGCCTCGCCGCCGCGCTCGACCTTGAGATCGGCGCGGCGCTGATCGCCCAGGTCCGCCAGCCGCGGCCCGCGACCCTGTTCGGCCCGGGCAAGCTGGCCGAGATCGGCGAGCTTTGCGAGCAGGCCGGCGCCGCCGTCGTCATCGTCGACGACGCCTTGACGCCCGTCCAGCAGCGCAACCTCGAGAAGGCGTGGAACGCCAAGGTCGTCGACCGCACGGGCCTCATCCTGGAGATTTTCGCCCGCCGCGCGCGCACCGCCGAGGGCCGCTTGCAGGTCGAACTCGCCCGCCTGGACTATGAGCGCTCGCGGCTGGTGCGCACCTGGACGCACCTGGAGCGGCAGCGCGGCGGCTTCGGCTTCCTGGGCGGCCCGGGCGAGACGCAGATCGAGGCCGACCGCCGGCTGATCGGCGAGCGCATCATCCGGCTGAAGGCGGATCTCGCCGACGTCAGACGCACCCGCGGCCTCGCCCGCCGCGCGCGCCGGCGCGTGCCCTATCCGGCCATCGCGCTGGTGGGCTACACCAACGCCGGCAAGTCGACCCTCTTCAACCGCCTGACCGGCGCCAAGGTGCTGGCCAGGTCCGCCCTCTTCGCCACCCTCGATCCGACCTTGCGGCGCCTGCCTCTGCCGGACGGGCGCCCGGCGATCCTCTCCGATACCGTCGGCTTCATCTCCGACCTGCCGCACGAGCTGGTCGAGGCCTTTCGCGCCACCCTCGACGAGGTGCGCGAAGCCGACATCATCCTGCACGTGCGCGACATCTCCGGCGCCCAGAGCGAGGCCGAGGCGCAGGACGTCGCCGCCGTGCTCGAGGAGCTGGGCCTGGGGCCCGAGACCGGACGGCGGATCCTCGAGGTGTGGAACAAGGTCGACGCCGTGGCGGCGGAGGACCGGCCGGCGCTGGCCGCCAGGGCCCGCCGCGCGGGCGCGGTCGCCGTCTCGGCGCTGACGGGGGAGGGGATCGACGCCCTGGTCGAGACCCTGGCGGCGATGGTCGACGACGGCCCGGAACTCACCTTCCGGCTGGCCCCCGCCGACGGCGAGGGCCTGGCCTGGCTCTACCGCCATGGTCGGGTGAGTTCCCGCGAGATGACCGCGGAAGGTGCGATCGTCCGGGCCCGGCTCGATCCTCGGGCGCTCGGGCGCTTCCAGCAGATGCGTCCGGGCGCGGAGCTGACCGGCGCGGCCCAGAGCGCGGCGGCGGAGTAGCTGGCTCCCTCTCCCGGCGGGAGAAAAGAAAGGCTCGGAGCGCCGGCGTCTCGCCGGCAACCGCCCTGGCGGCCGTGGGGTCCTTCAGGCGTTTTCGTATTTGAAGCTGACGCGAAGACGGCTGCGATAGGCTTCGATCTCGCCCTTCTTGCCGAGGGTGATGTCGAGCTCGACCACCTCGGCCACCCGCAGGTCCCTGAGGCTGCCCGCGGCGGCGGCCAGCGCCTGACTGGCGGCGTCCTCCCAGCTGGTCGGGCTGGTGCCGATGATTTCGGTGACGCGATAGACGCTCATGGCGGACTCCCTGCGGTAGCCCCCCGTGGCCGGCATTGGGCGCGACGATTGTCCTGGCGTCAAGGCGGGCCCTAAGGTGGGGCCAGCGGAGGACTTCCATGACTGACGAGACCGAATTCGCGCCCATTTCCACCGAAGGCGTGAAGTGGGAAACCTTCGAGCGGGCGAGCGCTACGATCGCGCCGCGCGGATGGACTACTGGGACAAGGAGGACTGAGGGGACTTCAATTCACGCCCGCGCGCCCTTGGCCGGAAGCCACGGGCTCGAGCGGGGTTTTTCCCACGGGCGCGGCCGCGTGGATGCCCGCGGCCGAGCGCCCTAGATGACCCTCGGCGCAGGCGCCTCGTCGGGGCGCGCCACCTCTCCCTGAGGGCTCGGTTATGCACACCACATGGCTCCGTCGTAGTTCAGTGAATCTCGGACCGCCGGCGGGAGAGCCTGTGAAGGTTAGGGGTTGGACCTGGCAGGAGGGCTTGGGGTTCTTCTGGGTTGGATGGGGATGGGACTTGGGGTCGAAGCCGGTTGGCGGGCGAGCGCGCAGGGATCCAACG
>DASXCH010000030.1:0-83038 GCA_036491275.1 Caulobacteraceae bacterium
GCCTCAGCCAGTCCCGCCCGGGCCAAGATTCTTCAATCGGCTGGCGTGGCGTTCGAGATCATCCCGGCGCAAATCGACGAGGAAGCGCTGAAGACGGCGTTGCTCGCCAAGGGAAAGGGACCTGAAGAAATCGCCGGCGAACTCGCCGTAGCCAAGGCCCAGGCGGTTTCCCGCGGTCGAAGCGACGTTGTCATCGGCGCCGACCAGACCCTCGATCTCAATGGCGAGCTTGTGAACAAGGTGAACCACCTGGATGAAGCGCGGGATTGCCTTTTGCGCCTTCGCGGTCGCAGCCACCGCCTTCACTCGGGCGCGGCCATTGTCAGGGGCGGGGAAATCAAGTGGCGCTATGTCGCCAGCGTGAACCTGAAGATGCGGCCCTTTTCGGATTCGTTCCTAGAGACCTATCTGGCCCGTTGCGAAGATGAGCTCCCGGGCTCCCTAGGCTGCTATCATTTCGAGGGTTTCGGCGCGCAACTCTTCGAGCGGGTCGTCGGCGACTATCACGCCATCCTGGGGCTGCCCTTGATCCGACTCCTGACCGCCCTGCGCAGCGAAGGCGTGGCGGCGGAATGAGGCTCTCAGCGTCGACCACGGTGGCCGGGGTTGCCGGACTGCCCATCGGCCACTCCCTCAGCCCGACCCTGCACAACGCCTGGATCGAAGCCGCGGGCCTCAATGCGGTCTACGTCGCCTTCGAGCCGAAGGCCTTCACCGCTTTCGCCGCCGCCTGCAGGGGTGGGGTCATCCGAGGGCTGAACGTCACCGCGCCGTTCAAGCAACAAGCTCTCGAACTGGCCGAAAGTATTTCGCCGCGAGCGGCTCGGGCCGAAGCCGCCAACCTGCTGATTTTTGAGACGAGCGGCGAGATCAGGGCGGATAACACCGACGGCGAAGGACTCTTGGCGGCTTTGGCCGGGCAGGCCGGCGGCTTCGACCCAGCGGCCGGTCCTGCGGTGATCCTGGGCGCTGGCGGCGCAGCCCGGGGCGCCGCGGCGGCGCTCATTGAAGCGGGTGCGCCGAGCATTCGGATCGTCAACCGGTCGGTCGACCGGGCTCGTGACCTGGCCGACAGCCTTTCCGGCCCGTTGGAGATCCTGGCCAGAGATGAGCTGCCGGCGGCCCTCGGCGACGCCAACCTCGTCATAAACGCCACCACTGCCGACCCGAAAGTCCCGTTCGAGGCCGCCGCCGATGAGACGGTGGTCATGGACATGGTCTATCTGCCCCTGACAACGCCGTTTCTCGCAAGGGCGCGGGCGAGGGGCTTGCGGACGGTCGACGGCCTGGCGATGCTGATCGGCCAGGCAAGGCCGAGCTTTGAGGCTCTATTCGGCACGGCCCCGCCTGAGATCGACGTCCGCACGCTCGCCGTCGAAGTCCTGCAGGGCCGGACGTGATCGTCGTGGCGCTGACAGGCTCGGTAGGGATGGGCAAGTCCTCGACGGCGGGAATGTTCGCCGAGGAAGGGGTACCGGTCTACGACGCGGATGAGGAAGTCCGCCGCCTTTATGCGCCGGGCGGACCGGCCGTCGCCAACGTCGAGGCCGAGTTTCCCGGCGTCGTCGTGGACGGGGCCGTCGACCGCGGTCGACTGGGCGAGCGCGTGCTTGGCGATCCGGCGGCCCTGGCGAAGCTGAACAGCATCGTCCATCCGCTGATGGGCGAGGCGCGGGCCGAATTTTTCCGCCGCGCGCGAGAGACCAAGGCGCCGATCGTCGTGCTCGACATTCCCCTGCTGTTCGAGACGGGCGGCGAGCGCAACGCCGACAAGGTCGTGGTCGTCAGCGCGCCGGCGGATATACAGCGCAAGCGGGTGCTGGGCCGGCCAGGCATGACCGAGGCGAAATTCGCCGCCCTCCTCGCCGCCCAGGTTCCGGACGCGGAAAAGCGGGCGCGGGCCGATTTCGTGGTCGATACCAGCCAGGATTTCGATCACGCGCGGCGGCAGGTGAAAGCTATCCTCCACGCCTTGCGCGGCGGCGGCGAAACGGCGCATGGGAAGACCTAATGGCGCGCGAAATCGTCCTCGATGTCGAGACCACCGGCCTCAGCCCCAAGCAAGGTCATCGCATCATCGAGATCGGCTGCGTCGAGATTGACGACTTCCTGCCGACCGGCCGGCAATTCCACACCTACGTCCATCCTGAGCGCGACATCGATCCGGAGGCGGAGCGCGTCCACGGCATCTCGCTGGCATTCCTCGAGGACAAACCCCGGTTCGCCGACGCTCTCGTGGCGAGCGCCCTGGGCGAGTTCGTCGGCGACGCGACGCTGGTCGCGCACAACGCCGGCTTCGACCGCGAGTTCGTCAATCATGAGCTGACCCGGGCCGGTCATCCGATCCTGGCGGAGACGCGATGGGTCGACACCCTGGCTCTGGCCCAGCGGCGCTTTCCAGGCATGCACAATTCGCTCGACGCCTTATGCAAACGGTTCAAGGTTTCCCTGTCGGAGCGGGAGAAACACGGGGCGCTGGTCGACGCGCGGCTGCTGGCGCGGGTGTACTTCGAACTGCAGGGCGGCCGCGAACGGGCGCTCGACCTGGCGGGTGTGGAGGCTGTCGCCGCCGCCGCCACGCGGTCGGCCTATGGCTCCCGGCCGAGGCCCCTGGCTTCCCGCGTGACCGTCGAAGAAGCTGCTGCCCACCTGGCGTTCGTGGGTGGAATCAAAGATGCGATCTGGCTGAAGGAAAGCTAGAGCACGATGCGATCGAGCGGAGTCGCCTGATCGCCGAATTGTGCTCAAAACTCAAAGTTTGCGCGCGCCCCTATCGAAAAGGCAGTTCCCACATTTTCGGAACGCGCTCCGGTCCTCAGGCCAGGCCGGTCGGCATCCCCTGGCCCTGCTGCGCGAGGCGGGCGGCATAGATGCCACCGAAATCGATCGGTTCGAGCCGGAACGGCGGGAAGCCCCCCTCCGCGGTCAGGTCGGCGATGAGGCGCCTGGCAAAGGGGAAGAGGTAGCGCGGGCACTCGATCATCAGGACGGGCTCGATCTCCTGGGCTGGGACGCCCATGATCTGGAACAGGCCGGCGTAGACCAGCTCGAGGTGGAACACCGTCTCCGGTTCGCGCGAAGCTCGCGCGGTGAGCTTCAGCTCGGCCTCATAGAGACCGTCTTCCCGTCCGTTGGCGTTCAATTCGACGTTGAGATCGATCTGGGGGGGCGTGGCGCCGACGCGCAGCGATTCCGGCGCCCGCGGGCTCTCGAACGAAAGGTCCTTGATGTACTGCGCCAGGATGCGGATCCCGGGCTGGGCGAGGCCCTCGGAGCCGTTGCCGCCCGATGCGGCGCCGTCGGTGGGGATGTCGGACATGCGCGGATCAGCTCTCTGTAGTTGGGCGGCGCGGGTCCGCGCGATGAGCGGGCTCGCTAACATGCCCCGCACCGCAGTGGCAACGCGTCGGCGAGCCCCGTGGCGGCCCGAAAGGCGCGGCGGCTTACGTCCGACGCCCGATGGACTATATTAGGGAAATCGAACGCATGTGATTTTCGACGTCATGCAGCTACTCGAGTTTGTCATTCTGGGCGTCCTGGCGGGCGTTGTGCTCTTCCAGCTCTATGCGGTTCTGGGGCGCAAGGTGGGTCGAGGCCCGGAAACAGCGACCCAGGTCCCGCTGGCGCCCGGCGCGCCGGAACCGCGGCCGGCAGTCGCCCTTCCCGGACAGGAAGCGGCGCCTCTGACCGGCGTGGCCGCGCTGCGCGCCCGCGATGCGAGCTTCGATCCGAGCCAATTCCTGCAAGGCGCCAAGCAGGCCTACCAGACCATCGTGCGAGCTTTCACCGAAGGCGACCGGGCCACGCTCAAGCCGCTTCTGGCGCCGGCGGTCATGGACGGGTTCGAGACCGTGATGCGCGAGCGTGAGGCGGCGGGCCGCACCGAGACCGTCGAATTCCTTCAGTCGCCGCGGGCGGACCTGGAAACCGTGAGCCTGGCCGACGATCTGGCGCGCGCCGCCGTCCGCTTCCTGGCCGAACTTCGCAACAAGACGCGGGACAGTGCCGGCGAATCGGTCGACGACCATCGCACGGCGGAAGTCTGGACCTTCGAGCGCAACATCAAGAGCCGCAATCCGAACTGGACATTGGTCCACGTCGACCACGCCGAAGCCTAGTGAAACTCGGGGCGGGGTTGGCGGTTGCGGGCGTGGCGTTCGCCGTCGCGGCCTGCGCCCAGACCAATCCGGTTCCTCAGCCGCCACAGCCCGCATTTCAAGCCATAGAGCTTCCCGACCTTCCCGGCTGGGAGCAGGAGGATCATGTCACCGCGCTGAGGGCGGTGCGCGCCGCGTGCGCCGTCTCGCGCGATCCGGAAATGCCGTTCGCCTGCGCCGGTCTGCCCAGCGATCCGGACGAGCGCCGCGCCCGGACCTGGCTCGAGCGCAATTTCTATGCGGTTCCGGTGAGCGGAGGCGGACGTCTGACCGGCTATTTCATGCCGGTCTATGAAGCGCGGCGGACTCGCAGCGAGACCTTTTCCGCGCCGGTTAGGCCAAGACCGTCCGATCTGCCGACCATCGATGAGACCGTGGCCGGGGGGGCGAACTACGCGGATCGCTCCGAAATCGAGGACCGCCCCGCCCGGGACGCTCTCGCCTGGATGCGGCCGGAGGATCTGTTCTTCATGCAGATCCAGGGCGCCGGCGTGCTCGCCTTCGCCGACGGGGATCGAGCCAAGGCGGTTTTCGATGGCAGCAACGGGGCGGCGTTCGTCGGGATCGCCCAGCCCATGCGGACGCAGGGCCTCATCTCGGATTCGGATTCCTCGGCCGACGCGATCCATGACTGGCTGGCGGCCAACCGCGGCGAAAGCGCCAGGGCGATCATGGATCTGGATCCGCGCTACGTCTTCTACCGCCTGACGGCCGACGATGGCCAGGACCCGGCCGGCTCCGCCGGCGTCCGCCTGCCGGCGGGGCGGGCCGCGGCCGTGGATCCGGCCTATCATTCCGCCGGCGAGCTCCTGTGGATCGATGGTGATTCGCCGAGCCTGGCCGGAGCCTTTCCGGATTATCGTCGACTCGTCGCGGCGCTCGACGCCGGCGGTGCCATCAAGGGCCCGGTCCGCGCCGATCTCTACGTGGGTCGCGGCGATGCCGCCGGCAAAGAGGCCGGGCGCATCCGCCATTCGCTGAGGCTCTATCGGCTCGTACCCCGCTGAAGCTCCAGGACGAAGATCTCAGGGATTGGGCGGTGGTCGCGGCCTCGGTGCGGCCTCTGCCTGGCCGACATGCGCCGTCTCCGCCTCCGGCGTCGCCAGCCCGCAAACGCGCCCGACCCCAGCCTGAGCCAACGCCCCGTCGCCAGGCGTCCCCAGCAAGGCCGCAGAGCATCGAACCTCGCCGGCTTCGGCATCTGGCGCGCGGCTTGCTCGGCGATCGCATTGACCTGCATGGCCTCAACCAGGATGAGGCGCGGGCTGAACTCATCGACTTCCTGGAGGATTGCGCCCGTCGCGGCGTGCGCGGCGCGCTCATCATCACCGGCAAGGGGACGTTGGGGGACGGAATCCTTCGCCGGCGCGTGCCGGACTGGCTGGCGGAAGCGCCGCTTCGTCGGCTGGTGGCAGGGATTTCCGAGGCTCACCGCCGCCACGGCGGCGCCGGCGCCCTCTATGTTGCGCTGAAGCGTCACGACGGCAATTGAGCGGCCCGCGCGCCCCCGCGATCTTTTCCACCCCGCCGCCTTGGCCTAACGCAGGACCGGAGTGGTGAAGGAGTCGGCAATGATCTGGCGCAATCTGGCATGGTCAGTGGCTTGGTCAGTGGCTTGTTCTCTGGCTCTGGTCGCCGGAAGCGCATCGGCCCTGACAGGACCACAGCCCGCGCCGCCCACGCCGCCGATCGAGGCACCGAGAGATGTTCCCTACCCCGGCCAGCTGAAGCTCCTAGTCGACGCCACAGACCTCGCCCGCGGCATCTTCGACGTACGGGAGCGCGTACCGGTTTCCGGCCCCGGATCCTTCACGCTGCTCTTTCCCGAGTGGCTGCCGGGCAATCACGGCCCCAGCGGACCGTTGGACAAACTCGCCGGCCTCGAGATCTCGGCCAACGGCGTTCCCATCGCGTGGACGCGCGATCCGGTGAACGTCTTCGCCTTCCACGTTGAAATCCCGCCCGGTGTCAGCGCGATCGAGCTGTCGTTCCAGTTCCTGTCGGCGGTCTCCAAGCCGGAAGGCCGGATCATGATGACGCCGGACATGTTGAGCCTGCAGTGGGACACGGTGGCGCTTTATCCTGCGGGCTACTTCTCGCGCGACATCGAGGTCGAGCCGAGCGTGCGGCTCCCGGCGGGGTTCACTGGCGCCACGGCGCTGGAGACGAGGTCTGTGGCCGGCGATGTCACGACCTACAAGCCGGCAAGCTTCAACACCCTGATCGATTCGCCGATGATCGCGGGTCGCTACTTCCGGCGTTTCGACCTCGATCCGGGAGGCCCGGCCCGGGTCAGCCTCGACGTTATTGCCGATCGTCCCGATGAACTCGACGCGACACCGGCCCAGATCGATGCCCACAAGGCGCTTGTCACCCAGGCCTATCGTCTCTTCGGATCGCACCATTACGATCACTACGATTTCCTGGTCTCGCTCAGCAACAAGATGGGCGGAAACGGCCTCGAGCATCACCAGTCGAGCGAGGACGGCACGATCCCTCGCTATTTCCTCGATTGGGACCGCGCCTTCGCCGGACGGGACCTCCTGGCCCATGAATTCACCCATTCGTGGAACGGCAAGTTCCGCCGGCCGGCGGACCTGTGGACGCCGAACTTCAACAAGCCAATGCGCGACAGCTTGCTGTGGGTCTACGAAGGCCAGACCCAGTATTGGGGCTATGTCCTGGCCGCGCGGTCCGGCCTGCTCACGGCTCAGCAGGCGCTCGACGCGATCGCGCTGACCGCCGCCACCTACGACGCCCGGGCAGGGCGCGAATGGCGGGACCTGGAAGACACCACGATGGATCCGATCATCGCCATGCGCAGGCCCATCCCGTGGGTGAGCTGGCAGAGGAGCGAGGACTATTATTCGGAAGGCGAGCTCGTCTGGCTCGATGTCGATACGCTGATCCGCCAGCAATCGGGCGGAAAACGATCACTGGACGATTTCGCCCGCGCCTTCTTCGGCGTCGGCAACGGCAGTTTCGTCACCAGGACCTACACCTTCGATGACATCGTCGCGGCGCTCAATCAGGTCCAACCCCACGACTGGGCGGCCCTCCTGCGCGCGCGCCTGACCGGCCACTACCCAGGCGCGCCGCTCGATGGCCTGGCGCGCGGCGGTTATCGTCTCACCTACGACGACCAGGAGAGCAGTTATCTCCGGAGTATCGAGCGTGAGCGAAAGATGGTCCTTCTCAGCTTCTCGGTCGGGGCGACGATCGGACCGAACGGCGTCGTCAGCGGAGTTGACTGGCAAGGGCCGGCGTTCAAGGCCGGCCTCGCGGTGGGAAGCCAGATCGTGGCAGTGAACGGCGACGCTTATAGCGAAGACGATCTGAAGGACACCATCACAGCGGCCAAAACCGCGACCGCTCCCATCGAATTGCTGGTGAAGGACAACAACCAGTACCGCACCGTCGCCGTCGATTATCACGGCGGCTTGCGCTACCCGCATCTCACGCCCGTCGGCAGGGGGCCTCGTTCTCTCGACCAGATCCTGGCGCCGAGGCGCGGCTAAGGGAGTCGGGAGTTCTTCTCTTCGATCCCCGAGCGCCCCTCGCGGGCGCGAAGCGCGTCGGCGACTTCATCGAGGCTGACATCGAGCGCGGCCAGCAAGGCGAGCCAGTGATAGACGAGATCGGCGCTCTCGGCGGCGACGGCCGCGCGATCGCCCTGGACCGCCGCCAGAGCGGTCTCCATCGCCTCTTCGGCCAGTTTCTTCGCCGCCAGAGCCGGATCGGCGATCAGCCGCGCGGACCAGGAGGTTTCCGAATCGGCGCCGCGTCTCGCCTCGATCGTCCGGGCGAGCGCCTCGATGGTTTCGCCTAGCTTGGCCATTCATCCCTCCCGAGACGGACATCCACGCCTGCCGCGGCCATGGCGGCCTTGGCCTCGCAGATCGTGACTTCGCCGAAGTGGAAGATCGAAGCGGCCAGGACGGCATCGGCGCCGCCCGCCTTCACAGCCTCGACCAGGTGTCCCGCATGACCCGCGCCGCCGCTGGCGATGACAGGAATGCCCACAGCGGCGGTGACGGCCTTTAGCAGATCGATATCATAGCCGGTCTTGGCGCCGTCGCGGTCCATGGACGTCAGCAGGATCTCGCCGGCGCCCCGCTCGGCCGCCGAACAGGCGTAGTCGATGGCGTCGAGGCTGGTGTCGCGCCGGCCGCCATAGGTGAAGACCCGCCAGCCACTTTCGGTCTTGCGTGCGTCGACGGCCGCCACCACCGCCTGAGAGCCGAATGCGTCAGCGCACCTGGGGATCAGGTCCGGATCCTCCACCGCGGCGGTGTTGACGCTGACCTTATCAGCGCCGGCGCGCAGCAGGGCCCGCGCGTCTTCGGCCGAGCGGACGCCGCCGCCGACGGACAAGGGCATGAAACAGACATCGGCCGTGCGCGCCACGACATCGAGGATGGCCCGGCGACCCTCGTGGCTGGCAGTAATGTCGAGGAACATCAGCTCGTCGGCGCCGGCGGCGTCATAGGCGGCGGCCTGCTCCACCGGATCGCCGGCATCGCGCAGGGCGACGAACTGCACGCCCTTCACCACCCGCCCGTCCTTGACGTCCAGGCAGGGAATGACCCGGACTTTCAGCATCGCGCCGCCGCCGCCAGGGCCTCGGCGGGGGCAATGGCGCCGGCGTAGAGCGCGCGACCGAGCACCGCGCCGGCGACAGGCGTTCCCGGACGGGCCATGAGGCGTTCGATGTCGTTCACGCTGGCGAGGCCCCCGGCGGCGATGACCGGAATGCCGACCTCGTCGGCGACGGCGCCGAAAACCTCGATGTTGAATCCCAGCTGGGCGCCGTCACGGTCGATGTCGGTGACGATCAGAGCGGCGACGCCGGCGTCTTCGTAGCGCCGGGCCAGGGTCTGGGCGTCGAAGGCGGTGTCCTCTGTCCAGCCTTCGATGGCCACCCGGCCGCCTCGGACATCGACACTGACGGCGATCTGCTCGGGCCAGCGGCGGGCGGCGGTGCGCACAAGCTCGGGATCGCGCACGGCGGCGGTGCCCAGGATGACGCGGCTGACGCCCGCCTCGAGCCAGCGCTCGATATGGGCCAGGGTCCTGACGCCCCCGCCGAGCTGGACCGGGATCGACACCGCCGCGAGGATACGCGCGACCGCCGCATCATTGACGCCGCGCCCGGCGGCCGATCCGTCCAGATCGACGACATGGATCCAGGCAAAGCCCGCGGCGGCCCATGCCCTGGCCTGATCGGCCGGATCCTCGTTGAACACCGTCGCGGTGGCGAAATCGCCGCGCACCACGCGCACGCAACGGCCGTCCTTCAAATCGATCGCTGGGTAGAGGATCACGGGCGCCACGCGAGGAAGTTGGCCATAAGGCGAAGGCCGGCCGCTTGCGACTTCTCGGGATGGAACTGCACGCCGGCGAGATTGTCCTTGGCCACCGCCGCGGCGAACCTTCCGCCATGATCGGTCCACGCCGAAGCGTCGCCTTCGTCCCGCACTTTCAGGGCGTAGGAATGGGTAAAATACATGTCCGTCCCGGTCGGCAACCCATGGAACAGAGGGCTCTCGGGACCGAAATCGAGGCTGTTCCAGCCCACATGCGGAATCTTGAAACGCGCCTCGCTGGGGGCAAGCCGGACCACGTCGCCGGCGATCCAGTCGAGACCGGGCGTTTCACCGAATTCGAGTCCGCGCGTGGCCATCAGCTGCATGCCGACGCAGATGCCGAGGAACGGCGCGCCACGATCGACGCAGGCGCCCGTGATCGCTTCGACCACGCCCGGCCGCTCCATCAGGGCGCGGCGACAGGCGCTGAACGCGCCGACCCCAGGGAGCACGATCGCATCGGCCCTCGAAATGATTTCCGGATCGTCCGTCGTCGCGACAGTTGGCGGGCGGCCGAGATCAGCGGCCGCGTGCATCAGCGCCTTCTCGGCGGAGTGCAGGTTGCCGGAACCATAGTCGATGAGCGCGACTGTGGCGGACATCAGGGAGGTCTAGAGCACGCCCTTGGTGGAGGGAGCCTGGCCTTGAGCCTTGGGGTCAGGTTCAACCGCGTCGCGCAGAGCGCGGGCGAGCGCCTTGAATCCGCTTTCCGCTATGTGGTGGGAGTTGTCACCATAGAGGGTCTCGAGGTGCACGCAGGCGCCGGCGTGCATGGCAAAGGCGTGGTGGAACTCCTTGAACAGTTCTGTGTCCATCTCCCCGACCTTGGGGCGCGAGAACTTCACCCGCCAGATCAGATAGGGCCGGTTCGACAGGTCGATGGCGCAGCGCGTCAGGGTCTCGTCCATGGGGATGTAGGCGTGGCCAAAGCGGCGCACGCCCTTGAATCCGTCGAGCGCCCGATGGAAGGCCTGGCCGATGACGATGCCCGTGTCCTCGACCGTGTGATGCATGTCGATGTGGAGATCGCCCTCGGTCGTCACTTCCAGATCAAAGCCGCCATGGCGGGCGAAGCTGTCCAACATGTGATCGAAGAAGCCGACGCCGGTGCTGATCTTCGAGGCGCCGGTCCCGTCGAGATCCAGGCGGATCCGGATGCGGGTTTCCTTGGTATCGCGTTCGACCTCGGCGGTTCGAGACATGTCAGACGCCTCCGGCGGAGGTGAGATCGGTCAGGCGGATCTGCGGCCGGGGACCGAAATGACCGATTACCTCGGCGGCGGCCATCGAGCCCAGGCGGCCGCACTCGGCCATGGGGCGCCCGCCCGCCAGGCCAACGAGGAAGCCGGCGGCGTACTGATCCCCCGCGCCTGTGGTGTCGACCAGATGATCGACCGGCTCAGCCGCGATCTTCGTCCGAACGCCGCCGGCCAGGATGACGGATCCCTTCGCGCCGCGCGTGACGGCGGCGAGCTTGACCCGTCCGTCCAGAGCCGCCAATCCGGATTCGAAGTCGCATTCGAACAGGGCCTCGACCTCGGCCTCGTTGGCGAACAGGACATCGACCTCGGCGTCGATGAACGAGAGCAGCGCCTGGCGATGGCGTTCGACGACGAAGGAATCGGAAAGGCTGAGGGCGATGGTGCGATCGGCCGCCCTGGCGGCCGCAGCCGCCTTGGCGAAAGCCGCGCGCGCGTCCGCGGGATCGAAGAGATAGCCTTCCAGATAGAGGATCCGCGCGGCGGCGACCGCCTCGGGATCGACGTCATGTGGGGTCAGGCGCACCGCCGCGCCCAGAAAAGTGCACATGGTGCGTTCGCCGTCGGGCGTGACGTTGATGAGGCACCGGCCGGTGGTCGGCCCGTTGTTCAGTGACGGCGTGTCAAAGCGCGCGCCGATGGCCCGGATGTCATGGGTGAAGACCTCGCCCAGAGCGTCTCTGGCCACTTTTCCGACGAATAGCGATCGGCCGCCGAAGCTGGCGACCCCGGCGAT
The DNA here is from genome assembly GCA_036491275.1 of Caulobacteraceae bacterium. Lineage (GTDB taxonomy): Bacteria > Pseudomonadota > Alphaproteobacteria > Caulobacterales > Caulobacteraceae > Acaudatibacter. Next base: position 11,519 of record DASXCH010000030.1, read on the forward strand.
GGTGTTGGCCGCCGAGCCGCCGGAAGCCTCGACCCCCGCCGCCATCCGCCCATAGAGTTCATGCGCGCGCGCCTCGTCGATGAGACGCATCGAGCCTTTGTCCAAGCCCTCCGCGTCGAGGAAGGCCTCGTCGGCCCTGGCCAGGACATCGACGATGGCGTTGCCGATCGCGGCGACGTCGTAGGCGGCGGTCATGATCTCTCCTGGCGAGGGAAGGGCGCGAGGTACACCAGGACGCTGGCGCTGGCGAGAGGCGCGGCCAGGCCAAGAGCAAGCGCGCGGTCAAACGCCCAGGAACAGTTCCCGCGATGGGCAGAGGTCGCTCACCGGGCATTCAGCGCATTTGGGCCGCCTAGCCAGGCAGACATAACGCCCATGCAGGATCAGCCAGTGATGAGCGCGGCTGCGCCGCTCAGGCGGGACGACGCGCATCAGATCGGCCTCCACCTGTTCGGGCTTCTTCGCCTTGGAGAGCCCCAGCCGGTGGGCGACGCGAAAGACGTGGGTGTCGACGGCGATGGACGCCTCGACGCCGAGTTCGTTGAGGACGACGCTGGCGGTCTTGCGGCCGACGCCGGGCAGCGCCTGCAGCGCCTGGCGATCGAGGGGAACCTTGCCGCCGTGGTGGTCGAGGAGGATCCGCGAGAGGGCGATCACGTTTCGGGCCTTGGTGCGGAAAAGGCCGATGCGGGCGATGAACGGGATGAGACCCGCCTCCCCCAGATCGACCATGGCTTGCGGCGCGTCGGCGGTCTTGAACAGCGTCACCGTCGCCAGATTGACGGAGACGTCGGTCGCCTGGGCCGACAACACCACCGAGACCAGAAGGGTGAAGGGCGAGGAATAGACGAGTTCGGTGCGCGGATCGGCGGTCCTGGCGGCGAAGCGGTCGAAGATCTCCGCGACCCGCCGCCGTTCCTTTGAAACCCCAGCCATGGCTCGACCATCGCTCGCTTCGCCGGCCTCGCCAAGGCGCCGCGCCAGGACTATGTCGGGCGGCGAAATGGAAGGCCCCTACTACATGGACGCGGTGATCAGGCCGCACCGGTCCCTGTCACGACGTGGCTTCATCATCCTGATCGCGGTGCTGACCGGCATCAACTCCCTGACGGCGCTGCTGTTCCTCGCATTACACGCCGTTGTCGTCCCGCTCTTCATCGGCCTGGACGTCATCGTCCTGGTGGTGGCGCTGATCGCCAGCCGGCGGGCCGCTCGCAGCCTAGAGAGGGTCCAGGTGACGAGCGCGGAAGTGCGCGTGGTCCGCGAAACGCCGAGGGGCGCGCATACGGTCTGGCTCTCCCCCACAGCCTTTACCCGCGTGGCGCTGGTGGACGAGGACGGGGACGATCCGGACCTGCAGATCCGGCTCTCCAACCGCGGCGTCGCCGTGGCCAGGGCTCTCACCCGGTCCGAACGGCGCGATTTCGCTGTCGCCCTGGAGCGGGCGATCCGCCGCGCCCGGACCGGACCCGTTTCGGCCTAGACCGGCAGCCTGAGCGCCTCGCCGAGCAATTCCTGAAGCCTCGGGGTGCGCGGAAACGGCTCGCCGCGGTAGTGGCGAAAGCCTTCGGCATACTCGACACCGAACTCGCGGCCGCGTTTCCGGGCCTGGGCCTCCATGGCCGCCGTGGCGTCGGCGAGACCATGCTGTTTCTCGAGCCAGGCGACCTGGCTTTCGTGCGCTCTCAGCATCTTCTGCTTGAGGCGGAAGGTCGCGCCGATATCGACGGCGAAGTCCGCGACCACGGGCCGGCCCTCGCGATCGCGCAGGCCGATTGGATCGGTGAAATAGAGGTGCGGAATGGACGTCAGCGGGGCGGCGGCGCCGGTCTTATAGTTTGGGGCCGACGCAGCGAAACAGGCGTCGCGGGCGAGCGCGCTCGCCGCCTCATGGTCGGGATGATAGTCGGCAGGGGCGGCGGCGATGACGATGGCCGGCGCGCTCCTTCGCACCAGCTCGGTCACCTTGCGGCGTGTGGGATCGTCGCTGAAGACGCCGAGGTCAGGTGCGCCGACGCAGACAAAATCCGCCCCGATCATCGCCGCCGCTCGCGCCGCTTCGGCCTGGCGGACGCGCGCCGTTTCCTCCGCCGTCAAGTCGCGAGATCCGCACTCGCCGGCCGTCAGGGTGGCGATGAGGATATTACAGCCGGCGCGGGCCAGATGGGCGAGGGTTCCGGCGGCCAGTGTCTCGATATCGTCCGGATGGGCGTGGACCGCGAGGATTCTGACCATGGGCCAAGTCTTAGGGCCGCGCATGCATGCGGGCTAGCCGAGCCACTCGATCCAGGCGCCATGAGGGTGAGTAAGGGCCAGGAGCCGATCCTCGCCCGCCGGCCACAGGCTCAGACGCAACTCCATGACGGCCGGGTTGGCCGGTGAAGGCTCCATGCGCAGCCAGGCGAATGGCCCGTCCGATGTGGCTTCCTCTCCAAGAGCGCTCAAGGCTTCGACGAGGGCCATCTGGCTCTCCTTCGGCATGTATTGGAAGAAGACCGAGTGGAAAACGACGGTGGCGACGCCCGCCTTCGGCGCGGCGTGCGGGCGGGTCCAGGCGACGGCGTCGCCCTTTTCCACGGCGACGTTAAGCGCCAAGGCTTCGGCGACGGCGGAATCGAACCTTGCCAGGCGATCCAGCTGGTCTGCCCAGATGTAGGCGCGCAGGCGGCGCTTTTGAGCGGGGTCCGTCAGGTCGATGGGGTTGCGATCGCAAGCGGCGCGCGAGACGACCTCGATCATCGCGTTGAGAGGCGGTGAGGCGCCGCGCCATTCGGTGTCGATCGAGACGGATGCCGTTTTCGGCCCCCAGGTCATCTCCGGGCCGAGATGATAGCGCCGGCGGTCCCAAAGCTGATTGAGGCCGGCGCTGGCGCCGAGCTCCAGGATGCGCATGGGCAGGGAGGTCGCCTCGGCGATCGCCAGGAACCCGGGCAGCAGCGACGCCGATCGGCGCACCTCGTTGGTCTGTGGCTCACGCCCCATGAAATCGGCGACCTGAAGCAGGTTTGTCCGCATGTGGCGCGTGGCGAGCGGCCAAGCCGCCGCCAGATCGCCGGCCCGGTCCGCGGCGGGATAGGCTTTCGCGAGCGGCGAGGCTGGTTCGGCGAGGGCGGCGTCGTGCATCGCCCCCAGCCGGCGGAGCGCCACGGCGTCCTCCCAGATCTCTCTTCGGGACTTTTGCGCCCACGGCCGGAAGGCGGACCGGAAAGCCTCGTCCGCCGGCAAAGCCTCGGCCGCGCGTTCGAGCAGGCTCCCCGTAAAAGGAGCGCCCATGCCCGTGCACGCGCCCGCCTGAGCCCTCAGGACATCGATAAGGGCGTCGAAATCGCTCATCCGGCGGCCATGGAGCGGCTCGCCGGCGTCGGTCAATCTTGAATGAGCCGGTCAATCATCGAAGGCCCCTTCGGCGTCGAGGAGGAGGCGCTGCTCACTGATCTCGACGGCCAGAAGGCGGACGGACTTCCACGACAGCCGATGGATGGGGCTGGGACCCAGGTCCCTCAGAGCGCGGGCGTGAGCCGGCACGCCATAGCCTTTGTGGGAGGCGAAGCCGTAGCCGGGGAAGGTCTCGTCCATGGCGACCATCACCCGGTCGCGGGCCGTCTTGGCGAGGATCGAGGCGGCGGCGATCGAGGCCGAAATGCCGTCGCCGCCGACGACGGCTTTCGAAGCGCACGGCAGATCGAAGACGTGATCGCCATCGACCAGGGCGAAGGCGGGCGCATGACTGAGCGCCTCGACGGCCCGGCGCATGGCCAGGCCCGTGGCGCCCAGGACGTTATACTGCGCGATCTCCTCGACCGAGGCGAAGGCGACCGCCCAGGCCACGGCGTATTGCTTGATGCTGGCTTCCGCGCATTCTCTCTGGCGCGGATTGAGACGCTTCGAATCGTCCAGTCCTTCGATCCGATTTCGAGTGGGCAGGATGACGGCGGCGGCGCACACCGGCCCCGCCCATGGGCCGCGTCCGGCCTCGTCGACGCCGCAGACCGGTGTTGGGCTCGAGCGCTCCAGCCGCAGATGGACTCGTGGACGACTCATTTCAGAGCGGCGATCTCTGCATGCCGGAAACAGTCTGTCACGTGATCATTGACCATCCCGACGGCCTGCATGAAGGCGTAGGTGATGACTGGACCGCAGAAGCGAAATCCCTTGGCCCTGAGCGCTTTGGCCACCTCGACCGCCAGCGGGGTCTGGGCCGGCACGTCGCTGATCTGGCGCCAGCTGTTCTGCACCGGCCGTCCATCGACGAACGCCCACAGGAATTGGGAGAAGTCCTCTCCACGCTCGCGCATGTCGAGCCAGATGCGCGCCCCGGAAATGGCGGCGTCGATCTTGGCGCGCGATCTGACGATGCCGGCATCGCCCAGAAGCCGCGCGCGGTCGCTCTCGTCAAAGCGCGCCACTGCTTCGGGATCGAAGCTGGCGAAGGCGACGCGGAAGGCCTCACGCTTGCGCAGGATGGTTATCCAAGCCAGGCCCGCCTGAAATCCGTCGAGCACCAGCTTTTCCCAGAGGGCCCGGCTGTCGTATTCCGGCATGCCCCACTCGCCGTCGTGGTAGGCGACATAGAGCGCGTCTCCGGGCGTCGCCCATCGGCAACGGGTGGGATTGAGATCCATGCGTATACTCAACGTCGCCGACTTCAACTGGATGACGGGCGCCGAGCGCCACACCGCAAACCTGTCTTTGTTTGATATCTGCCGCAAATTCAGTCTGGCGGCTACCCGCGCCGATCATCTGGTGGTCGAGTTCTCCGACCGGGCTGTTGCCCGCATAGGGCCGAGAGTCGGCGGCCTCGGCGACGCGCGGGCAAATCGACGTTTTCTCCAGGTGGTGGATGAGCTGAGGCCCGATCTCATCCTTCTGCACTTTGCCGACCGGATCGGCAATTCGGCGCTGAGGGAGACGAGACAGCTGTCGCCCGGCGTCGTCATCGTCGACATCAACATCGATCCGATCGACAGCGACAAGAACCGTCGGCGACTAGGGCTGCGCAAGGGCGTGGCGGACGGCCTCTTTGTGACGACCGCCGAGCCGGCCCTGGGCCGGTACGCCGGCCAAGGCGCCTTCGCGGCTTTTCTGCCCAATCCGGTCGATTCCGCGATCGAAACCGGCCGAGCGTTCGACAATGAGCATCCGGTGATCGATCTCCTGTTTCCGGCCTCAGACGGGGCTCCGCGCGAAGTCGGCGCCGAATTCCTCGCGCCGGCAGAGGCGGTCCGGCGCCTGCAAGACCAGGTCCCCGGCTTGCGGCTATCGGCGCCGGGCGTTGGAGAAGAGTCGAAGGCCAAGGGAGGACGATATTTCGAGGCTCTGATGGCGGCCCGGGCCGGCTGGTCGCTTTCGCGCCGCGCGAGCCTGCCGCTCTACACGTCCGACCGGATGGCGCATTTCTTCGGTTGGGGGCTAGTGGTGATCCAGGACCGGCGAGCGGGTTTCGACCGGTTTTACGCATCCGACGAATGCGTCTTCTACGACGACTTCGAGCAGCTGGCGCGTGGCGTCAGAGCTCTTCTGGCCGACGACGCGGCGGCGCGGGCTGTAGCCAGGCGAGGATGGGAGAAAACCTGGGCCTTGTTCGACAGCAAGCGGGTGCTGGCCTACGTCCTCGCCCAGCTCTTCGATGTGGGCGGCGCCAAAGGCTACGAATGGCCCTGCGAGCGCTGGGGCGCCTAGGTCGGGGCGTATGGGCTCAACCAGTCGGGCAGCAGCGGCCGCCACTCCCGCCCGTCGGGCAGAAAACGATCACCTGCGTCCAGCCGATCCAGCCGCAGGCTGGCGATCGCCATCCCTTCGGCGCTTGAGCGGACCTCTCCGGCGCGGAGTTTCCCAGCCAGAAGCTCGGCGCCGGCGGAAATGGCCTGGCCATCGAAGCCGATCGCCGCCATGCGGGTTTTCACCTTCCCACGACGCATCATGCGAGAGGTCGTCTCCTGGCCGACGAAACAGCCTTTCTGGAAGTCGATGCCGTTCAGGAGATCGAAATCAGCCTCGATCGGATAGGCCTGGTCGTAGCCCCAGTCGGCCGGTCCCGGAACGCTGAGACTCATGCGGTGGAGGTCGTAGGCCTCCAGGTCGGCGACCGCCGCGTCCGGCGGCGTAAACTGCCCATATCCCCGATAGCCGAGCGCGGGCAGGCGTGGATCGGTCTGCCAGCCGGCAGGCGCGGCCGGAACGTCCCATAACGCGGCCACGCCGATCTCCGTTCGCGCGATCTCGACCTTGGCCCGCAGCCGATAGATGGCAAGCCGCTCAACGAGGGCCTCGGCGCGATCCGCCGCGCAATCCAGCTGGCAGCCTTCGGCGCGACCCAGAATGAAGAGGTCGAAGAGGAGTCGCCCCTGGGGCGTGAGCAAGGCGGCGAACCGAAGCTCGCTCTCTGCGAGAGTCTCGACATCCTGCGACAACAAACCTTGGAGAAAGCTTCGCCAGTCGGGCCCCGCGACCTCGATCACAACGCGGTCGAAAAGTTGAGCAAAGACGGGGCCGGACACCATGCCGCCAATGTGGCCGCGCCCGCGCTGGAGCGCCAGTAGCCGTCGGACTATAGAGGCTCAACGAGATGACGCCGCAGCCCTTCCCGATCCTGTTCATTGCGCCCAGCCGGATCGGCGATGCGGTGCTGGCGTCCGGGCTCGTCAAAACCCTCTACGACAAGATCCCCGGCGCGTGTTTCACCTTCGCCGGCAGCGAGCTCACGGCGCCGCTGTTCGCCGAAACGCCCGGCGTGGAGCAGGTGATCGTGATTGAAAAGCGCCCGCTCTCGCAGCACTGGATCATGTTGTGGAACGAGGTGCGCGATCGTAGGTGGGGCCTGGTGGTCGATCTCCGCGGCTCCGGCCTTTCCGGCCTCCTTCGCAGGTCCAAACGCGCAGTCTATCGCTCGACGGGGGAGCGGGAACACAAAGTGATCGAGGCGGCGAGGTTGCTGAAGTTGGAGACAGTGCCGCCGGCGCCATTCCTTTTTACTGGCGAGGCGACCGAACGGAAGGCCGCGCGTCTGACCGCCGGCGACGGACCGATCCTTGCGGTGGCGCCGGCTGCCAACTGGATGGGAAAGGCATGGCCGGCCGAACGCTTCGCTCAGATCGCGCGACGCCTTCTGGGCGCCGGCGGCGCGCTCGAGGGCGGCCGGGTGATGGTCCTGGGCGCCTCGCGAGATCGCGATGCCGCGGCCAGCGTGAAGGCGGCCGTCGCCCGCAATCGTCTTATCGACCTGGTTGGCGCAGAGAGCCTGCTGGTCTGCTACGCGGCGCTCAAGCGGGCGCGCATCTTCATCGGCAATGACTCCGGCCTGATGCATCTGGCGGCCGCCGCCGGCGCGCCGACCTTGGGACTCTTCGGACCCTCCGATGAGACGCGCTACGCCCCGTGGGGCGAGGCGGCGCGCGCGCTGCGCGGCCCGAGGCCGTTCGAGGACTTTCTCGCCATCGATCCGACCCTCAGCAACTCCGTCTGCCATATGACCGATCTGTCGACCGCCGCCGTCCTGGCCGCCGCCGAGACGCTCATCGCCGACACAGCCCCGGAAACCGTCGATGCCTGAAGCCTTCGATCTCATTGTGCGTGGCGGCGAGGTGGTCAATCACGCCGGGCGGGGCGCTGCGGACGTCGGCGTGCGCTTTGGCAAGGTCGCCGCGGTCGGCGACCTTGCCAAAGCCTCGGCGGGCGAGACGATCGACGCCCGCGGCCTCACGGTGATACCCGGCGTCATCGACAGCCAGGTGCATTTCCGCGAGCCCGGCCTGGAGTGGAAGGAGGATCTGGAGAGTGGGTCGCGCTGCGCGGTCCTGGGCGGCGTGACGGCGGTCTTCGAGATGCCCAACACCGAGCCGACCACCACCGATGCGGACGCTCTGGCCGACAAACTCGCCAGGGCTAAGGGCCGCATGCATTGCGATCATGCTTTTTATGTGGGCGGAACGCACGAGAACGCGGCCTTCCTGGGGGAGCTCGAACGCCTGCCGGGGTGCTGCGGGGTCAAGGTGTTCATGGGCGCCTCTACCGGGACGCTTCTGGTTCCGGACGATGAAGGCGTCTCCGCGATTCTGCGTCATATCAGCCGGCGCGCCGCCTTCCACTCCGAGGACGAATACAGGTTGGTGGAGCGCCGGCCCCTGGCCCGTCCTGGCGACTGGACCAGCCATCCCGAGGTCCGCGACGCGGAGACGGCGATCCGCTCGACCCATCGGCTGGTGGGCCTCGCCCGCGCGCTCGGCAAGCGCATCCATGTGCTGCACGTCACCACCGCCGACGAGATCGCCTACCTCGCCGAAAACAAGGATGTCGCCAGCGTCGAACTCACCCCGCAGCACCTCACTCTGGTCGCGCCGGAAGCCTATGAACGCCTCCACGCGTTCGCCCAGATGAACCCGCCGATCCGCGACGCCGGCCACCAGGCGGGTCTCTGGCGGGGGATCGAGATGGGCGTCGCCGACGTTCTGGGCTCTGACCACGCCCCTCATACCCGCGAGGAAAAGGCCAGGCCCTATCCGGCATCGCCCTCGGGCATGCCCGGCGTCCAGACTCTGCTTCCGGTGATGCTGAACCACGTGGCTCACGGCCGATTGACCCTGGAACGACTGGTGGATCTCACCAGCCACGGGCCGCAGCGGATCTTCGGTCTCGCCGACAAGGGCCGGCTGGCTGAGGGCTTCGACGCCGACCTGACCCTGGTCGATCTCAAGGCGCGCCGCACCCTCAGGCACGAGGACATGGCGACCCGCAGCGGCTGGACGCCCTTCGACGGGCTGGAAGTCACCGGATGGCCGGTGGCGACGATCATTCGCGGCGTCGCGGTGATGCGCGAGGATCAGGTCGTCGCCGAGGGCCGTGGTGAACCGGTGAGATTCCTCGAGACCTTGCCGGCGGATTGAGACGGCATGGCCGCAAAGTCTTGCCTGCCGCCGCGCCTGGCTGACGGCGAGGTCGTCCTCGATTCCTACCAGGCGGGCGATGCCGAAGCGCACTTCGCAGGTGAAGACGAGGAAATGCGGCGGCGTTTCGAGGCGCCCGGTCCATCGACGCTCGAGCAGACGCGGAACGCCATTCTCGGCTGGTCGGCGCACCGCGAACCTAGCATCGTCAACTACGCCTTGCGCGACCGAGCGGGGCGACTGCTGGGCGGTTGCGAGGCGCGGCGGACCTCTGACGCAGTCGTCGAAGTGTCTTACTGGGTGTTTCCCGATTACCGCGGGCTCGGCTTGGCCGCCCGCGCGCTGTCGCTGCTCGCCGATGCGCTGAAGGCCGTCGGCGGCCTTGAGCGGATCGAGGCGCACGTCGATGCCGACAACCACGCTTCGCAGAAGGCTGCCAAGCGGGCCGGTTTCGTCAGCTCCGGTAATGTCGACGAAAGGGCCCTGGCCGGTGGCGTCGTGCGGCGTCGACTTTACGTCCGCAAGCTTAGGGACCGACCGCTCCTGGGTTTCCCAGAGGCGGCAGAGCTCAGCCCTTTGTCGCGTTGTGCGGCAGGGTGCAGCCGCCGCCGATGCCCTTGGCCTCGGCGCAAACCAGCGGCGCCTTGGGCGTGATCGGGTTCAGCGTATATTCGATCATGTAGCCCGGCAGGCCATCGGCGCAGCCGACTTCGATGTAGCCGTGCTGATCCGGGGTCACGCCGACCACCCGCGCCGCCGAGACCGTGCAGGTGTTCTTGCCCATCGTCTTGAGATCCGCGGTGAGCTTTGGATAGGTCGCATCGGGCTTGGTGAGGGTGCAGCGAAAGCTCATCAATTCGGAGTGCGCGCAGTCAAAGATCTGCCCAGGAGCACTGCCGCTGACCGGAAATTCGGCGATGGCGCCATCGGGCCGGTTGGAGCAGGCCAGTTCGACGATTTCCTTGCCAGGCGCCGTGGCCTCGAACGGTGCATAGCCGGAGACATCGCAGTTGAAGCCGGCCTTCTTGGCGAGCGACGAATAGAGACTGTTCTGCTCCGTCTTTGCCTTGCGAGTGTCGGTGAGCTTGCAACCCCCGGCGATCATGTCCGCATCGACGCAATCGATCGCCTTGACGAAGGCGCCCTTGGCGTCGGTCTGCAGCATGTAGCCTTTGCCGTCCTGACAGGAGACCTCGTAGTAAGTGTTGCCGCTGCCGGCGACGCCAACAAAGCCTCGGTCCTTAATGGCGCACGGCTTGCCCGACGCCTTCACCAGATTGTCGATGATCGACATCTGCGCCGCGCGGTCGGTCAGTTCGCAATGCACACTGTTGTTCGGGTCGAACATCAGACAAGATTCGGCGGTTGCGGGCTTGCTGAGGCTCGGCGGCTCGGAGATCTGCAGGATATAGCCCGGAGGGCCTTCCTTGCAGGCGAGTTCAAAGAACACGTAGGTCGAGGAGTGGCCCATCGGCCGGATCTTGTCCGGCGTGCAATTGACGCCCGTCTTCTGAACATAGGGCAGGATACCGGCCCGCGGGTCAGCATTCGCGGGCAGGATGCACTGGGTCGCGGTCTTGTTGCCCGACGCGGCGGCGCCGGCCGCCTCCATGCAGGTGAAGAGCGATGCCTTCTCCTCGGTGCTCAGTTTCTGCACCAGCATGCCTTCGCCGCCGGTGCAGGCGACCTCGTAGAGGGTCGTCTTGGCTTTCGTCTTGGAGTCGGTCGCCTCGCCAACGTAACGCGCGTCAGACACCTGACAGTCCGATCCGGCGTCCTTGACCAAGGCTGGCGCGGCGGCCATTCCCTTTTCGCGGTTTTCCTTGGTCACCGTTGGAGCGCTCGCCGCCAAAGCGAAGCTCGGCGCCACAAGCATGGCCACCAGAGTGACGGCCCAGCCGGCAATGCGCATGATCAGTCGTCTCCTTCCGCTCGCTTCCCGGGCGCTCCCATGCGCGCCCGGCGTCGGCGGGTCAAGCGCGGCGCGCCCTTGGAATCCGAGACGCGCCACGTCACAAGAACCGATCCAGTCAGGAGGTCTCAATGACCGAAGCCATCGTCTCCGCGTTCGGACCCTTCACCACCGCCCGTGAAGTCGCGGCCGGCCACGACCTTACTGGCAGTTCCGCGATTGTCACAGGCGGCGCGACGGGCATCGGGATCGAGACGGCGCGGGCGCTGGCGGGGGCCGGGGCGGCGGTGACTCTAGCCGTCCGGAACCGCACCGCAGGCGAAGCAGCGGCGGCGGATATCAATCGAACCGCGAAGAATGCCAGCGTGGGTCCGCTCGACCTCTCTGATCTCGCCTCCGTGCGCGCATTCGCGGCTGAATGGGGACGCGCGCCGCTCCACATCTTGATCAACAACGCAGGCGTCATGGCCTGTCCGCAAAGCTACACGGCAGATGGCTTGGAGATGCAGATCGGGACCAACCACTTTGGTCATTATCTGCTCACCGTCCTGCTGGCCGACGCCCTGCGCGCCGGCGCCCAGGATCAGGGACGGCCCGCTCGGGTGGTCGAGCTCTCATCGATCGGCCACCGACGAAGCGGCGTGGATTTCGACGACCCGCACTATCGGCGACGCCCCTATGACAAATGGGACGCCTATGGTCAGTCGAAGACCGCCAACGCCCTGTTCGCGGTCGCCTTCAACCAGCGCTTCGGGACGGAAGGGGTGCACGCCAATTCGGTGATGCCCGGTGGCATCATGACCCCACTCCAGCGCCATCTGACGCGACAGGAGATGATCGGCATGGGCTGGATGGACGAGGCCGGCACGGTCCGCCAGGGCTTCAAGAGCCCTGAGCAAGGCGCCTCAACGAGCGTGTGGGCGGCGGTGGGCGAGGAGTTGGAGGGCGTCGGCGGGCTTTATCTCGAGGATTGCCGCGAGGCGCCGCCCTTCAATCCGGAGGCGCCTTTCCAGGGGGTGAAGGACTATGCCCTCGATCCGGTCGCAGCCGACCGCCTGTGGGAGCTGTCCGTGAAGACGACCGGCGCCTAGCGCGATCCGATCTGGCCGAACACCCTGATCGACAAAGGGTTCTAGCTCCCGAGGGGGCGGCGCGACGGCCGCCGCTTGGTTGGACCCTTGCCCTCGGCGATCTCCATCGCCCCCCTGAAAGCGGAACGGCCTTTCTCAATCGCCAGGACGCTGTCGTAGAACGAGATCGAAAAGGTCTCGCGCGTGAAGGCGTCGGGCTCGACCCGGCCGAGCGAATGATTGGCGTTGAGCTTGTCGACGAGGCCCTTGGCGACATTGAAGAAATTGGCCGGTTCGGTGAGGCCGCCGCCAAACTTCGGCCAGTAGGCCGTATGCAGGTCCTCAATCATATAGACCGCGTTCTTCCCTATCTGCGGATAGAGAAAGTCAAAGGTGGCCGCCACGTGGGCCATCTCGTGGCTGCCGTCGTCCAGGACCACATCGGGCAGACCGAACTCGTCAAGGACGGCCTGAAGAAATCCGGTATCGGACTGGTCACCGATGCGGACGCTGATCCCTTCGGCCTCATGCGCCTTGCATTTGCGATCGATATCGATCCCGACAATCTGGGCCATGGGTCCGAAATAGCGCCGCCACATGTCGAGTGAGCCGCCCTTGGCCACGCCGATTTCCAAAAAGGTCATCGTACGACCGCGCCACGGCGCGAAATGCCGCTCATAGACGGGGAAATAGTGGGTCCATTTGTGGATCGCCTTGCCCTGGTTAGACAGGAAGTCTTGCCAAAGATCCATTTCGGGCCCCGATGATGTTTCAGCCGCCGCCGCCATAAGCCGCCCACCGCCGGAGCGAAAGCCGGGACCTCAGATAGACCTCAGCTGAGATCCCAGTCGCCGTCCTTCGCCTTGACGAAGCCCGCTTGCCAAAGCGCCGTTCGCGCAGCCTCCATCTCGTCCTCGGCGACCATCAAGCGGACCGGAATGGCCGCCGAAAGTAGGTCGCCGGTGGCGCTGTCGAACACCTGGAACCCCACGCCGGCGCGCGCCAGGACGGCTTTGACCGCGCTGAGCTTGACCGGATCTTTCGTGGCAAGCAGGACAATCATCGCCTCTCTGTCATAGCCTCAATGGACCCATTGACTTAACCTTGCGAGGCTGGAGAACAAGCGCCATGACCGCGCCGCCGCCGTCTACCACGGCCCGCAACGCCCTTGTGATCATCGCCGTGGTTGTAACTGGCGCCGCCTTCCATTGGATGGGTGCGATCATCACCCCGCTCCTGCTGGCCATTTTTCTGGCGATCATGGTCGACGGATTCTCACGATTTATCCGAAGCCGCCTGCCTGCCCTGCCGCCTCGAGCGGCGATGGCGGCGGCAATCGTTGTCTGGGCCCTGCTGATCGTCGTGGCCATGGTGGTCGTGACTTCAAACGCCGAGGGTTTTCTGGCCACGCTTGGCCGGGATCGGCCCAAGCTTGATGCGCTGATCGCCAACACGGCGGCGAGCCTGGGGCCGCGGGCGCCACACTCGGTGGCTCAGCTGCTCGTCCGTTTCGATCCCATGCAATACGCACCCACACTGGCCCAGGCGCTGCAGAATTTCGGCTCGGCTGCGGTGCTGGTGCTTATCTATCTCGGCTTCCTGATCGCCGCGCGACATGCATTCGAGCGCAAGACCGTGATGCTGTTCGCCAACCGGGACACCCGGCACGAGGCGCTTAATGTTTTCCTGCACATCCGCGATGCCATCGAACGCTATCTGTGGATTCAGACGGTCACCGGCTCCGTGATCGCCGCCGGTTCGTTCGGCGTGATGATGGCGGTGGGCCTCGATCACGCCTTCTTCTGGGCCTTCCTCGTATTCCTGCTTAACTATGTGCCGATCCTCGGGGCCGTAGCGGCGATCGCCATGCCGGCGCTTTTCGCCTTGCTGCAGTTCGGCGACTGGCAACATGCCCTGATCGTGCTGGGCGGTCTCTTCGCCATCGCCTTCGTCGTGGGCAACATTTTCCTGCCGAGGATGCAGGGGAAGGGCCTGAACATGGACCCGCTGATCGTCATGCTCTCGCTGGCGTTCTGGGGGACAATCTGGGGCCTGCCTGGCATGTTCCTGTCGACGCCGCTGACGGTGCTGTCGATGGTCGTGCTCGCCCAATTCGAGGGCTCGCAATGGATCGCCATCCTTCTCTCCGGGGACGGCGATCCCATGGGCCTGAACCCCGGCGAGGAGCGTCCGCAAACGGTATCCAGCGCATGAATCAACCATCGAATCGCACTACCGGCGTTCAAAATGGCGTCAGAAGGCCGTAAGGGTGGCCGGATGATGCTGGAGACGCTGCCCGGCGGGGAATTTACCTTCAAGTCTCTAGAGGCCGCCTTGGCCGCCAATCTGGGCCGCCTGCGCCCGGCGCAGCGCAGCTTCCTCACCCGCGTGCTTGAGGATTTCCGAACCGGCGAACTTGTCGGCGTGGGCGTCGATGATCTTGCCGTCGTCCTCGCCAATTTCTGGACCTTTGCCGATGAGCGCACCGCCGTCGCCCCAACCGTGCGGCTGATCCGCGCCAGTGGCGCGGCGGGCCGTGACCTGGGCTTCGATCTGCTTGAGATCGTTCAGCCTGATGCGCCGTTCCTGGTCGACAGCGTCATGGGCGAAGTCAGTGAATCCGGCGCTGACGTCAAGGCGATGTTCCACCCGATCGTGGATGAAGGCGGTGGGCGCGCCTCGATGATCCAGGTCTGGTTGGCGCCGGTCGGCGAAGATCGGCGCGCCGGGCTTATCGAGAGGGTCCTGGCCGCCATGGCCGACGTGCACGCCGCTGTCGGCGATTTCCCGGCGATGCTGGAACTCCTTACCCATACAATCGACGATCTTGAGCGCGCCGCGCCGCTCCTGGAACACCGCCTCGGCCCGGACCTGGTGGACGAGGACATCGAGTTCCTGCGCTGGATCGACGCCGGCCACTTCGTGTTCCTCGGCGCGCGTGTCTACGACTATCCGCGAACCGCCAACGGCGGCTATGCGGCCGAACAGCCGAGCTACGATCCCGATAGAGGACTTGGTCTTCTCCGCGACCCCGAGCGATTGGTGCTGCGGCGATCAAGCGAACCCCTGGTCCTGGCCTCCACCCTGCGCTGGCGGACAGAAGCGGCCGCGCCCGTGATCGTGGCCAAGGCCAACCTCCGCTCCCGGGTTCACCGTCGTGCGCACATGGACTATGTCGGTGTGCGGCGGCACGGACCCCAGGGCGAGCCAGTCGGAGAGACCAGGTTCATTGGCCTGTTCACCGCCCAGGCCTACGAAGAACCGGCCCGGGAAATCCCACTCCTGCGTCGCAAGATCGATCAGGTTATGGACGAGGCCGGCTTCGCCAAAGGCAGCCACAACGCCGTGCGCTTGGCGTACATTCTAGAGACCTTTCCGCGCGACGAACTCTTCCAGGTGAGCGTCGAAGAGCTACGCGACACCGCCCTAGACATCCTGCACCTGCTCGACCGGCCAAAGGTGAAGCTGTTTGTTCGGCGCGACCCCTACGACCGCTTCGTCTCCATCCTGCTCTACGCGCCTCGCGAGCGTTATGACGAGCGCCTCCGGGAGCGCGCAGGCCAGCTCTTCGCCGAGGCTTTCGGCGGACACGTGTCGGCCTGCGAGCCCAGCTATTCCGACGATCCGCTGGCTCGAATCCACTACATCATCGGCATTCCGCCCGACTGCTACCGTGAGCCCGACCGCCCCTGGCTGGAGGCGGAGGCGCACCGGATCGCCCGCACCTGGGCCGATGATTTCGAAGCCGCCGTTCGGGCCAGTGCCGAAGATTCGCCGGCCGCGGGCCGACTGCTTGCCGCCTATCGCGACGCCTTTCCAGCCGGCTACTGTGACCGCTTTGACGGGGCCGAGGCCATGCTCGACGCCAAGGCCATCGAGGCGCTCGGCCACGGCGGCGAGATCTCGGTCCGCGCCTACCGCACCACCGACGATTCGCCCCTACAATTTCGGTTCAAACTCTATCGCCAGGGCGAGGAGCCTGCGCCGCTAGCCCGCGTCCTGCCGATCCTCGGGGACATGGGCCTGGCGGCGCTGGTCGAGGATGGCTTCCCCGTTCATCCGGCCTTCCCACAAGGCGAAGCGGCGCCTGTCTGGATCCACGAATTCGTGGTGGAGGATCCGGAAGGGGAGCGCCTGACCTTCAAGGAACGCCAGGCGCCGTTCGAATCCACCTTCATGGCGGCCTGGTCAGGAAGGATTGAAAGCGACGGCTTCAATCGCCTGGTGCTGGAGCTTGGCGTGCCGTGGCGGGAAGCGGCGCTCGTGCGCGCGCTTTCGCGATATCGCTACCAGTCCGGTCTGGACCCACGTCCCTCGGTGCAGGCCCAGGCCCTCGCGTCGAATCCGCACGTGGCGCGCCTACTTCTTGATCTCTTTGCTGCCCGTCTGGACCCGGAGCGGGAAGGGGGTCTCGAGGCCCGGGGGCGCGACGCCCAGCACCTCTGGAGCCAGATTGAAGAGGCGCTTCGCGATGTGGAGAGCCTCGACCATGATCGCGTGCTGCGGCGCATGGCGGCGTTGGTCCTCGCCATCACCCGGACCAATTATTATCAGACTGACGAGTCGGCCGCGCCCAGAGCCTATATCAGCTTCAAGGTCGCCAGCCGGGAGCTGGTCGATCTTCCCTCGCCCAAGCCCTATCGCGAAATCTTCGTGGCCTCGCCAAGCGTCGAAGGCGTCCACCTGCGATTGGGGCCGGTGGCGCGCGGTGGGCTTCGCTGGTCAGACCGGCGCGATGATTTCCGCACCGAGGTTCTGGGCTTGGTCAAGGCGCAGCAGATCAAGAACGCCGTCATCGTGCCGGTGGGTTCAAAAGGCGGTTTCTATCCCAAACTTCTGCCGCGGGGCGGTTCGGTCGAGGAGGTTCGGGCCGAGGCCGTCGAAGCCTACAAGACCTTTCTCGAGGGCCTCCTCGACCTAACCGACAACATCGACGCCCAAGGCGGTGTGATCCATCCGGACAGGACAGTGATCCACGACGGCGAGGATCCCTACCTGGTCGTGGCCGCCGACAAAGGCACAGCGACTTTTTCGGACATCGCCAATGGCGTGGCGCAAGAGTACGGCTTCTGGCTCGGGGATGCCTTCGCTTCGGGCGGGTCGGCCGGCTACGACCACAAGCGGATGGGAATCACCGCCCGCGGCGCCTGGGAAGGCGTCAAGCGGCATTTCCGGGAGATGGGTCTCGACCTTCAGCATGATCCGATAACCGTGATCGGGGTCGGAGACATGTCGGGTGACGTATTCGGCAATGGCATGCTGTTGTCGACGACACTGAAGCTGCTGGCCGCCTTCGATCATCGGCACATCTTTCTCGACCCCGATCCAGATCCGCCCAGGACCTGGGAGGAACGCAAGCGCCTGTTCGATCTGCCCCGCTCGTCATGGGACGACTACGACCGCAGGCTTATTTCGGCCGGCGGCGGTGTTTGGCCAAGACTCACCAAGTCGATCGAGCTGAGCGATGAGGTCAAGGCGCTTCTCGACGTGAAAGCTGACGCGCTGGCGCCGGCCGAACTCATAAACGCCATCCTCAAGAGCCGCGCAGATCTCCTCTACCTGGGCGGAATCGGCACCTATGTGAAATCGACCTGGGAGACCCACCTGGACGTTGGCGACAAGGCCAACGACGCTGTGCGTGTCAACGGTCGGGACCTGCGCTGCAAAGTCGTTGGCGAAGGGGCGAACCTCGGTTTGACCCAGGCCGGCCGCATCGAGTTCGCCCTTAGTGGAGGGCGCATCGACACCGACGCCATCGACAATTCAGCGGGTGTGGACACGTCCGACCACGAGGTGAACATCAAGATTCTGACCGGCATAGCCGAGCGCGCGGGTGCGCTTGCGCCTAAGGATCGAGATCCCCTGCTGGCGTCGATGAACGGTGAGATCGCCGAGCACGTTCTCGAACATAACTACGATCAGACCCTGGCCCTGTCCCTGCTTGAAGCCGAAGGCCCCGAGGCGCTCGACAACCAGGCCCGTTTCATGGCCAGGCTGGAGAACATCGGCCGACTTGATCGGGCGCTGGAGGGGTTGCCCGACGCGGCGGCTCTGATCGAGCGGTCCAAAGCCGGCAAAGGTCTCACGCGCCCTGAACTGGCGGTGTTGCTGGCCTACGGAAAGCTCGATCTCTTCGATGACATCGTCGCCTCCGCGGCGCCGGATGACCCGTGGTTCTTCAAGATTCTCGAGGACTATTTCCCCCGCCCGTTGCGACGGTTCGAGGCCGAAATGAAGCGGCATCGGCTGCGCAGGGAGATCATCGCTACGGTCGTGGGCAACGACATCGTAAATGTCTGTGGCCCGACTTTCCCCGGGCGGCTGCGCGCCGCGGCAGGCTGCGACACCGCAGCACTGGTGACCGCATTCGAGGCAGCGCGCCAGACATTGCGGTTGTCTGAAGCCTGGGATCGCGTTGCCAAGCTCGACGGCAAAGCGCCCTGGTCCGGGCAAGCGGCGCTGTTTCGCGAGTTGGTCGACCTGCTCAGAGGTCAGACCTATTGGCTCGCGCGGCGGGCCGGGAAGGAACCACGGGTTCAAACGCTGGTCAGCGCCTATCGCCCGGCGGTCGACGCCCTCAAGGAAATGGTCCCGGCGGTGCTCTCGCCATTCGAACAGAAAGCGGCGGTGCGGCGCGCCAATGTCTGGATCAAAGCCGGCGCGCCCAAGGCTGTCGCCCATTCCGTCGCGCTCATGCGACCGCTCACCCAAGCGGCCTCGCTCAGCGATCTGGCAAAGGAACGCGCCTGGCCTCTGCCACCCACGGCCCAAGTCTATCACAAGGTGGGCGGCATATTCGGGTTCGACCGCTTGCGCGCCGCGGCGACCGCCGGGGCCGCTGGCGCCGATCCCTATGAGCGCCTGGCCGTGCGCCGTCTCATCGAAGATATGGTTGGCGAGCAGGCCGGCCTCACCGGCGCTATCATGGATGCCTGCGGCCCCCCGCCAGAAACGGAACGCCCGGATCGCGCGGCCCACGCCGTCCATGCCTGGATTTCGGACCGAGCTGAAACCGTGCGTTCAGCGCGAAGGACGATCGAGGAAATGGAGCGTGCGCCGGGCGGGTGGAGTTTCGCTAAACTGTCCATCGCCAACGCCGCTCTTCGCGAACTCGCGGGCAGTTGAGAGAGGATCACTGCATGAAATATCGCAAGCTTGGCGCCAGCGACCTCATGGTCTCGGAGATCTCCCTGGGCTCGTGGCTCACTTTTGGAGTGGGCGTGGAACGCGACCAGGCTAAGGCGTGCGTCGATCGGGCCTTTGATCTTGGAATCAATTTCATCGACACGGCCAATGTATATGGCCGAGGCGCGGCCGAAAGCTTCCTCGGCGAGGCCCTGGCTGGCCGGCCGCGCGATTCCTATATCCTCGCGACCAAAGTCTTTGGCGAGATGGGGCCTGAGGATCGCGGCCTCTCGCGGGCGCAGATTCACAAGCAAATCGACGCCTCGCTCGCCCGGTTGCGGACAGACTTCGTCGATCTCTATCAATGCCACAGATACGACGCCGATACGCCACTCGAGGAGACGATGGAGGCTCTGACCGAGGTGGTAAGGGCGGGGAAGGCGCGCTGGATCGGCTTTTCGGAATGGTCGCCACAGCACATTGCCGACGCCTTCGCGCTCGACGGCGTTGAGCGGTTCGTCTCCAGCCAGCCGCAATACTCCCTGCTATGGCGTCGGCCGGAGCAGAAGGTGATCCCTTACTGTCGCGATCACGGCGTCTCTCAGATCGTCTGGTCGCCGCTTGCCCAGGGCGTTCTCACGGGCAAGTATTCCCCAACGGGCAAACCTGCTTCCGACACCCGCGCGGCCAGCGACTCCATGAGCGGAGCGATGTCCGGCTGGATGCGACCGGAGGTGCTGGAGGCGGTGGAAAAGCTGAAGCCCCTCGCCGCGCAAGCCGGTTGTACGCTGGGGCAATTCGCTCTCGCCTGGGTGCTTCGCGAGGAGAATGTGGCCTCGGCGATTGTCGGGGCGAGCCGGCCCTCGCAGCTCGAGGAAAACGCCACCGCGAGCGACCTCGTTATCGACCCGGCCCTGTTCGCGCAGGCGGAGGAGGTCTGCGCCGCGGTCCCGCGGGCCTGAGCGCCCGCGGCAGTTCCTGAGCCAGTCAGGCGTCAAGCAGGCGGACGCGAAGCTCCATGTTGCTCTCGTCCAGCAAGGTCCGGCCCGCGGTCATGTAGAAGCCCTGAGCGGCGTCGGTGAGCGCACACGCGGCATAGACCTGAACCCGCACAAGGCCGCCCTGGTAGCTGGGCCACACGACGCTCAGCTGGCCGGTCTCGACGAACGCGACCTGGGTTTTGAGCTTTTCGCGCAAGGCCCAAAGATGCCGGCGCTCCTCGGGGGGTCGCCAGCTCAGCGGGTCATTGACGGCCAGGACAGGAACCTGAGGTTCCCCGTCTTCGAGAAAAATGTAATCGATGATGGTGGTGTCCAGAATTGACACGGCCTTTCGCCCCCCTGTGTCACGCTCACATCGAGCCTGCGTGAGCGAATCAGGAGTCTAGTAGGATTTGGTTAATGATCCGCGTGGCGAAGGATCGGCGTCGATTCTGCCTAGTGTCTGAACACCCTTACCCCGGTGAAGGCCATGCAGATGCCCGCTTTGTCGGCTGCGGCGATCACCTCGTCATCGCGGATAGACCCCCCGGGTTGGATGACGGAAGTCGCGCCGGCCTCAACCGCCTGGAGCAGCCCATCCGCGAACGGGAAAAAGGCGTCGGACGCGCAGGCCGATCCGACAGCCATAGATTGAGACATGTGGGCGGCCTCGGATGCTTCGGCGGCGCGGATGGCGGCGATCCGCGCGGAATCGCGGCGGTTCATCTGGCCGGCGCCGATGCCGGCGGTCTGGCCGTCCCTGGCAAAGACGATGGCGTTGGATTTCACATGCTTGGCGACAGTGAAGGCGAACAGCATGTCGCGCACCTGCGCGTCGGTGGGCTGCCGCTTGGTGACGATCTTGAGATCCTCAGGCCTCAGCCGCGCCGTATCCCTGGACTGGACCAGGAAACCGCCGGCGACGGATTTGAAAGTCTCACCGGGGGCCCGTGGATCGGGCAAGCCGTCGGTGAGCAGAAGGCGCAGGTTCTTCTTGCGACTAAAAACCTTTAGCGCGGCGCCATACGCGCCCGGCGCAATCACCACTTCGGTAAAGATCTCGACGATGGCCCTGGCCGCCGCCTCGTCCAGAGGCTGGTTCGCCGCGACGATGCCTCCGAAGGCCGAGACCGGGTCGCATTCCAGTGCGCGTTTGTACGCCTCCTCCAGGGTCGTTCCCAACGCCACCCCGCACGGATTGGCATGCTTGATGATCGCCACCGCCGGTCCGCTTGCGGGATCGAACTCGGCGACCAGCTCCACTGCAGCGTCGGTGTCATTGATATTGTTGTAACCGAGGACCTTACCCTGGACCTGGCGAGCGGTAGCAACGCCTGGCCGCTGCGTGGGAAATACATAGAGGGCTGCGCCCTGGTGCGGGTTCTCCCCATAGCGCATCGCCTGTTTCAGCGCGCCCGAGATGGACTTGCGCGCGGGCCACTCATCCCGCCCACTCGCGAACCAGGCGGCGATGGCCGAGTCATAGGCGGATGTTCGTGCGAAGGCGCGGGCGGCCAGACGCCTGCGAAGATCGAGCCCGGTGCCCCCATCCGTCTTGAGGGCGTCGACCACTTCGGCGACATCCGTGGTCTCCGTGCAGACCGCGACGTAGGCGTGGTTCTTGGCCGCCGAGCGGATCATCGCCGGGCCTCCGATGTCGATGTTCTCGACGCTGGTTTCAAAGTCCGCGCCGGACGCGACGGTCGCCTCGAAAGGGTAGAGATTCACATACAGCAGATCGATGCCGACAATGCCGTGCGCCGTCATGGCCGCTGAATGTTCGGCAGAATCGCGCACGCCCAGCAGCGCGCCATGCACAGCCGGATGCAAAGTCTTTACCCTGCCATCCATCATTTCCGGGAAGCCGGTGATCTCCGAAACGTCCTTGACCTTGACGCCGGCCGCCGCAATCGCGGCGCGAGTGCCGCCGGTGGAGATCAGTTCGACGCCGAGCGCCGAGAGGGTCTGAGCAAGTTCGGCCAAGCCGGTCTTGTCCGAAAGCGAGATCAACGCCTTTCGAACCGGAAGGCGGTCGGGGGCTGGCGGAAAGGCGGGCGCGCTCATGAGGGTCTCCATCCGTGAGATGAGGCGCCCAGGCGTGCGGCTAGAACCTGTCGCGCTTCCCGGTGGTGACCCACCTTTCTCGCCAGTCACGCGCAGGTAGGCCGGAAGATAGAGTCGGCCGAGAAGGTGTCAACGCTCCGCGGTGGCTCAATCGCCTCGGAGCGCCGTGATATTGGCCGCGTAACTGTCCCTCCCGCCCTTGAACACCGCGCTGCCAGCGACCAGCGCCGTCGCGCCGGCCGCAACGCATGCGCAGGCAGTGAGGGGATCGACGCCTCCATCCACTTCCAGGTCGATTGCGCGTCCCGTTTCATCGATCATTTCGCGCAGGCGCTCGATCTTGGCCAGTTGAGACGAAATGAAGGTCTGGCCGCCAAAGCCCGGGTTGACGCTCATCACCAGGATCTGATCGGCCTCGTCCATGGCCCAGGCGATCGACTCCGGTGACGTCGCAGGATTGAGAACCACGCCTGGCCTCACGCCCAATTCGCGGATGCGACGGAGGGTGCGGTTGAGATGCGGTCCCGCCTCAGGGTGGACAAGCATGTGGTTTGCCCCCGCCTCGGCGAAGGCCTCGAGGAACGGATCGGCCGGCGCGATCATCAGGTGCACGTCGAGCGGGATCTTCACGTGCGGCCGGATCGCCTTGACGACCATTGGGCCAATGGTGAGGTTGGGTACGAAATGGCCGTCCATGACATCGACATGCAGCCAGTCGGCGCCGGCGGCCTCTACCGCTCGCGCTTCCTCGCCCAGGCGGGCGAAGTCCGCCGACAGAATCGAAGGGGCGATGATCGGCCTGGCCATCGTGGAGGCGTTTAAGGCCTAGTCGGCGGCGAGACCAGGGGGACGGGAACATGCGGATCAGGCTTGCGGCGCTCGCGCTCCTGGCGGCCCTAGCGACGGAGGGGTATGCAGCGCCCAGCACGGCTCCGGCCAGGCCGTTCAAGGCGGTCAAGCTCGACTGGGGCGATGGCGATAAGGTCCACGCTTTCCACTACGGCGACCTCACGGTCTCGCTATCGGCGCAAAAGGGGAAGTACGGAAAGTCGCCAGCAATCGCGGTCAGCACGCCGCGCCAGGGCAAGGCCACCCTCGCCGGCCAGGAGTCCGCCCTCGGGGGCGCCTCGGCCACCTTCTACGTCCTCAGGCTCGACCCGAAATCCAACGGCCCGGCGGTGATCTTCACCAGCTTCTCCTGGGGCGCGCATTGCTGCACGGAGATCGACGTCCTCGACCCCATCGGGACCGGCTGGGTGACGGTCAACACTGGGATGTGGGATGGCGACGGCCTCACCGAGACGCCGCATGATGTCGACGGAGACGGAATCGTCGACATCGTCCTGCGAGACAATTCGTTCCTCTACACGTTCGACGCCTACGCCTTCAGCTGGGCGCCGCCTCTGGTGCTGAACCTGGTGGGCGGCAAGCTCAGCGATGTCTCAGCCTCAAGCCGTTACCGGCGTCTCTTCGCCGATGACATGACAGGCGCCAGAGAGCAGTGCCTCAAGCATGTGAACGGCGGCTGCGCGGGCTACGTCGCCGATGCGGCCCGGATCGGACAGGTCGATGCGGCCTGGAAAATCATGCGGACGGCCTATCAGCGCCAGGTAGATCCCATGTTCCAGCCCACCGTCTGTGCAGCCGCCATGACCGGAAAAACGTGCCCGACGGGAAAGGAACAAAAGATCAAGTCTTTTCCGGAGGCGCTTGCCTGGTTTCTGGCGAACCAAGGCTACATCAAAGCGGAAAAAGCGCATGCCCTGGCGGCGGCGCGCTAGCCGCTCCGGCGGAATCGGGCGACAAAGAAGCCATCCAAACCGCCCTCAATGTGGTGGGGCAGGATGCGAATCCAGCCTTCCGGCGTCGCGGAGCAGGCCGGCGCGCCGCCTTCCCCTGGTGCGATCTGCTCGATCAAAAAGTCAGGGTTTTCGGCAAGGAAGGCTGGCGCCTGGTCCTCGCCTTCCTCGCGCTCCAGCGAACAGACGGCATAGACCAAGCGACCGCCCGGCCTGACCTTGCGTGCGGCGGAGGCGAGGAGACGGGCCTGAGCTGCGGCAAGCGGGGCAATGTCTCCGGGTCGGGCGTTCCACAGCACGTCGGGGTGACGTCGGAAGGTCCCGGTGGCCGAGCACGGCGCATCGAGAAGCACGCCGTCGAACGTCCGGGCATCGATCCAGTCGACAGCGTCTGCGGCGGTGATCTCCGCGTCGAGGCCCAGGCGGGTTAGGCCCTCGCGCAGACGGGCAAGACGCACGGATGAGCGGTCGATCGCGGTCACTTGCGCGCCACTCTCCGCCAATTGGAAGGTCTTCCCTCCTGGCGCGGCGCAGAGATCAAGAACGCATTGGCCGGCCGCCGCCTCGAGGAGGCGTGCGGGAATCGCGGCAGCCGCGTCCTGGACCCACCAGGCGCCGGCGTCATAGCCCGGCCACGCTGTGATATCGCCGCGCCGGAATACGCGCAGAGTCCCGCCCGGCAGGATTTGCGCTTCCAGGCTTTGTGACAGTTCAGGACCTGGCGGAGTCTTGGCCGAAAGATCCGTTGGCGGCTCGGCGGCGATCATTTCCGCGATGGACCGGGCTGAGGCCGCGCCCCACACCGCCTTCCACCGGGCATAGAGCCAGGACGGCGCCAAGGTCTCTGGATCGTCGGCTGGCGGTCCATCGCGAAGCTGTCCGCGCAGCACGGCATTGACCAGCCCGCGAAAAGATTTGGGCGCCAGGTCGACCGTGGTGTCGACAGCGGCGAAGTCGGGCGTATCGAGCCAAAAGGCCTGGGCGAGGCCGAGGCGCAGCAGATTGCGCACCGCAGCAGGCGGTTCGCGCGATAGGCGGGCGTCCAGCATGTGATCGATCGGCCCCAGACGTCGCAAGGTCGCCATCACCAGCGCCCGAGCGAAGGCGCGATCCTGGCTCGAAAGCTTCGCCAGCGCCTGCAGCCCAGATTCGAATCCGCCGCGACGGGTCAAGGCCTCGCTCAAGAGTCTGAGCGCGGCGACGCGGGCAGGGTCAGTCCTCATGGGTGCCCACCGGTCCTTGGTGTTGGAGCCGGAGTCAATGCGCCGTACTTTCCATGACATGAGCGATCACCCGCCGCCCGGCGCCGCGCCTGGCAAGCCGCTGAAGCCGGCCGCGCGCCGTGCGCTCGAGGAAGCGGCCGCCCGTCGGGCGGCGGAACCGCCGCCGGACAAGACGCCGAAAGAGATCGGCGGCGCCGCGGGACCGGACCCGAGCCGTTTCGGCGATTGGGAGCACAAGGGGAGGGCGATCGACTTCTGAGCGGCGACATTCTGGGCTATGCGGCGGCCATGGACGCGTCGACGTTCGCCATCAACTTCTTCATCGCTCTGTTCGCCCTCATCGATCCGCTGGGCAACGTGCCGCTTTATGCCGCGGCGACAGTGGGCGCGACTCCGGCGCAGAGCCGTCTGACCGCCCTCTATATGGCGCTCTTCACGTTCTTCTTCCTGGGCTTCTTCTTCGTCACCGGCCTTGGCCTACTGAGGTTTTTCGGCATTTCGCTGCCGGCATTTCGTATCGCCGGGGGGATCGTGCTGCTGCTCATGGGCCTCGATATGGTCCGCGGAGACATCATCAAGAATTTCGGCGACACGTCCGACGGCCCCCAGCCGCTCTCTGTAAGGGCCTACGCTGCGCGGCGCTTCGAGACCCTGATCGTGCCCTTCGGCATGCCGTTGCTGGTGGGCCCCGGCGCGATCTCGTCGGCGGTGATCTACGCGGAAGAAGCCAAAACGCTGGGCGTTACCGGAGTCCTCATCGGCCTTGGCGTCATTCTCGCTACCGCGCTCAGCATCCTGCTGTCCTTCTGGTTCACCAGCCAGATCTCGCGGGCGATGGGTCGCGTAGGCATGGTGGTCGTGGTGCGGGTTCTGGGCCTGATCCTTGCGGCCATGGCGGTGCAATTCATCCTGACCGGCTGGGCCGCCTCGACGGTGGGCTCCGTCCGCCACGACGTCGCTCAGCCCTACCAGGGCGTGCATCACCAGCCGTGACCGTGATCGATTAGGGGCGGTCGACGCCAAACCGCCGTCGCTGCGACATCAGGGCCACGGCCCAGTCGTCGGGCAGGAGGTGGGAGATGGCCGCCAACGCCTTGTTCGGCGCGCCTGGCACGCACAGCGGGCGGTTGGCCTCAGCCGCCTCGTAGCCGTTGGCCGCGACTTCGTCGGCCCCCATCCACAACCATGCCGGGGTCTGTTTGAGCGACTCGCGGGTGTTGTTGACGTCGTGAAACTCCGACCAGGTGAAGCCTGGGCATAGTGCGCTGACGTGCACGCCGCTGGCCCTGAGTTCCAGATGAAGGCCCTGGGAGAATTTCACGAGAAATGCCTTGGCCGCCGCGTAGAGGCCGACGCCAGGCTCACCCGGCGCCAAGCCGGCCAGAGACGCGACGTTGACGATTCGACCGAAACGCTGGGCGGTCATGGCCGGCAGCACGCGATGCGTGAGGTCGCAGACCGCGGTGACCATGACCTGGATGAAAGCGGCCTGATCCTCCCAGCGACTGTCTGCATACGCGCCGACGAGGCCATAGCCTGCGTTGTTGACCAGAGCGTCAATGGTCCGACCCTGCGCGGCGATGTCGGCGACGAGCGTGGCTGGCGCCGCCGGCTCGGCCAGATCGGCGGGAACGATGATGACTTCAACCCCGTGAGCTAGGCGCACTTCATCTGCGAGGGAGCGGAGACGATCCTCACGTCGCGCCGTGACGGCAAGGTCGTATCCATGACCGGCGTAGATATGAGCGAATGCGGCGCCAATGCCTGCGGAAGCGCCGGTGATCAGCGCAAGACGTGCGCTCATCGGCGCCAGACCGTTTCGCTCGAAGTCATGACGGCGGACCCTAGCGGCGGCGCTGCCGCTTGGAAAGTCGAGGGCGATCTGGTGAGCAGACGAGCCGCATGTTAATCCCCACGACCATGACTTCGTTCGCGATTCTCGTACTCATGTGCTCCGCCCGGCTCGGGTGGGCGGATGAGGACGCGCGCTAGGCGATCGCAGCCTTTTCCCGCCAACCCCGCCGGCTCTCGGTTGGGGAAGAGCGAGAAGCGTCTCCGGCCGGCCCGGCTTCGAAAGAGACCTTTCCATGAGCGAAATCCTGATCCGAGGCCAAGAGCCGGAGGACATCTCGGACCTGACAGAAGCCTGGAATCAGCCCCACGCGATCTGGGGCACGCTTCAGGCGCCGTTCGCGAGCGTCGATGCCCGGCGCAAGCGCAGCGCTGCCCTGCCGGCCGGTCACTCAATGCTGGTGGCGGTCATCGACGGCAAGGTGATCGGCGCGGCGGGGCTGCACCCGTTCGAGAACCGACGACGCTCTCATGCGGCGTCCATCGTGATGGCGGTCCATGACGCCTATGCCGGACGCGGCGCTGGGCGGGCCCTGATGGCTGGGCTGATCGACCTCGCCGACCGCTGGCTCAACTACAAGCGCTTGGAACTGACCGTCTGGGTCGACAACGAACGGGCAATAAAACTCTACGAGGCTTTCGGTTTCGAGCGTGAAGGCGTGCATCGGGCCTTTGCATGGCGCGACGGCGTCTATGTCGACGCCCTAGCCATGGCCCGGCTGCATCCCTGACGCTATGAGCGATTGAACGCCGTCGGGAACGGGTGTAGCGCGGCCGGCTGCAGCGGTCGGCGCGCCCTCCGGAGACAATCGAGTTTGGCCGAAGCTGGGCCTGCGCCAACGGAAACCCCACTGAGCCCGCGCGTGCGAGGCAGGCGGCGCAGCTTCGCGGCCCTGACACTGGGCGCGATCGGGGTTGTCTTCGGCGATATCGGCACCAGCCCGCTCTATGCGCTGCGGGAAGCTCTGGCTCATTCCCGTCCGGTTGGATCTCCGCACCTAGCGGTCCTTGGGGTGGTGTCCCTGATCTTCTGGGCCCTGACCCTGATCGTTACCGTCAAATATATCACCGTCCTCATGCGGGCCGACAACAAGGGCGAAGGCGGCTCGGTGGCGCTGATGGCGCTCGCGCAGCGCATGTCTGGGGGCGGTTCGAGGCTTCTCTTCCTCGTGGGCGTGATCGGGGTGGCCCTATTCTTCGGCGACGGCGTCATCACGCCTGCCTTTTCGGTGCTGTCGGCCGTGGAGGGTCTCAGCGTCGCCCCGCAAATCGGCCACACATTGGCGCCCATGGCGCTGCCTATCGCGGCCGGCATCCTGGTGGCGTTGTTTCTCATGCAGCCGCGTGGCACTCACCAGGTCGCCTCTCTTTTCGGGCCGGTGACGGCGACCTGGTTTCTGACCTTGGCGGCGCTCGGCGTGATCAACATCCTGCGCGACCCAGCCATTTTCTGGGCCCTGAGCCCCTATTTCGCCGTCCGCTTTCTGGCCGAGAACGGCTTCGTTGGATTCGTCATCCTGGGTAGTGTGTTCCTGGCGGTGACCGGCGCTGAGGCGCTGTATGCCGACATGGGCCAGTTCGGCCGACGGCCGATCCGCTTCGCCTGGCTATCAATCGTCTGGCCGTGTCTGACGCTCAATTATCTCGGCCAGGGCGCCCTTGTGCTTCACCATCCGGGGGCGCGGCACAATCCCTTCTTCGAGATGACGCCCCACTTCGTCTACTGGCCGGTCCTCGCGCTCGCCACCACCGCGGCCGTGATCGCCAGCCAGGCCGTGATTACAGGCGCTTTCTCGATGACCCAGCAGGCCGTCCAGCTCGGGCTGTTGCCGAGGATCTCGATCCGCCGCACGTCGGAGACCCAGACCGGCCAGATCTTCGTCCCGGCCGCCAACGGTCTGATGATGACCGGCGTGCTGGTGTTGCTGATGATCTTCCAGACCTCGCACCGATTGGCCAGCGCCTATGGCGTCGCAGTGACCGGCACCATGTTCGTCTCGACCTGCCTTGCTTACGTGGTTGCGCGGCGAATGTGGGGTTGGAGCTGGTTGCGGGTCATCCCGCTGTTCGCTCCCATCACCTTCGTGGATGCGGTGTTTTTGACCTCCAATCTCACCAAACTGGCGGACGGCGCCTGGATCCCGCTGGTTTTTGGCGCAGGCCTTGTCATCGTCATGCTGACGTGGTCACGGGGCGTGGAGATCCTCAACGCCAAAACCCAGTCCGAGAACGTCACCCTCGCCGACGTCATCGCCATTCTCGAGGCGCGGCCGCCCTATCGCACGCCGGGCGTCGCCATCTTCCCAACCTCGACCCCCGAGCTTGCGCCGGTGGCCCTTCTGCACAACCTCAAGCACAGTCAGGTCCTGCACGAGCGCAACGTAATCCTCACCATCCGCACGGCCGAGACGCCCAAGGCCCCGCGAGGCGAGCGCATCCGGATCGAACCGATCAACGCCGACTTCACGCGGGTGACCCTGACCTATGGTTTCATGGAGACCCCGAACGTCCCGCGAGCGCTGGCTGAAGCCAAGAAGGAGGGGCTGAAGTTCGACATCATGACGACAAGCTTCTTCCTTGGCCGTCGCAAGGTGGTGCCCGACGCTCACTCACGCATGCCGCTATGGCAGGACCGGCTGTTCATCTTCCTGCAGAAGAACGCCGCCAACCCGAGCGAATTCTTCCACATCCCGCCTGGCCGCGTGATCGAACTCGGCGCCCAGATGACGGTCTGAACTCGCCGCTTGCATTGGGCGCTCCCGCCGGGCTTTAAGCGCGCCGTTTCTGTGGAGAGACCATGTCCGCCAAGCCGAAGAAGGTCGTGCTCGCCTATTCTGGCGGCCTCGACACCTCGATCATCCTCAAGTGGCTGCAGACCGAATACGGCTGCGAGGTAGTCACCTTCACCGCCGATCTCGGTCAGGGCGAGGAACTGGGCCCCGCGCGCGAGAAGGCTCTGCTGCTGGGGATCATGCCGGAGAACATCTTCATCGAGGACCTGCGCGAGGAGTTCGTGCGCGACTTCGTGTTCCCGATGTTTCGGGCCAATACGGTCTATGAGGGCCAGTATCTGCTCGGCACCTCCATCGCCCGGCCGCTGATCGCGAAGGCGCAGATCGACATCGCCCGAAAAGTTGGCGCCGACGCCGTCAGCCACGGATCCACCGGCAAGGGCAATGACCAGGTCCGCTATGAGGTCAGCTACTATGCCCTGGAGCCCGACATCCGGGTCATCGCCCCTTGGCGAGAGTGGAAATTCGCCAGCCGCGAGGCGCTGCTCGCCTTCGCGCGAGACCACCAGATTCCGATCGCCAAGGACAAGATGGGCGAGGCGCCGTTCAGCGTCGACGCCAACCTGTTGCACTCATCATCAGAGGGAAAAGTGCTCGAGGACCCTAGCCTCGAGGCTCCGGAGTCTGTGCATTTGCGCACGATCGCGCCGGAGGACGCCCCCGACAAGCCGATCGTCTTCACCATGGACTTCGAGGCCGGCGATCCGGTCGCCATCGACGGCGAGCAGCTATCGCCGGCGGCGCTGCTCACCCGTCTCAACGAGCTTGGCCACGATGCCGGCGTCGGCCGCTTGGACTTGGTGGAGAACCGGTTCATCGGCATGAAATCGCGCGGCGTCTACGAGACGCCCGGCGGCACGATCCTCCTGGCCGCGCACCGGGGAATCGAGTCGATCACGCTCGACCGCGGGGCAATGCACCTCAAGGACGAGCTGATGCCGCGATACGCATCGCTGATCTACAACGGCTTCTGGTTCTCGCCCGAGCGGGAGATGCTGCAGGCGGCGATCGATCATTCCCAGGCGATGGTCGCCGGCCGCGTGCGCATCAAGCTCTACAAGGGCAACGTCAGCGTGACCGGCCGAGAAAGCCCCTATTCCCTCTACGATCAGGACTTGGTGACCTTTGAGGAGGGTGCAGTGGCCTATGATCACCGCGACGCTGCCGGTTTCATCAAGCTCAACGCTCTGCGGTTGCGGGTGCGCGCGCGCCGCGACGCCAAGGCGAATTCTCAGCGGTAGTCGTCAGGTTTTGGGCGAATCGCGTCATGCCGGACGCGCCCTGTTTCCTCCGATGGTGGCGGCGGCGGATCGGTGCGGAACATGGTGGTCAGCAACCAGAACACCCCGCCCAAGGCTACACGGCGCCTTTTTCGCCTTGCGACTTGGTCTGGCCTGGGCGCCGCGCGTCAGTCAGGCGGGCGCGGCGGCGCTTAGCACGTCGAGATAACCCGGCGCCGTCAACATCCGCGGCGTCACGCCCCTGGCTTCGAGCAGGCGACTGAGGCGAGGGAGGTTCCAGCACGGCGCGTGCATGAACATGTGATGCTCGCAGTGGTAGTTCACAAAGTAGGGCGCGATCAGGGCCCGCTCGATGAGGTTCGCGTGGGTGGTCCGGGCGTGCCGCAGGGGATCGGGCTCGTCCTTGGCCACCAGGGCATGCTCGGCGATGTTGCGGAATCGGGTCACCATCTGGAACCAGGTCACACGGGGCAGCATCCAGAGGGCGAACCATCCCCACCAGTAGCCGGTGGCGCTGAATGCGGCGATGGCCACGCCGCTGAAGATCAGCCAGCGGCGCTGGCGTCTGACCTCATCGGCCAGCACCGCAAGGGTCGGTTCCTCTCGCGCCTTCACACGGGCGACGAGGCGTCCGAAGCGCTGCTTGAACCAGGTCTGGCCGGTGAGATCACGCAGGATCTTGCGGCGCAGGGAGGCGCGGCTGATCGGGAAGGGCGCCGAGAGCCCAAGATCCGGGTCTTCGGCTTGCTGGGCGAATTTGTGGTGCTGCAGGTGGTAATTCCGGTAGGCGATGAGACCGCCGCCGCAGAGCCACTCGGCGACCCAGTCGTTGATTTTCCGGCTCGGGTGAAGCGCGCCGTGCGCCGCGTCATGCAGAAGAATGGCCAAGCCCAGTTGCCGAGCGCCGATGACCGTGACCGCAAGCGGAATGGTGACCGGCCAGAGAATGCCGGCTGCGGTGGCCACACCGATCACCACCCAGCAATGGGCGACCAGCGCCAGGCCCTTCCATGACGAGCGCGCCGAGATTGGCGCCCATTCGTCAGGGGTGAAGAAGTCTTTCGGACTGACACGTGCGGCGACCGCCATACGCAAATATAGGCGCAATCTCCCGCGGGCGTCAGCCGATCCAGTGAGAGCGGTCAGCCCTGGCCGCGGCCGTCCATGCCGTCGCGATCCCAGCCATGGCCTTTGCCCCGGGGTCTTTCGGAAGTGAGAGGCTGGAATGGTGGAGATTGACCGTCTCCGACCCGCCCGTCTCGCCAACGCCGGAATCCTTGGCTAGACTTTCTCCACATGGCTTTTGATTCCGTCGCAGCGCAGCCCGCCGTCTTCTTCGACCGCCGCGAACTCGATCAGTTGCTCAATCTCTATGGCCGCATGGTCGGAGCGGGACACTGGCGCGATTACGCCATCGACGCCCTCAAGGATGCGGCGGTGTTCTCGGTGTTCCGGCGGGCCAGCGAAACGCCGATCTATCATATCGAGAAGCGGCCGCATCAGGCGGCGCGCCAGGGGGCCTGGTCGGTCACCGCCCACGGCGGACTGATCCTCAAGCGCGGGCACGACCTCGACCAGGTGCTGAAGGTGTTCGACAGGGCCAAGTTCGCCGTTGTCGAATGAAAAAGCCCCGGCCCGGGCCGGGGCTTCTCTCTAGCTAGTTCCGTTTCGCCTCAGCGGCGGCTGCCGCCCATGAAATAGAGCAGGAAACGGAAGAGGTTGACGAAGTCGAGATATAGGCTGAGCGCGCCATAGCTGGTCGCGACGCTCATCGCCGCCTGGTCGCCGCCGAGCTGATAGTACATGAGCTTCAGCCGCTGGGTGTCCCAGGCGATCAGGCCGGCAAAGATCAGCACGCCAATGGCGTTGATGGCGAACACCATCGCGGCCGAATGGAAGAAAAAGCTAAGCAGCATGGCCACGATAAGGCCCCAGAGCCCCATGATCAGGAAGCTGCCCATCGGTCGCAAATCGCGCTTCGTGGTGTAGCCGGCCAGGGACAGGCCGCCGAAGGCGATGGCCGTCACCAGGAAGGTCTGGGCGATGCTCGCGCCGGCGTAAATCTGGAAAAGCATGCCGAAAGAGGCGCCGATCGCGGCCACGATCACCCAGTAGGTGACGGCAGCGCTTCTCGGAGAAGCCCGGCGGGCGAAGGCCTGGAACAGGAGAATGGCCAGAGGCGCGAACGCCACCACCATGCCGAGGACCGTGTATCCGATACGTCCGTAGCCATCGACCCGGAACAGCAGGTTTCGCGCCGGCGGATAATTGCCGGTCACCCACGCAAGAGCGGCGGACAGCACCAAGCCGAGGGCCACCTTGTTGTAGACTCCGAGCATGAAACCGCGCAGCCCGGCGTCGACGGCCATATCCGGCGCGACGGCGCTCGTCGGCCGAGCATAATCGCGATCAAAGTCGCTCATCTGATCCTAGACCTTTGTCCATGCGTCCCGTTTGGACGCTCAAGCCTAAATATCGTCTTGTGCACCGCGCCGCGCAAGGACGGCCTTCGTTACCTCGGCTTCAGGATCCAAGAGACCGCCGCATGATCCGCCTTTTCGCCGCTTTCACTGCCCCCGAGAGCATCACCGCCGATCTGTCGCGCCGGCAGAAGGGGATCCTTGGCGCGCGTTGGCGGCCGCTCGAGAGCTTGCACGTCACGCTGCGATTCTTTGGCCCTCTCTCGGAAAACAAGGCGGATGACCTGGATTCCGAGCTGTCTGCGATCTCAGCCCGGTCATTTTATCTCTCACTCGAGGGTGTCGGCGTCTTCGGTGAAGGGGCCGATGTCCATGCGGTCTGGGCCGGAATGGCGCCCAACGAGCCGCTGATGCAGCTGGCCAGGCGATGCGAGCGCGCGGCGCGCCGCGCGGGCCTGGCCCGGGAGAGGCGCGCCTATCGGCCACATGTCACCCTGGCCTACCTGCGCAATGCATCTTCCGATGAGGTGGGCGCCTGGGTCCAACAGAACAACCTCCTGAAATCCCCGAGCTTTCTCATCAGCCGATTTGGGCTCTATTCCAGCTGGCCGGGCGAGGATGGCGCGGTCTACCGGCTTGAACGCGCCTACTCGCTTTCCTGAAAGGCGTGGTCTTTGAGGACGCCAAGCGGGGCGATGGCCAGAACCTCTTCGTGGGTGGCCTCGAGAACCACCTTGGGCGCGGCGCCCGCATCCAGCGCTTCCTTCCAGCGCGGCGCGCACAGACACCAGCGATCGCCCGGCCGGAGGCCGTCGAAGTCGAACTCCGGCCTGGGAGTCGAGAGGTCGTTGCCGACGCTCATCGAAAACCGCAGGAACTCGGCGGTCATCACCGCGCAAACCGTGTGCTGGCCGACGTCTTCCGGCCCGGTCTCGCAACAGCCGTTGCGGAAGAAACCGGTCACCGGCGAGAGCGAACAGGCTTCCAGCTCGCCGCCCAGGACGTTGCGCGCGTCGGCCTCGTAGCGGATGGTCATGCCGCCTTATGCCACGAAGGGCTTCTCATGTCGTCCGTCCAGCCGCGCCGCAGCGCCCTTTACATGCCTGCGTCCAACTCGCGGGCGATCGAGAAGGCCAAAGGACTTTCCTGCGACGTGGTCGTCCTCGATCTCGAGGATTCGGTGTTGCCTGAGGCCAAGCTCGCCGCACGGGAGGCGGCCATTGCAGCCGTGCGCTCCGGCGGTTTCGGGCGGCGCGAAGTGGTCATCCGGGTGAACGCGCTCGAGACGCCGTGGGGGGCGGATGATCTGGCCGCCGCCTCAACGGTCGGCCCCGACGCCGTCCTGGTCCCCAAGATCTCGTCCGCGGCGGATGTGATCGCAGCCGACCGCTCGCTTGCCGCCGCGCCGCACGGAACACGCCTGTGGGTGATGATCGAAACCTGCCAGGCCATCCTGGCCCTCGCCGAGATCGCATCGGCGGCCAAGGAGACGCGCCTTTCGGCCTTCGTCATGGGGATCAACGACCTTGCCAAGGAGATGGGCGCGCGAATGACCGCCGACCGCGCGCCGTTCCGCGCGGCGCTGTCGCTGGCGGTGACGGCCGCGAGCGGTGCCGGCCTCACGGCCCTCGACGGCGTCCACAACGAGATCGAGGACCTGGCGGCTCTGGAAGCCGTGTGCGTCCAGGGGCGGGACTTCGGCTTCGACGGCAAGAGCCTCATCCATCCGAGCCACCTGGAGATCTGCAACCGGATCTTCTCACCGGACCCGGCGGACGTGGCCTGGGGGCGGGTGGTGATCGCGGCCTTCGACGCGCCGGAAAACGTCGGCAAGGGCGCGCTCAGGGTCGAAGGACGCCTCGCCGAACGTCTGCATTACGATCAGGCCGTCCGACTGGTCGCCATCGCCGAAGTCATCGAGGCGGCGGGTTGAAGCTAGTGATCGCGGCCTTGATCGTCGGCCTGGCCCCGGCCGCGGCGGCGCAGGATGCAGTCGGGACCCGGATCGACCAGTCCGCGGCCGCGGCTGAACGCCTGCAAGGACCGCTCGATGGAACCTGGACGCTACAAGACGAGCAGGACCGCACTCTGTTTGTCTTTCAGATCGGCGACCCGCCGACGGGCGGGCCGCTCTCCTGCGCTTCGCGGACGGCTGACGGTGCGCCTCGCGTGGTCATATGCCGGAGGAACCGCGGGATGTTGACCATCGCGTTCGATGCGTCAGGCAAGCGTCGTGTCGTACTCCATCCGGCTGCGGGCGGGGTGTGGCGCGGCGAACTTATCGTCGGAGAAGCCGGTCAGCCGGTCTTGCTGCGTCGCCGCTGAGCTGAACTTGCGGCCCATGGCCGCCCGGTCTAGACCGCGCCGGCCCCAAAACGCAGCAGGAGTGAAGCAGCCACATGGCCCGCGCCAAGATCGCCCTCATCGGAGCCGGAATGATCGGTGGGACGCTCGCCCACGTCGCTGCGCGCGAGGGTCTGGGCGATGTCATGCTGTTCGACATCGTCGATGGCGTACCCCAGGGCAAGGCGTTGGATCTCGCCGAGGCGACGCCAGTGATGGGCGTCGACGCCGGCCTCAAAGGCGCCAGCGAATACGCCGATATCGCCGGCGCAGACGTCGCCATCGTCACGGCGGGCGTGCCGCGCAAACCCGGCATGAGCCGCGACGATCTGCTGGGCATCAACCTCAAGGTGATGAAGTCGGTGGGCGAGGGCCTCAAGACCCACGCGCCGAACGCCTTCGTGATCTGCATCACCAATCCCCTGGACGCGATGGTCTGGGCGCTGCGCGAGTTCTCTGGCCTGCCGCACAACAAGGTGATCGGCATGGCCGGCGTGCTGGATTCGGCCCGGTTCCGCTATTTTCTTTCCGAGGCGCTCGGTGTCTCCGTGCGTGACGTCCACGCCTGGACCCTGGGCGGCCATGGCGACGACATGGTGCCGATGGTCCGGCATTCGACCGTGGGCGGCCTGCCCCTTCCGGAAATCGTCCGCCAGGGCCTGCTGACCCAAGAAGCGCTGGATGGGATCGTCAAGCGCACGCGTGGCGGCGGCGGCGAGATTGTCGCCCTCCTGAAGACCGGCTCCGCCTACTACGCCCCGGCCGAGAGCGCCATCACGATGGCCCGGGCCTTTCTGCGCGACGAAAAGCGGGTCCTGCCGTGCGCCGCCCACCTGACCGGTCAATACGGGCTCACCGACCTTTATGTCGGCGTGCCGACGGTAATTGGCGCCGCCGGCGCCGAGCGGGTGCTCGAGTTCCCGCTGGACGAGGGTGAAAAGGCGATGTTCGCCAAGTCGGTCGACTCCGTGCGGGGCCTCATTGCCGCCTGCAAGGAAATCGAGCCGGCGCTCGCCTGAAGTGGAAGGCGCCGTCCTCACGACCGAAAGGCTGACGCTCCGGCCGCCCAGCCTGGAGGACTTCGACGCCTGGGCGGCGTTCGCCGCCGACGAGGAGGTCATGCGCACACTTGGCGGCGTGCAGCCGCGGTCGGTAGCCTGGCGGGGAATCGCGGGTGTGGCCGGATCCTGGGCGCTGCAGGGCTTTGGCATGTTCTCAGTAGTCGATCGGGCCAGCGGGCGCTGGCTCGGCCGTGTCGGCCCCCTTTGGCTGGATGGCTGGCCCGGAACCGAAATCGGCTGGGGTCTCGTGCGCGAAGCCTGGGGCAAGGGAATCGCCACCGAGGCGGCCTCCGCTTGCATGGACTTTGCGGTCGATCAGCTGGGCTGGACTGACATCGTCCACTGCATAGAGAGCGACAATACTGCGTCGCAGAACGTGGCCAGGCGGCTCGGCTCTACCGTGCTGAGAGCTGGCCGTCTGCCGCCGCCCAACGAGCTGGACCTCGACATCTGGGGTCAGAGCGCCGATCAGTGGCGCGAGAATCGTCGCGCCGTCAGGGGGTTGACGCTCGGGGCGTAGTTCGTCCGGTTCAGAACCAACCGGGCCCGGAGCAGCTTGTGGTAGGCCCGGCTCACGGGCGACCACGATCACCGCCCAGCAAAGCATCGGCCGCCGTGTGAACCAGTCGCTGGGAACGACAAAGGCGTCGAACAGGACTCCCGCGGTCGCACCGAACGACACGAGAGCCATCCAATAGACGACGCGTTAGATGACGGTGCGGCCACCGGCTCCGAAGCCGCCGGAGATGGCGAGGATCGCCGCCACCACGCATGCGGCGGCCAGGATGCGCAACCACGAGCGAACGATGCGGGGAAGCCTCGAATTCTCCTCCGGTCTCTTTGGAGCGACGGAACTGCGCTGTGAAACCAAGGGTGGGGACTCTCGGGCCCGGACGGGCGCTGGGCCCATTTCTATATCGTCCCACTCCAACCTGCGGCAATTTCATCCCTGTCTAATGCTGATGCTAGCCTTGCATCACGGCCGCCTTTCGTCATGTTCAACGAAGCGGGGCTGAGGGCGAGAGGCCGCCAACACTGTCGATGGACGAGTTCATCTTTCACGACCCGACCGGGCGGCGGGCCAAGCGTGCGAATTTCGGCCTGGGCATGGTGATCGCGATAGCCGCCCTGGTGGTTGCCGGCTTCTTTGCCACGCTCGCATTCGCCCCGATGCTGCCGAGCCTGACTCTGAAGGATCCCCAGGTCCTGCAGGCCCTGCACGTCGAAACGGCTCA
Source organism: Caulobacteraceae bacterium (assembly GCA_036491275.1). Lineage (GTDB taxonomy): Bacteria > Pseudomonadota > Alphaproteobacteria > Caulobacterales > Caulobacteraceae > Acaudatibacter. The sequence goes on from DASXCH010000030.1 coordinate 49,514, forward strand.
CCGTCTGAAACGCTCGCTCGAATGGAGACGGGTGCCCAGGCCCGGCAAGATCGCCGCCGGCGGGCGGGCGAGGCCGCTCTCCATCGGCTTCTATGTCAGCTGGGACCAGGATTCGCGGACCTCGCTGCGCCGGCACATCAATCAGCTCGACGTGGTCTCGCCTCAGTGGGTGCTGCTCGATGGCTCGCTGGGCCGGGTAGCCGTGACCTCCGACCCCCAGGCCGAAGCGATAATAGCGGGCGCCAAGACGCCGCCGTCTGTCCTGCCGATCGTCCACAATGCCCACAACGGCCTCAGTGACGGACCCCTAGCCGATAATCTGCTGCGCAATCCGGCGGCGGAGAAAGCCCTGATCTCCAATCTCGTGGTCCTCGCTCAGCAGCGCGGCTACGCCGGCTATGTCTTCGACTTCGAGAACATCTCCCAGGCCGCCATCGACCGTTACCCCGATTTCCTTGCCCAGACCCGTGCGGCGCTGAAGCCGATCGGACGCGAGGTCTGGGTGGCGACCCCGTTCAGCGACAATTCCTGGCCCCTCGCGAAATTCGGCGCCGACGCCGACGCCGTCGTCCTGATGGCGTACGACCAACATTGGGGCGCCGGCGAGCCAGGACCACCGGCTGGCCAGGAATGGTTCGAACAGACGCTCGCCAAGGACATGAAGATCCTTGACCCGCGGCGCACCGTCGTTTCGTTCGGGGCTTACGGCTACGACTGGACGTTGAAGGACAAGATCGGACCGGCCAGCGCCGAGTCGGTGGAGTTTTACGACGCAACCCAGCTTGCGTTCGATTCGGGCGCTAGCGTCAGTCTCGACGACAACGAGCTCAACCCGACCTTCGCCTTCGAAGACGACGACCACCGAAAGCACATCGTTTGGTTCCTCGATGCGGCGACCTTGTTCAACGAGATCAAGGTCAGCGACCCCTACCGGCCGATGGGCTACGCCCTGTGGCGAATGGGGGCCGAGGATCCGGGCATATGGAACTATTTGCACCAGCCCTACGACTCGGCCAGGCCCGTCGGACTTGAGCGGATCGAGCCTAGCGTCGCGGTCGATTTCGACGGTACCGGCGAAGTCCTGCACGTCGCATCTTCGCCCCAGCCTGGCCTGCGCTCGATCGAAATCGATCCGGACACCGGACTGATTTCGGGCGAGGACTATAAGGTGATGCCCACCCAGTATGTGATCGACCGCTACGGGGCGCATCCCGGATGGGTCGCCCTTACATTTGACGACGGGCCGGACGGTCGCTGGACGCCGAAGATCCTGGATATCCTCAAGGAGAAACAGGCGGTAGCGACCTTCTTTGTCATCGGCGAGAACATGCAGGCAAAGCCCGAGCTGGTTCAGCGCGAAGTTGCCGAGGGCATGATGGTGGGCAACCATACCTGGACCCATCCCAATATCGCCGACACGCCGCTGGCTCAGACGGACCTGGAGATCAACACGACCCAGCGCCTGTTCGCCGTGCTCACCGGCAAATCGATGCGCTTTTTTCGACCGCCTTATTTCGGAGACGCCGAACCTTCGACACCCGGCGAGGTCGAACCCCTGCTTGTGGCCCAGAGGCTGGGCTATCTCATCGCCGGTCTGCGCATCGACCCCGACGACTGGAAGAAGCCGCCGGCCGAGGAAATCATCCAGAGAACCATGTCGCGGCTCGCCGACACCGGGTCGACAGCCGGCCAAGTCGTACTGCTGCACGACGCCGGCGGTGATCGAAGCCAGACCGTCAAGGCCCTCCCCGGTCTGATCGACGCCATCCGTGCCCGCGGCCTCAGGCTGGTCACGATCGACCAACTCGCCGGCATGAGCCGGGCCAATGGGCTGCCGCCGACGTCACGCAGCTCCTGGGAGCTGTTCCTCGATCGCCTCGGCTTCAGCTTCTTCCGCTATATCAACGCCGGCATGCAGGCGCTTTTCACCATCGCCATCATCCTGGGTGTCGCCCGCCTTGCATTCCTTGCCATCCTGTCCCTCTGGCACCGGTTCCAGGAAGCGGGCCGCGAGCCGCCGCTGCTGGACCGGGATTCCGGGCCGCTGATCAGCGTCCTCATCCCGTGCTTCAACGAGCAGAAGGTGATCGTCGCCTCGGTCGAACGGATTCTCAATTCCGAATGGTCGAATCTCGAGGTGCTGGTGGTCGATGACGGATCGACCGATGGAACGGCGGCTGCGGTCCGCGACGCCTACGACGCCGAGCCAAGGGTCACGCTTCTGACGTTCGAAAACGGCGGAAAGGCGCGGGCGCTCAATCGCGGCCTGAAGCTTTGCCGGGGCGAGATCGTCGTCGCGCTTGACGCCGACACCCTGTTTCCGCCTGGGACCCTCCCCCGACTGGCCCGCTGGTTCGCGGATCCGAATGTCGGCGCCGTGGCCGGGAACGCCATCGTCGGCAATCGCCTCAACCTCGTGACCCGCTGGCAGGGGTTGGAATACGTCACCGCCCAGAACCTCGAACGGCGCGCTTTGGCGGCGCTAGGCGCTGTGACGGTGGTGCCCGGCGCGGTTGGAGCCTGGCGGCGAGAAACCCTGGAACAGCTCGGGGGCTATCCGGCCGACACCTTGGCTGAGGATCAGGATCTCACCCTCGCCTGCCAGAGCGCCGGATGGCGCGTCGAATTCGACTCCTCGGCGCGCGCCTATACCGAAGCGCCGGACACGGTCGCCGGCCTGCTCAACCAGCGGTTCCGGTGGTCGTTCGGCACTCTGCAATGCCTCTGGAAACATCGCGGCGACCTCTTCAACCGGCGCCGGCCGGTCCTTGGCTTCGTCGCCCTTCCGCAAATCTGGCTGTTTCAGATCTTCCTCACCGTGGCCTCGCCGTTGGTCGACCTGGCGATCGTCTCCTCGCTCGGTTGGGCTTTCTATGGCCACTACTTCCATCCGGTGGAGTGGTCGCCCGACGACACCCTGCGATCGCTCTTTTACTGGGCGGCGTTCATCTTCCTCGACCTGTCGGCGGGCGCGCTCGGCATGGCGCTGGAGCGCCGCGCGCCGTGGGCGGACCTCGTCTGGTTGCCGGTGCAGCGCTTCGGCTATCGCCAGCTGATGTACTGGGTGGTGGTCCGCAGCGTGGTCACCGCCATCCGCGGCTATCGTGTGGGCTGGGGCAAGCTCGAACGACGCGCCACAGCCGTCGTCGGTCGGGCGGGCTGAACCCTAGCTGAAGACTTCCGCGGTGTTGGACGACGTTTCGATACCGCCCGGCGGCCCGTATGGATTGCGGCCCAGCGTGCCCGGCAGGAAGCCGCATTCGATGAATTGCCAAAGGGGCCCGATGAGCGGGAGGAGGTTGATCAGTACCCAGAAGCCGGTTTTTCCGCGATCGTGCCAGCGCTTCACCGCGATTGCGAAGCCCCACCAAAGGCAAATCGAAATCGACAGCAAGGCGACCACGGCCAAGCCCAAAGCGTCCCCGGTATGAGCCTTCAGCGATTCCGGCGGCATCGAGCGTATGGCCGACACTTGGGTTTGCGCGAAATTGGTCACATCAAGCGCAAGCAGGAGGGCGATCGACTGAAAGATCGACCCGAGCCAATAGGCCATACGCCCGATGCGCCCGAATGGCGAAAACAGAATGCGAAGGAAATCCACGACCCGCCCCTGATCGTCCAATGGTCACAGTTTGCGCCTGACCATTCGAAGAGGCCAGATGGCGACGCAGCGTCAATTTGTCCCGGCGAGACAATCGCCGCTCAGTTCAGCGCCGCCTCGGCAAGGTGACCACGAACTGGGCGCCACCGCCCTCGCGCGGACGGCAGAGGACGGCTCCTCCGTGCCGCTCGGCGATCTGGCGGACAATCGAAAGGCCCAACCCCCAACTGCCGTCGGCTTCGGCGCGCCCCGCCGGACGGTAAAAGGGTTCGAACACCCGCTCGCGATCGGCCGCAGCCAAACCCGGACCGCCGTCGCTGACGTCGATCTCGATCGAGGGCGGCGAGGCGATGGACTCGACGGACACTTCCACCGGCGGGGCGCCGTGCCGATCGGCGTTGTCAATGAGGTTGCGGATCATCCGCCGAAGCAGTCGCTGCGAGCCGTCGACGACGAACGAGGCATCATCGGGACCGACCCGCCTCACCTCGGCTCCGGCGCGCGCCGCCTCTTCCGCCGCAAACTCGAGACAGTCGACCGGCTCTCTGGGTAGATCGCCGGCGGCCTGGTCTAGGCTGCTGGCCAGCAGGATCTCGTCGACCAGGGCCGAGAGCTCCTCGATGTCGCCCATGATCTGCGGCCTCAACGCCTGATCAGGCTGTTCGGCGTACATTTCCACCGCCATCGACAGCCGGGCGAGCGGTGAGCGCAGTTCATGGCTGGCGTGCGCCAAGAGGTCGCGATGCGCCGATAACAGCTTTTCAACCCGCTCGGCGGCGGCGTTGAAACTGGCGGCCACGGCGGCCACTTCGTCACGGCCCTGAACCTCGGCTCGGATGTCGAGACGTCCCTGCCCCCAAGCATCAACGCTGGTCTTCAGGCGCTCCAGCCGGTGCGTGAGGCGCGCCACGGCAGGATAAGCGCCAAGGCCGACGGCCGCGGCGATGAGCAGCAGCATCATCGGCAGGTGCATGCTGTGACGCATGTGCGCCTGATGCTGGATGGTGATCCGATTGTGCCAGGCCAAGGCGGCCAGCACCGCCGCCAAAGTCAGGCTGGCTAGCAGGGTGAGATAAACCCGCCAGAACAGGGCACGGCGAAGAGCGAACATCCCGCTCAGCCTTGATCCTGAGAGCGCGCGAAAAGATAGCCGGCGCCCCGCACCGTGATGATCCGCCTTGGCTGCGCCGGATCGGCCTCGATGGCGGCGCGGATGCGCGAGATATGGACATCGATCGACCGGTCGAGCGCCTCCGAGTCTTCACCGCGGGCGAGGTCCATTAGTCTCTCGCGGCTCATCGCCTTGCCCGCGTTCCGAGCCAGGGCCAGCAGCAGATCGAACTGGTAGCTCGTCAGATGAGCGGCCGCTCCATCTATGCGAGCCGTGCGCGAGCCGGCGTCGATCTCGAGCTGACCGAAGCTCATCGTATCGCCGCCAGTCTCGCCGCGCCGGCGCCTGAGAATGGCCTTCAGCCGCGCCTGCAACTCGCGCGGATTGAACGGCTTGGCGAGATAGTCGTCCGCCCCGATCTCAAGGCCGACAATGCGGTCGGAATCCTCGCCTCGCGCCGAAAGCATCAGGATCGGTACGTCACTGGCGGCGCGCAGCCGGCGACAGACTTCGAGGCCGTCAAGGTCCGGCAGCATGATGTCGAGCACCACGACGTCGAACGGCGCCTGGCCGCCCCGGCGTGCGACGGCGCTCACACCGGCAAGGCCGGTATGGCGCGCCTCGACGCTGAAGCCGGCGCCGGTGAGGTAAGCGCCGACCATCTCGGCCAGGCGCGCATCGTCGTCGATGATCAGGATACGCCCGCCCATGGCGGCCAGACTAGGCGAGGTCCGGCCGCCTGTCGCGGCGCCCACGTCAGTGGTGATGTTCCTGCATCATCATCTGGCCGAGCTTTGCATGCTGTTCCGGGCTCAGGACCTCGGCGGCGTCCGCCAGGGCGCCCACCAGCACGCGGCTGACCTGATCGACGTCGGCGACCCGTTCGGCGCGCAGCTTCTCCAGCGCCACCCGATCGATGACCGGCGCAAGGAGGATTCGGTGCAGGTCGGCGTGGGTCGAAGCCAGCTGCTGGTGCAGAGGGCCGATCGATTGCATGGCGCCGCGCATGATCTCGTGGATACGGCTCTTCTGGTCGGGCGTGGCGTCGACGGCGGCAAGCGCCATGTCGAGATGCTCGGCCATCATGGCGTGCATCCGCATGTGCCCTTCGCCGTGAGCGGCGCCCATGCCCATCTGATCGGCCGCATAGCTGATGCTGGAGACGGACAGGCCGCCGGCCACAAAGACACCCGCGAAGGCGGCGGCGAGCCACAATTTCCGGGCGCCCGGCCGCTGAGACGCACGCGGCGCAGGTTGATGATCATTGGTCATGTCAGGGTTCCTCTATTCCGCCCGTTTCCCGGGACCGAAGTAAAGGGCTTATCGACGGCGGATTTCGGCCTTCACCGGGCATTGTTTCCGTATGTGAAGGCCGCCGTCAGTGACCGCCAGCCCCGGCCGCGACCTGCGTCTTCGGTCTCGGGGCCAGCCACACCACACAGGCGCCGAACAGGAACATCAGCCCGCTGATCAGAAAGATGTGGTCGGTGGAGATCATCACGGCCTGGCCTTGGACGAGATTGTCGAGCCCCGCGATGGCCTGTTGTGCGCTGAGGCCCATCGACCGCAGTGAGTTCAGCGTGGCGTTGGGGTCGTTGAGGTTTCCAGCTAGGTCGGCGTGATGCGAAGCCGCGGTGTTCTCCCAGGCGGTAGTGGTGATGGAGACGGCGAAGGCGCCGGAGACGGTTCTCGCGAAATTGAGCAAGCCGGCCGCCGAGGCGGTCTCCTGCGGTTTCACTGAACTCAGCGCCAGGCCGGTCAGGGGAATGAAGAAAAACGGCACGGCCACGCCCAGAAGCACGTGTGGAGAGGCGATGTTCCAATAGCCGACGTTGGAGACAAATCCGGAACGCCAGAACGACACGCCGGCCATGATTGTCACCCCGAAGCACACCAGGGCGCGGGAATCGACGCGGGTGACCAGCCGTCCGACAATGGGCGAGAGGATGACAGCAAACAGGCCCTGCCAGGCGGTGACCCGGCCGGCCCAAGTGGCGGTATAGCCAAGGCTGGTCTGCAGCCACAGGGGGATCAGCACCACCGAGGAAAAGAAGGCGCCATAGACTATGCACATGATCGCCGTGCTGGCCGCGAAGCCCCGGTGTCGAAAGACGCGCAGGTCGACGATGGGATTGGGATCTGTCAGCTCCCAGTTGATGAAGGCCAGGAAGCCGAGCGCAGCCAGGATGGCCAAGGCGACGATGAAACGCGAGTCGAACCAGTCCAGGTCCTTGCCCTTGTCGAGCATGATCTGCATGCAGCCGACCCACAGTATGAGCAGCGCCAAGCCGAAGATATCGACCGGCTTGCGCTCGGTGGCGGTCTCGCGGGTCTTCAAGATGCGCCAGGCGAACCAGGCGCAGATGAGCGCCGGCGCGACGTTGATATAGAACACCCATGGCCAACCCGGTCCGTCGACTAGCAATCCGCCGAGTAGCGGTCCCACGATCGGTCCGACGACCGTTGTCATGCCCCACAGACCCAGCGCCGTTCCCTGCTGCCGGGCGGGAAAGATGCGGCGCATGAGGGTCTGCGAAAGTGGCATCATCGGCCCCCCGGAGAGGCCCTGGAGGACGCGGAAGACCACCAGCACGCCGAGCGACGGGGCGAGACCGCACAGGGCCGAGCAGGCGCCGAAGCTGACCATGGCCGTGCAGAACACCTTCACCGCGCCAAAGCGCTGGGCGAGCCAGCCGGTGAGCGGAACGGTGATCGCCTCGGCCACGGAATAGGAGGTGATGACCCAGGTGCCCTGGTCTGGAGAGACCGCCAGTCCGCCGGCGATGTTGGGCACCGCGACGTTGGCGATGGTGATATCGAGCACGACCATGAAGTTGGCAAGCGCCAGCAGAAAGCCGGCGATCCACAATGGCGCGCCCTGCATGGGGGAGAATTCGTCTTCCGGGCGGTGGTCGGACACGACGGCGCTGTGTCCTAGCGGGACTTGACGTCGACGTCGGCCTTCATCGAAAGGCCTATGCGGAGGGGATGCTGCCTCAGCTCGTCCGCTTCGAGCGCTATCCGCACGGGCAGGCGCTGGACCACCTTGATCCAGTTGCCGGTGGCGTTCTGGGTCGGGATCAGAGCGAAAGCCGCGCCGGTCCCCCCGGCCACGCCGACCACGCTGCCGTGGAATTTGACGTGATCGCCATATAGGTCGGCAGTCAACGTCACCGGCTGTCCGATGCGCACGTGGCGAAGCTGCTCTTCCTTGAAGTTGGCGTCGACGTAAACCTTGGAAACCGGCACGACCGTCATCAACGCCTGGCCCACCTGCACCCTCTGCCCGACGGCCACGTCTTTCTTGGCCACGACGCCGTCGACCGGCGCGGAGAGCATGGTGCGTGCGAGATTGAGTTCGGCTGCGCGCACGCTCGCGGCGGCCGCCTGGACCTCAGGGTTGGCGCCGACATCCCCACCGGTGATCAAGGCCGTATTGATGTCCTTGGAGCCGACCGCGGCGGTGCGATTGGCGATTGCCTGGACCTTGGCGGCGCGAGCCGATTCCAGCGCCGCTTTGGCAGTCATGAAGGCGTTTTCGGCCTGGGTGAGTTCATCGCCCGAAACCGCGCCGGATGACGCCAGGCGTTGGCGCCGTGTCAGCTCTGTCTGGGCGCGGTCGAGATCAGATTGAGCGCTTGCGATCTGGGCGTCGGCTTTGTCGATGTCTGCCTGGCGAGCGGCCACCTGACCGGTCAGGGCGCCTTCGTTGGCGAAATAGCCGCGCACCTTGCGTTCCGCCTGCCCGAGCTGAGCCCTGGCTTGGGCGAGCGCGATCTGGAAGTCGGTGGGATCGATGATCACCAGCGGCTGGCCGGCCTTTACCGCCTGCGTGTCCACGGCCAGAACCTGGGTCACTGGTCCGGAAACCAGCGGCGTGATGTCGGCCACATCGGCACCGACGTAGGCGTTGTCGGTCGTCACGTGGAACTGTCCAACCAGGAACCACCAAGCGAACCAACAGATGGCGAGAAAGGCGACGGCGAGGCCCAGCAGAGCAAACAGGCGGGCCCTCAGGCTGGGGCGACGCGATGTGGCCGGGGGGGCGGCTCGCGTGGCCTCGGTGTGGAACTCGGCGGTGTCAGGCATGAATTAAGCCTCGTCGCGATTGAATGTCAGTTTGTCAGATAACCGCCGCCCAGCGCGCGGATCAGCTGCACATCGAGGGTGAAGGCGCGCGCCTTGAGATCGACCACCGTGCGCCGATCGGTGAGAACCGCGTTTTCGACCAGAAGCACGCTCTGGTAGTTGGCGAGGCCGCCTTCGTAGCGCAGCCGGGCGATGCGATAGGCGTCCTCGTCAGCGGTCAGGGCGTCGGTGCTGTGCTGAACGCGTGCGCTGAGCGCCCGCTCACTGGCCGCGACGTCGGCGACATCCTGAAGGGCCTGGGTAAGCGTCTCGTCGTAGCTGGCGACGGCCGTTTCATAATCCGCGCGCGCGCCCCTCAGGTTGGCCCTGAGGCGCCCACCTTCGAAAATCGGCAAGGTGATCGCCGGACCGACCTGACCCGTGCTCGAGCCGGAAAGGAACAGCTTCGAAATACCGAGTGACTCGAAGCCGATGGCCGCCGCGAGATTGATATCGGGATAGAACTGGGCTTTGGCGACGCCGATCCGGCCGGCGGCGGCTTCGGCCCGCCAGCGCGCGGCGGCGAGGTCTGGACGGCGGCCGATGAGATCGGCGGGGAGGCGCGGCGGCAGGCCAAATGCCTTGAGGGACGGGGCGGACGGGCGCTGGATCGCGAGGCCGCGGTCGGGGCCCTGACCCATCAGAGCGGCGATCCTGTCCCTGGAAAGGGCGATGTCCTCGTCGATGGCGGCGAGATCGGATCGGGCGTTGGCCGGCCCTGCCTTGGCCTCTTCGAGTTCGCCACGTGTGTCCAGGCCGTTGTCGACGCGGCGACGAACGAGATCCAGCGTCTCCTCGCGCGATTTCACCGCCCGTTCGGCGACGTCGCGTTCGGCCCACAGGCGGTAGAAGTCGGCATAGGCCGAGGCGATGGCGGTCGACAGCACCAGCCTGGCTTCGGCAAGGTCAGCGTCGCTGGCTTTGGCGTCGGAAACGGCGGCCGCCAGCGCCTTGCGGTTCTTGCCCCAGAAATCCAGCTCCCAACTGAAGTTGAGAGTTGTCTGGCCGAAGCTGTTCCAGCCGTGCGGGACGAAAGCCGGGGGGATTCCTGTGTTGTAGCTCTGCTTGGTTTCGTCGACCTGGGCCTGACCCTGCAACGTAGGAAAGAGATTCGCCCGCGCCACGCCGGCAAGCGCGTCGGCCTTGTCCAACCTGGCCCTGGCCTCGGCCACGTTTGGTGAGGCGGCGAGGGCCTCGTCGATCAACTGGTTGAGCTGGGCGTCGTCATAGGCTCGCCACCACTCGTCGCCTGGCCACGATATCGTCGGCGCCGCGAAGGTCTGATCCGCGCGATAAGCTGAGGCCGGCTTCACGTCGGCAAGATGCACCGGGGGGATCGCCGCGCAGCCGGCAAGGGTCAGGGCAGACGAGATCGCGGCAGTTGCGGCGCGACTGGACAATTGCCTGAGATCCCCTATAATGACCGTACGGTACGGTCATATTCGTAGCCTAGCCGCCGCACTGACCTTGTCAACCCACAACCGTACGGTACGGTCAAATCTAGATGGATACAGCCTCAACCACACGCAAGGACCAAAGACGCGAAGCCATCCTGTCCGTCGCCAGCGAGGTATTCGCCGAGGAGGGCTTTCAGGCGGCTTCGATGTCGAGCATCGCCGCCAGGCTCGGGGGTTCAAAAGGCACGCTGTACAACTACTTCGACAGCAAGGAGGCGCTGTTCGAAGCCTATATCCGCGAAACCTGCGGGCGTGTCGGCGCTGAGATACTCGACTTCGCAGACGACAGGCCGGTACCCCATGTGCTTCAGCAATTTGGCGAGCGATTCCTCGATCGGATCTATTCCGACTGGGCTGTCCGCACGTTCCAGATCGTGGTGGCCGAGGCCCATCGCACGCCGGACCTCGCGCAAATATTTTTCCAATCAGGTCCGATGGCGGGTCACGACCGTCTGACTCGGTATTTCGAAGCCGCCAGGACGCGCGGCGAGATCAGCCTGGAAGACTGCAGCGAGGCGGCTTGGCAATTCATGGGCCTGTGCCGTACTCACCACTTGGAAGTGACGCTTGGCGTCCAATCCAAACCTTCGTCAGAGGCGATCGCGAAGCAGGTCGCCTGGGCCGTCGAGATGTTCATGATGCGCTACGGCGCAAAGTGACCCTGGGTCGGCGTTGCGCCGCCGCAAAGGCCTCGCCTATAAGCGCCGGGCCTTTCCCTGACGCGGTCCCTTGCATGAACATTCATGAACACCAGGCCAAGGCAGTGTTGGCCGAGTTCGGCGCACCTGTGCCACGCGGCTACCCGGCGTTCAGTGTGGAGGAGGCGGTCGCGGCCGGCGAGAAGCTCGGCGGCCCGGTCTGGGTGGTCAAGGCCCAGATCCACGCCGGTGGGCGCGGCAAGGGCGGCGGGGTCAAGGTGGTCAAGTCGCTCGCGGATCTTCGCACGGAAGTGAGCCGAATGCTGGGCATGAACCTTGTCACCCATCAGACCGGCCCAAAGGGCCGCGTCGTTCGCCGTCTGTACATCGAGGAAGGCGCGGCGATCGCCCGCGAACTCTATCTGTCTCTGCTCGTCGATCGCGAAACCAGTCGCGTCGCAGTTGTCGCCTCAACAGAGGGCGGGATGGACATCGAGGAAGTGGCGGCCACGCAGCCTGAGAAGATCGTCAGCTTTTCGATCGATCCGGCGACCGGTCCCTGGCCGCATCACAGCGCCCTCCTGGCCAAGGCGCTGGGCCTTGCCGGCGACCAGGCCAAACAGGCGCGAAGCCTGCTGCCGGCGCTCTACAAGGCGTTCCTCGCCAAGGACATGAGCCTGCTGGAGATCAATCCCCTGATCGTCACAGACGAGCGCCGTCTGGTGGTGCTCGACGCCAAGGTGTCGTTCGACGACAACGCCCTTTACCGCCATCCCGACATCGCAGCCCTGCGCGACGAGACCGAAGAGGACGCCAAGGAGATCGAGGCGGCCAAACACGAGCTTTCCTATGTCGCGCTCGACGGTGAGATCGGCTGCATGGTCAACGGCGCGGGCCTGGCCATGGCGACCATGGACATCATCAAGCTCTATGGCGCGGAGCCGGCGAACTTCCTCGACGTCGGCGGCGGCGCCTCGAAGGAGAAGGTCACCGCGGCGTTCAAGATCATCACCGCCGATCCCAATGTGAAAGGCATCCTGGTCAACATCTTCGGCGGCATCATGCGCTGCGACATCATCGCCGAGGGCGTGGTTGCGGCGGTGAAGGAAGTGGGCCTCAAGGTGCCGCTGGTCGTCCGACTGGAGGGCACCAACGTCGAGCTCGGCAAACAGATCATCAGAGACAGCGGCCTGGATGTCACGCCGGCCAACGACCTGGCTGACGGGGCCGAAAAAATCGTCAAGGCAGTTAGGGAACGCGCCGCATGAACATCCTCAAAGCCACCTTTGTGGCGGCGTTGGCTACGTCCTTCGGCGTGCCAGCGGCGGCTTCGCCGGCCTTCGACGCTTTCAAAAAGATCTGTGGCGACACCCATGCCGACTTTCCTGCGGTCAAGGCCGCTCTTGGCGGAGCCGGCTGGGCTCCTACCGAGATACTGCCGACCAACATGGAGGGCGTGACGCCCACTGAGGGAATCGCCAGGACCTCCACTGTCGGAAACCAACGCATTGCAATCTATGCCTGGGTTGGCCCAAAACCCCCCTATCAGCTCACGAGTTGCACCGCGCACGTGCCCTCGCTCAAGCAGGGCCAGGCGACGGCTGAGGTCAAGGCCTGGCTTGGCTTCGCGCCCGAGACGAGTTCCTCCGCCAAGGCAACGTGGCGCTATGGACTAACCAACGGCGCGCCAACAGCGGTCACAAGCGCCGGGTTTGAACCCGCGGCCGCGGGGGACGGGCTCTATTTTCTGAACGTGCTTACCGAAGGGGGCGAGGTGGTGATTGACCTTCTCAAGATAAGACATCCGAAAGCGAATTGAGCGGCGCTTTTTGATGGCCATCCTCGTCGACAAGCAGACGCGCGTCATCTGTCAGGGCATGACAGGCGCGCAGGGTACTTTCCACACCGAGCAGGCGATCGCCTACGGCACGCTCATGGTCGGGGGCGTGTCGCCGGGCAAGGGCGGCTCAACCCATCTGGGCTTGCCGGTCTTCGACACCGTGGCCGAGGCGGCCGCAAAGACAAAAGCGGACGCGACAGCGATCTACGTGCCTCCGCCGTTCGCCGCCGATGCGATCCTGGAGGCCATCGACGCCGAAATTCCTTTGATCGTGACCATCACCGAAGGCATTCCGGTGGCCGACATGGTTCAGGTCAAGCGCGCCCTGTCCGGTTCCAAGTCTCGCCTGATCGGTCCCAACTGCCCTGGCGTCCTCACGCCCGAGGCCTGCAAGATCGGCATCATGCCGGGCTCAATCTTCCGCACCGGATCGGTGGGCGTGGTTTCGCGCTCTGGGACGCTGACCTACGAGGCGGTCTTCCAGACGAGCCAGGTCGGCCTTGGTCAATCGACAGCCGTCGGAATCGGCGGCGACCCGGTAAAGGGAACCGAATTCATCGACGTGCTGGACATGTTCCTGCATGACGAGGCGACGCAGTCGATCATCATGATCGGCGAGATCGGCGGCTCCGGCGAAGAGGACGCGGCCGAGTTCGTGCGCACGCATCGCAAGAAAAAGCCCATGATCGGCTTCATCGCCGGCCGGACCGCGCCGCCCGGCCGACGGATGGGCCATGCCGGAGCGATCATCTCTGGCGGCAAAGGCGGGGCGGACCATAAGATCGCCGCCATGGAAGCGGCGGGCATCCGCATTTCGCAATCCCCAGCCGGGCTCGGCCACACTCTGGTGGAGCTGCTGAACGGCTGATCTCGAAAGCGCGTACGGCGCCGCAGCGGAGCTCGGACGCTTTGTCGCAATGGTGCTTAGCGATACATATCTGATGCTCTGCGCCTTTGCCGCATGCGGCGGCGCACAAGGAATGACGACATGGCGGACGATGCCGGCCGGCTGAACGAAATCCTGGCCGAGACCTCATTTCTCTACGGCGGCAACGCCGGCTTTGTGGAAGACCTGCAGGCGCGCTGGATCAAGGACCCGGCGTCCGTCGAACCGTCGTGGGCGGCTTTCTTCACTACTCTTGCTGACGCTCCGGATGCGATCAGGCTGTCGAGCGTCCCGCCGCCCTGGACGCCGACACCGATCAGGGAGTCGAGGCCCGACTGGCTGTCGGCCATGGACGGTCTGTGGCCGGCGGTGGAAGCCAAGCTCAAGGCCCGGATCGGGGAAGCGCAGCCCGCCGCCTCGCCGGACGAGGTGCGCGCACGCACGCTCGATTCCCTTCGGGCGATCATGATGATCCGCGCCTATCGCATGCGCGGGCATTTGCGGGCGGATCTCGATCCGCTCGGCATCGCCGTCACCGAGGGCGACGCCAGCGAACTGGATCCGGCCAGCTACGGCTTTGCCGAGTCCGACTTCGATCGGGCGATCTTCCTCGACTACGTGCTGGGCCTCGAAATGGGCACGGTGCGTGAGATCCTGGCGATCCTCAAACGCACCTACTGCGGCCACGTCGGCGTGCAGTACATGCACATCTCCGATCCGGCGGAGAAGGCCTGGCTGCAACAACGCATCGAGGGCCACGACAAGGAGATCAGCTTTACGCCGGAAGGCAAGATCGCCATCCTCAAGAAGCTGATCGAAGCCGAATCCTTCGAGCGCTTCCTGGCCAAGCGCTATCCCGGCGCCAAGCGCTTCGGCATCGACGGCGGCGAATCCATGGTCCCGGCGATGGAGCAGATCATCAAGCGTGGTGGCGCGCTTGGCGTGAACGATATCATCATCGGGATGCCCCACCGCGGCCGGCTGAATGTCCTGGCCGCGGTGATGGCCAAGCCCTACCGGACGATCTTCCACGAGTTCCAGGGCGGATCGTCGATGCCGTCCGACATCGAGGGCTCGGGCGATGTGAAGTATCACCTGGGCGCCTCGTCGGACCGCGAATTTGACGGCAACCGGGTGCACCTCTCGCTCACGGCCAATCCGAGCCACCTCGAAAGCGTCAATCCGGTGGTGCTGGGCAAGGCGCGGGCCAAGCAGGCCTTTGCGCTGCGCGCGGACCCGACTCAAGGACGCGGCCATGTCCTGCCGCTGCTGATGCACGGCGACGCCGCTTTCGCCGGACAGGGCGTGGTGGCCGAATGCTTCAACCTGATGGGCATCAAGGGTTACCGCACCGGCGGGGCGGTCCATTTCATCGTCAACAACCAGATCGGCTTCACCACCTATCCGAACTATTCGCGGACCAGCCCCTACCCGTCTGACAGCGCCCTGATGGTCGAGGCGCCGATCTTCCACGCCAACGGTGACGATCCCGAAGCCGTCACCTTCGCTGCCCGTGTGGCCATCGAATACCGCCAGCAGTTCGGCAAGGACGTGGTCATCGACATGTTCTGCTACCGGCGTTTCGGTCACAACGAGGGCGACGACCCGACCATGACCCAGCCGGTCATGTACCGTGTCATCAAGGATCACCCGACCACGCGCCAGATCTACGCGCGCCGTCTCATCGATGAGGGGGTTGCTACTGAGGCGGATGTCGCCGCCTGGAACGACGAGTTCGACAAATACCTCGAGGCTGAATTCGAGGCGGGCAAGTCTTATCAGCCCGACAAGGCGGACTGGTTGGATGGCAAATGGGCGGGACTGGCCCTGCCCGACGGGGAAGAGCGGCGCGGGGACACCGCGGTTCCGAAACAGAAGCTCATCGACCTCGGCCTCAGGTTTACCGCCTTCCCCGAACGGATCGACGTTCATCGCACCGTCAAGCGTGTGATCGAGCAAAGGCGGGCGAGTATCGAGTCCGGTCATGACATCGACTGGGCGACGGCCGAGCACCTGGCCTTTGCTTCCCTGCTCGATCAGGGCTTTCCCGTGCGGCTGTCCGGCCAGGACAGCGTGCGTGGCACCTTCGTCCAGCGGCACTGCGACATCATCGATCAGAAGACCGAAGAGCACTACACGCCGCTGCGCCACCTGCGCCCCGGTCAGGCGCACTTCGAGGCCCTCGACTCGGCCCTGTCGGAGGAGGCCGTGCTGGGCTTTGAGTACGGCTTCTCGCTCTGCGAGCCGCGTACTCTGACCTTGTGGGAGGCTCAGTTCGGCGATTTCGCGAACGGCGCGCAGGTGCTGATCGACCAGTTCATTTCATCTGGCGAGCGCAAGTGGCTGCGGATGAGCGGCCTTACCATGCTTCTGCCGCACGGCTACGAGGGCCAGGGACCTGAGCATTCGTCGGCGCGGCTGGAGCGCTTTCTGCAGCTCTGCGCCGAGGATAATCTGCAGGTGGCCAATTGCTCGACCCCCGCCAACTACTTCCACATTCTGCGCCGCCAGATGCTGCGCGAGTTCCGCAAACCACTGATCCTGATGACCCCGAAATCGCTTTTGCGGCACAAGAAGGCGGTCTCGACTCTCGACGATATGGCCGAGGGATCCTCGTTCCACCGGGTGCTGCAGGACGACGCCCAATGGGGCAGGCACACTGACCTCAAACTGGTGGCGGACGACAGGATCCGGCGTGTGATCCTGTGCTCCGGCAAGGTCTATTACGATCTTCTGGATGAACGCGACCTGCGCGGCGCCAATGACGTCTATCTGCTGCGCCTCGAGCAGTTCTACCCCTGGCCGATGAAGTCGCTGACCGCCGAACTCGGACGCTTCGGCGGCGCCGAGCTGGTCTGGTGCCAGGAGGAGCCGAAGAACATGGGTGGCTGGACCTTTGTCGACCCCTGGCTGGAACTCACCCTGGGCAAGATGAAGATCGCCGCCAAACGCGCACGCTATGTCGGCCGCCCGGCCTCGGCTTCGACCGCCGCTGGAGTCATGAGCCGTCACAAGAAGGAGCTGGATTCCTTCCTCGCCGCGGCGTTCGCCTGACCGCTGAAAATGGCCTAGAGAGCCGCCGCGCCCTGCTTTGAATGAGCCGCGCGGTCGTATCGGAGTTACGTTTGATGACCGACATCATGACGCCCGCCCTCGGCGAATCGGTCACCGAAGCGACCGTCGCGCGCTGGACCAAACAGGCCGGCGAGGCGGTCAAACGCGACGAGGTCCTGGTCGAACTGGACACCGACAAGGTCAGTCTCGAGGTCGTGGCTCCGGAAGACGGCGTTCTGTCGGCCATCGACGCCGAAGCCGGCGTAACGGTGACGCCGGGCCAGAGGCTTGGCCAGGTGAGCCCTGGCGGGGCCGTCGCGGCTGCGCCGCAAAAAAACGCCGAGGCTCCAGTGGTCAAGCCACCGGTGGCCGCCCCGAAGGCCGAGACCAAGCCGGCGCCGAATCCGGCCCCCGCCCCTGCCCCTGCCCCCGCTCGTGCCGCTCTAGCCGCCCCCGCCGACCGACCGCCCGCGCCGTCGGTTCAGCGTATCGCGGAGGAGGGCCATCTCGACCTGTCGCGTGTCGCCGGCACCGGTCGCGATGGACGGATTACCAAGGGCGATGCCCTGGCCGCGCTCGAGGCGCTCGTCCAGAAACCCGCGCCCGCGCCCGCGCCGTCGCCGGCCCGCGCGATCGACGCGCGCGAAGAGCGGGTGCCGATGACCCGGCTGCGCCAGACCATCGCCAAGCGGCTGAAGGAAGCTCAGGCCAACGCCGCAATGCTGACGACCTTTAACGAGGTCGACATGAGCGCGGTCATGGCATTGCGTAATCAGTACAAGGACGTGTTTGAGAGGCGTCACGGCGTGCGCCTGGGATTCATGAGCTTCTTCGTCAAGGCCTGCGTCTTCGCGCTCAAGGAAGTGCCGGCGGTCAACGCCGAGATCGACGGAACGGACCTGATCTACAAGAACCACTACGACATCGGCGTTGCGGTTGGGACCGAGCGCGGCCTCGTCGTCCCGGTGGTGCGCGATTGCGATGTCCTGAGCCTGGCCGGGATCGAGAAAGCGATCGCCGAGCTTGGCGGCAAGGCGCGCGATGGAGCGCTGTCGCTCGAGGATCTTCAAGGCGGCGCCTTCACGATTTCCAACGGCGGCGTCTATGGCTCGTTGATGTCCACGCCGATCCTGAATGCGCCGCAGTCGGGTATTCTTGGTATGCACAAGATCCAGGAACGGCCGGTGGCGGTGAACGGTCAGGTGCTGATCCGGCCGATGATGTATCTGGCGCTTTCCTATGATCACCGCGTGGTCGATGGTCAGGGCGCGGTGACCTTCCTGGTCAAGGTCAAGGAACACATCGAAGATCCCCAGCGGTTGTTGCTGGAGGTTTAAGCGTGGGGTCCAGCGCTGCTGACACGTCTTCGCGCGTGATGACGGAATCTGGTACGCCTCTCGTGCACGACGTCGATCAGACCGCGCTGGCCACCTGCCGGATCTGCGCGACGCGCGGTGACTTTGCGCTTTTCCATACGCGCGAGATGCTGCACGGGACACGCCAGCCGTTTGACTACTTCGAGTGCACAGGCTGCGGCTGTGTTCAGATCACGGACGTACCGGTTGATCTATCCCTCTTCTACCCCGACGACTATTTTTCGTTCCGCAATCACCGCAGCCTTGATCACAACTCGGTCCGACGCTTCATCGATCCGCGAAGAGTCAGGTCGCGTTTCGGCCGACGCGACTTCCTCGGCGCGATGGCGGAGCGAATCAGCCGACCGTTCGCTTACGTCGACTGGCTGCAGAAGGCCGGCCTCGGGCCGAATGCGCGCGTGTTGGACATCGGCTGCGGCGCGGGCAAGACTCTTCTCAATATGGCTTTGGGAGGCATGCCTGCGCCCACAGGCGTGGATCCCTTCATCAATGAAACCCTTCGCTACGACTGCGGCGTCACCGTGCACAAGTCCAGTCTCGAGGAATTCGTGGTTGGTCGTGTCTCGTCCTTCGACTTCATCATGTTCCACAGCTCGTTGGAGCACCTGACTGACCCCCTTGCCGCACTTTGTTTGGCTCAGCAGATGCTCTCTAGCGGGGGGCGGGTTCTCGTGACTGTGCCAGTTGCCGATTCCTGGGCTTGGCATCACTACCGCGAGCACTGGTTTGCGCTCGATCCGCCACGACACATCCATGTGTTCACCAATCAGGCCATGGAAATTTTGTCGCGCGGCGCGGGCCTCGCGGTCACCGATTCCTGGTCCACCGGCAATATTTCTCAATTTGTGGGAAGCGAGCGATACAGGCGGGACATTCCTACGTCAGACAGGAGGCGTGACCGCGACCTGTTTAGCCGCGCCGAACTCGCCGATTATCGGCTCCGCGCCAAAGATCTCAACCGCGAAGGTCAAGGCGACCAAACTATGTTCATCCTCGCGCGAAGATAAACTTGTTCGCAAGTGGTTGCCGCTGGAGGTGTAGGCTTGGCCCGTGGCAACGGGGCATCTGCGGGCTGATCGGAGAAAATAAATTGGTATGAATGAGGCTATGCGGCTGCTTGGGCGAATGCTTCGCCCGATCGGTTATGACGTCCGGCCTAGTGATGCCTTCAACCTGCTCCCTGCCCGCGGCGCAACAGAGGGGCCGGTCGCGACGGTGCGTGCCGCTTTCGCCCGCGGATCCCGCCCTCTTCCTTTGGCGGACGGGAAAATGGGGAGCAACACCCTCTCCATCATTTTTCGCACCTGTCTAAAACCCGAACGGCTGGCAAAGGCGGAACTCCGGTTGGGCTCGATTCCCATTTCGCAAATCGTGGAGCGCTGTCTGAGGTCGCTTGTTGCGAGCGTGAACCTTGCGCTGGAATTGGAAGCAAATCTGATCATCAACTTTACGGTGCTCGATGACAGATCTGACCCAGGCTTCGTGCGCATGTATGAGTCCATGACTTCCCACTTGAGATGTAATCATCGCATCGTACAGACTAGTATACCGGGTCAGGGAGAATCCCTCCATGAGCAATTTTCGATTGCAGCTGAGGGAGAGGGCTTGTACTATTTTTGCGAAGACGACTATCTGCACAACGTCAGGGCAATATTCGAGATGCATAAGTTTTATAATCAGATATACGAATCGTCATCTCACCATTGTCTAATATTCCCCCAGGAGCACGAGGAATTATATTCAAGATCTTATCATCCGTGCTACTTGATATTGTCTCCCTATCGACACTGGAGATCTGCAAGCAACGCCACGCATGTATTCATGACGCATTCGTCGGTAGTCAGAGGATTCTGGAATTTCTTTGAACCAACGAAGCATGTGGGAACCGGGGCGAAGCGACGCCAAGGTTCCGAACGTCGAACCACAAACCGAATTTTGGAACACCTTCCGGGCTTTGCGCCCATTCCTGGCCTCGCCGGTCACCTTCAGGCTGAGCATCTGCTGCCTCCATTTTTTGATTGGCGCGCAATTTGGGAGGCGAACGCGGCGGATGAGTGGGACGTCAAGAGGGCTCCAATCGATGAAGCCGACTGACTTAAATTATCGTCGCCCCCTATATCAGGCCGCCACGCAAGCATCAGGAGGGCTATTTGGCCGGCTATGACGTAATCATCATCGGTGGCGGACCCGGTGGCTACAACGCCGCCATCCGCGCGGGCCAGCTTGGCCTGAAGGCGGCGTGCGTGGAGAGCCGCGAAACCCTGGGCGGCACCTGTCTCAACGTCGGCTGCATACCCTCCAAGGCCCTGCTGCACGCCTCTGAGATGTTCGAACTGGCCGGAAAGGATTTCGCCGGCATCGGCGTCGATGTCGCGCCGACGCTCAATCTGCCGGTGATGATGAAGCATAAGGAGACGGTCGTCTCGCAACTGACCAAAGGCGTCGAGTTCCTGTTCAAGAAGAACAAGGTGGAGTGGATCCGCGGAAAGGGTTCGCTCGCCGGGCCTGGAAAGGTCAAAGTCGTCGCCCCGGACGGGTCCGAATCCGTACTCGACACCTCCTCCGTCATCATCGCCAGCGGATCGGTGTCGGCGCCGCTGACAGGCATCGAGGTCGACCAGAAGCGGATCGTGGATTCCACCGGCGCCCTGGCGCTGCCAGGGGTCCCGAAGACTCTTGTGGTGATCGGCGCCGGGATCATCGGCCTGGAGTTGGGCTCGGTCTGGCGGCGGCTGGGCGCCAAGGTGACGGTGGTGGAGTTCCTCGACCGCATTACGCCAAGCGTCGACGCGGAGGTCGCCAAAACGCTGCAGCGGTCCCTGACCCGTCAGGGCATGGAGTTCCGGCTGGGATCCAAGGTCACCGGCGCCAAAGCCAAGAAAGACAGCGTCTCGCTGACGTTCGAACCGGTCGCGGGAGGGCCGGCCGAAACCCTCGAGGCTGACTACATTCTGCTATCCATCGGTCGTCATCCGTATACGGAGGGTCTCGGCCTGGAGACGGTCGGCCTATCGACGGATGTCCACGGCTTCATCGAAACCAACCATTGCGCGACCTCCGTTCCTGGCGTCTGGGCGATCGGAGATGTGACCCACGGCCCGATGCTGGCGCACAAGGCCGAGGACGAGGCTGTGGCCTGCGTCGAACTCATCGCCGGCAAGGCGGGTCACGTGAACTATGGCGTCATTCCAAGTGTCATCTACACCTATCCGGAGGTCGCCAGCGTCGGCGCCACGGAGGAAGACCTCAGGGAGCGGGGCGTCGAGTACAAAGTGGGCAAGTTCCCTTTCACGGCCAATGCGCGGGCCAAAGTCAATGACGAGGCCGAGGGGTTCGTGAAGGTGCTGGCCGACGCCAAGACCGATCTCATCCTGGGCGCTCACATGGTCGGGCCAGATGTCGGCGAGATGGTAGCCGAATGGTGTGTGGCGATGGAATTTTCCGCAGCCTCGGAAGACGTGGCGCGCACCTGCCATCCTCACCCGACACGATCCGAGGCGCTGCGCCAGGCGGCCATGGGCGTCGAGGGCTGGACGATGCAGGCCTAAGCTCTCGGGTGGGCCTTAGAGAAGGCGGACAGCAGGCCGGCGGCGTCGACCGCCGTGTAGCGCTGAGTGGTGGAGAGGCTGGCATGGCCGAGCAACTCCTGGATCGAGCGGAGATCGGCTCCGGCCCCCAGCAAGTGCGTGGCGAAGGAGTGGCGAAGCGCATGAGGCGTCGCCCGCTCGCCCAGGCCCAGGCGCCCGCGCAGGCGCTGCATCACCGCTTGAACATGACGGGGCCTGAGCGGCGCGCCGCGTACGGCGCGAAACAGAGCGTCATCCGGCGCCAGCCGCCAGGGCAACGCAGCCACATAGTCGTCGATAGCCTTGCGGACCTCCGGCAGCACCGGCGAAAGCCGCATTTTGCCGCCCTTGCCGTGGATTCTGAGTGCGTCGGGAAGCGGTGCGTCGCTGCGCTTCAGCGCCATCGCTTCGGAGATCCGAAGGCCGCATCCCCAAAGGAGCACGAGCACCGCCCGGTCGCGCAGAGCGACCCAGGCCGGAGCATGGTCATCCCTGCCGGCTTCCTCCATGAGGCCGACCGCCTGATCCTCGCTGACGGGTCTGGGCGCGCCCTGTTGAACGCGCGGGCCGCGCACGAGGGCGATCTTGGCGTTGGCCACGCCCATGCGCAGATCGAGGAACTTGTGGAATCCCCGGATGGCCGAAAGAGCCAGTGAGACCGATCTTGACGAAAGCGGAGGGTTACCGGCCCGCCGCGAGGCCAGGTAGGCGCGCAGATCGGCGGCCGTAACCTGGCCCAGGTCATCAAGCGACGGGGCGCCGCCCAGATGCCGCTCGAGGAACGCGAGATAGGCGCGCACGCAAGAGTCATAGGCCACGCAAGTGCGAGGGCTCGCACGGCGTTCGTTCCGCAAATAGGCGCGGAAGGCGGCCAGGGCCTCCAAACCGCTCACAGTACCAGGATTCCCCTCCGGCATTTCAGGGGAGCGGCCAGCGCTCCGCCGTCTGTTCAATCACGCGAGCCAGGAAGGTGACAAGATCGGAGCCCATTTCCGGTGCAAAGGCGTCCGTCTCCAGCGCGGCGAAGGCGACAACCCCGAAGCGTCGGCTTGGGCCAAGGGTTAGCCGCACGAGGGACACGCTTCCGACGATTGGTCCGAGTTCGGCGAAAAGCCCGATCGCGGTGGGCACAACGCCCATGCGTGCGGGTTTTCGCCGGCCGATAAGCAGATCGACTTGGCCCGGCGCAAAGGTTCGCCAACGGTCAGGAGCCTCACCCTCCGCCTCGACGGCCACAACGCCCGTCAAAAGTCCAAATTGCAGGCGCGCCACACAATCCACCCGCCTGGCGAGGTCGGCCAGCGATTCGGCGCCGATGAGATCGATGACCGAGGCGTTGGTGCGGGTCTGGGCCGCGAAATTGGCGCGCGAAATGGATTCGAGGCGCCGACGCTGGTTCGATTCGCGCTTGTGCGCCGCCTCGGCGCGCGAAAGCGCCACGGGGCCGAAATCGACGATGTTGGCGGCGTCGAGGCGCAGGCCAAGCTCGGTCAGCAACTCGTTGTCCTGCAACAGCAGATCGCGATGCGCTCGCAGCTGGGCCTTGAGCGCATCGAGTTCGTCGGCCGCGTCCGTACAGGCGGCCCCTACCATGTCCATCTCGTCCAGCCCCCGGTATCGCCGGTCCGCATCCCACGCGGCGCCGGCCCGGAGATCAAACGCCAGGGCAGGTTAACGGCCGCTTGAAGCGCGCCGAAAAACCTCCCAAGAGCCGGCCATGGACGAGCCCTCCCGTATCGCCCAGGTGCTTTTGCCCCTGCCTTTGGCCGAGGCCTTTGACTACGCGGCGCCGGAGCATCTTCAGTTGGAGGTTGGCGACCAAGTCTTGGTGCCATTGGGTCCGCGAATGATCCGTGGGGTCGTTACCGGCGTCAGAGACGGCGCCGGCGGCAATCGCGCCCTCAAAGCGGTCGAAGCCCGGGTCGATGATCCGCCCCTGCCTGCGCACACGTTGGCGTTCATCGAATGGGCGGCGCGCTATGCGGCGGATTCCGCTGGCCGGCCCTTGGCGATGGCGCTGCGTGGGCTCGGCGCCGCCCGTCCCGCGCCCCAGCGGCGATTGGTCGCAACCGGAATCGAGCCCAAAAACCTGACTCCCGCGAGACGGCGCGTTCTCGAAGCGGCGGTGATGCCGATGGCCGCTGCCGACCTGGCGCGCGCCGCAGGCGTTTCCACCGGCGTGCTCGGCCCATTGATCGCCTGTGGCGCCCTTGAGGTGTCATGGGTCGAAGCGAACGGAAGATTGCCGCCGCCCGACCCCGATCGGCCCGCCTCTGCCCTGAACAAAAGCCAAGCGGCGGCTGCAATGGCCCTTTGCGAGCTTATCGCCCAGGGCGAATTCGCCGCCGCCCTGCTCGACGGTGTGACCGGTTCCGGCAAGACCGAAGTCTACCTCCAGGCGGTTGCGGCGGCCCTGCGTCAGGCGCCGACGGCGCAGATCCTCATCCTGCTGCCCGAGATCGCCTTGACCGCTCAGGCCCTGGAACGGTTCGAGCGCCGATTCGGCGCCGCTCCGGCAGAGTGGCATTCGGGTGTCTCATCGGCAGCGCGCCGGCGTGTGTGGGGGGCCGTGGCGACCGGCGAGGCGCGTATCGTCGTGGGCGCCCGCTCAGCTTTGTTCCTGCCCTTTACCGGCCTGGCTCTGATCGTGGTCGACGAGGAGCACGACGGCGCGTTCAAGCAGGAGGATGGCTTCATCTACCATGCGCGGGATCTGGCCGTGGCGCGGGCCAAGATCGAGGAGTGTCCTGTCATCCTGGCCTCGGCTACACCCTCGTTGGAGACGCTCTGGAACGCCCAATCGGGACGCTACATCTGGCTCAAGCTCGAGGATCGGCATGGCGCAGCGGTGATGCCGGCGGTGACCCTGGTCGATCTGCGTCAAGCGTCTCCCGAGCCGGGCTCCTGGCTGGCGGCGCCGCTAGTCGAAGCCGTAGCCGAGAACCTGGCCAGGGCTGAGCAAAGCCTGCTTTTCCTCAACCGACGTGGTTATGCGCCGCTTGTCCTTTGCCGGGCTTGCGGCGAACGCCTGAAGGCGCCCGACACCGACTCGTGGCTCGTTGAACATCGTTACAGCGGCCGCCTGGTCTGCCATCTCACCGGCTATTCCATTCCAAGACCCAGGCTTTGCCCGCATTGTCAGGCGGAAGACTCCCTGGTCTCGGTCGGGCCTGGTGTCGAGCGGATCGCCGAGGAGGTTGCGCGCCGCTTTCCCGATGCGCGCACCGCGATCTTCTCCTCCGACACCGCTGGCGGCGCGGCCGAGGCGCGGGCGTTGATCGAAGCGATGACTGCGGGCGAGATCGATATCCTCATCGCAACCCAGGCGGCCGCCAAGGGACACGACTTCCCGAATTTGACACTGGTGGGCGTGGTCGATGCGGACCTCGGGTTGCGCGGGGGCGACCTGAGGGCCGCGGAGCGGACGTTCCAGTTGCTGACCCAGGTCTCGGGCCGTGCCGGCCGGCGCGACCGCCCGGGTCGCGCCCTGATCCAGACCTGGAACCCGGACCATCCGGTCATGCAGGCCTTCGCCGCCGGCGACCGTAACGCCTTCTCTGAACTCGAACTCGCCGAGCGACGGGCGGCGGGCCTTCCTCCCTTCTCGCGCCTGGCGGCGGTGATTGCATCGGGCGGCGACGCCGCCATCCTCGACCGTTTTTGCCGCATGATGGCTGAAGTCGCGCCGAATGCGGAGGGAGTCGATGTGTTTGGGCCGGCCGATGCGCCGCTCGGACTGGTCAGGGGCCAAAGGCGAAAACGATTCCTGGTCCGCGCCGAGCGTTCGGTGGATCTCGCCGCCTACATGCAGGCTTGGCGCGCTCGCGTGAAGCCGCCAGGTTCGGTGCGCCTGACGATCGACATCGATCCTTACAGTTTCCTTTGACGTCGGATTTCAAGCGGAGGCGCCAGTCGCCAAAGATTTGGCGTTTCGCGCCATTTCGTGACGACGTCGGCGGAAATTCGCGCCCGATGGTTCGAATGAGCCAAAGGCGGCGTCGACTAGGGCGACAAAGCTGTCAAAAAGCTGATCAAGAATCCGGTTGGCCCGAATGGGTGCTCACGACCGATTTCACTGCGTTTCATCTCTCAATGCCGACAACGCGGAACGCCCTGAATTCGGGAGGCGCACAGTAAAGCGCAGCTCAATTATACGAAAGAGCGTGCCAGCATTAAGTATAGGGTGAATTAAAGACGGGGCCGCTCGATCGACTTATCCACAGCAAGCGTCACATTGACAGGCCCAAACGCTACGATGTCACCTTCCATCTCACGAAAACGAGAGGGAAGCGGAGCATAAAGACTCTTTTCATTTTCCCGATCCATGGTTAACCCCTTGCGTACGGATCGGGGAAGTTAAGGGCCAACATGAAGCAACGCACGAGAACCCGGCTGGGTTCCCTCGCGATCGCTGCGGCCATCGCCCTCAGCCCCGGGGGCGTGTTCGCGGAAGACTACTGGCAGTGCGTGCCGTTCGCGCGCCTGATGTCGGGCATCCAGATCTTTGGTGACGCCCGTACCTGGTGGTCGCAAGCGGCGGGCAAATACGCACGCGGTTACACGCCCAAGGCCGGCGCGGTTCTGTGCTTCAAGCCCACCGGACGGATGGCCCTGGGCCACGTGGCGGTGGTGACCCAGGTGCTGACCGACCGGGTCATCCAGATCACCCACGCCAATTGGTCGATGATCGACGGCGACCGCGGCCATGTGGAAAAAAATGTCACCGTCGTCGACGTCTCGCCGGCGGGCGACTGGAGCCAGGTGAAGGTCTGGAACGATCCGTCCCGCAACCTCGGCGCAACCACCTACCCGACCTACGGTTTCATCTATCAGGATAACGCCTCGACCAGCCTCGCAATGGCTCAGAACGCGGCGGTGTCTCTGGCGCAGAAGGCCGCCAACCAGGTGGTCGCCGCGGTCGGACCGGGCGCCTCGCCGCTCAGCATGTTGAGTCAGGCTGCCGATTCCACCGATCGCATTGCGGCCCTGATCCAGCGGGCGACCGGCCAAGACGCCCCGGCCAAGAAATAGCCGCCCGGACCGAGTCAGACTTCCGACGCCGGTTCGAAGCCCTGCCCGGGCGGGGCAAAGGCGTTATGGCGATCCTCGATTTCGGACCGGCGGATCGACCCCCCGACCTTCTCTTTCTGCACGCCAACGGCTTCAACGCCCTCACCTATCGGCGGATCCTGGCGCCGCTGGCGGATCGCTGCCGGATCCTGGCGATCGACCAGCGCGGTCACGGGTCAACGACGCTGCCCACGCGCGCCGACAACCGGACCGATTGGGACGATTTCCGCAACGATCTCCTGGCGCTCTTAACGGTTCTGGACATTCGAAGCGTGGTTTTGGCGGGCCATTCCATGGGCGGCGCGTCCTGCCTAGGCGCGGCGGCGCGCGCACCCGAGCGGATACGACGCATGCTGCTTCTCGACCCGGTGATCTTGCCTCGCGAGATGATCGATGGAGTGGGCCATGGCGAGAGACCGCATTCGCCATTGATCGAAGGCGCGCGCCGCCGGCGCGCCGAATTCGCCAGCCGCGCCCAGGCTTTCGAGGCCTACAGGCGTCGAAGCGCGTTCGCGGGCTGGCCGGATGACATGCTGGCCGACTACGTCGCCGACGGCTTTCATGATCTCCCGAACGGTCACGTGCGACTGGCATGCGAGCCGGCGTGGGAAGCCTCGACTTTTCTCGCTCAGGCCAATGATCCGTGGAGAGACTTCGCGGCGACGCGCTGTCCGATCGAAATCCTCAAGGCCGAGCACGGCTCGACCTGCCGCATAGAGGGTCAGGAGGGCGCCCTGACGGCGGGTGGCCGGATCACCCTCGAGATCGTTCCCGGCTCAAGTCACTTCCTGCCGATGGAGCGGTCGGAATTGGCGATCGACTGCCTGGCCAGAGCGCTGGCTGCCGACTGATACCGAGAATCGTCACCAAGGTGTTCGCCTCGTCAGGGCGGCTTCTGTCCGGCAAGCGTTCACGTCCGGTCGCACGCCAGAAGAACGCAACGTGGTGATCTCCGACCTCGCGGCCGCCAGGTCGTCGCGGAATGCGGCATCGCCGGCCAGGGCAGATACGACCGTGTCTGCGGCCACCCGTCCGGCCTCAACGGCGCTGGCGTTGTGCACGCCACACACCACACGGCTTTCGCCGAACGCCCGGGCGCGGCCGAGGATGTCGGCCGCCCGGTCCGGCGCAGCGCGGGCGAGGATCAGTCCAACAGCCCAAGCCCAGGTCGCGTGTCCCGATGGATAGTCATAGCTCTTGGCGAAGCCGCTCGACCGCGGAACACAGATATCGCCGGCATCGCGCGTGAATGGCCTGAGCTTGTGGAAAACATCCTTGGGGACATTGTAGGCGGCCGAGATGTCCGGCGCCGCCTTGACGATCAGCGCCGTCAGCCGCGGCGTGTTCTGCGTCGTCAGGGAGACGCCAAGCGCGCAGTCGAAGTCCGCCAGAAGCTTGCTCAGGTCGGCGTCGGATTGGGCGAGCGCCCAGCGCGGGCTTCCTTCGAGCGCGCGTGTCCGGCGGAAGATGGCGCGGTCAGCAAGATCTCGCGGGGAGCCGGGGGTCGGAGGCTGAGGAATGGCCGCCAGTGTGTCGGGCTCGCGTCCCGCGAGATATCCGGCGGGATTCGGAGCCGCCGCCGAACCGACCATGAGGGCCAGGGTCATGGCGACGATACGCAAGCCATGAGACATCGAGAGCGGGCCTCCCCGGCTGGTCGCCCACAGCCTCGCCGGCGAACATGACGAAATCAACCTTGGGCGAAGAGTTTCGTCCAGCGGCGCTTGTCGCGCGTTTTCCAGGCCCCGCGGCGCCAGGCGTCAGAGACGATGAGGGGGGCCACGGTCGTCGCTTCGGCGAACACCATCTGCTCCCAGGTGACGTCCACCTTGCCCCACGAGCAGGCTTCCTTGAGCGTGGACGACGAACAGGCGCCGTCGCGCACGTCGGCAACCGTGATCTGCACGGCGTATCTGTGCATCTCCGATTCGACGCCGAGGATCTCGGCGCAAACCACCGTATCCTGGGCGAAATTCTTGGGGACGCCTCCGCCGACCATGAACAGGCCCGTGGTTCCGGCGGCGATCTTCACGTCGGTGAGTTCACGGAAGTCCGCCACCGAATCGATGGTGAGATAGGGTCTTTTCGCCTTGATGCGCTCGGCTTGGTGCTTGACGAGCCCGAAGCCGGCTGAGCTGTCGGTGAACGCCGGACAGAAGATCGGACAGTCTTCCTCGAACGCGGTCTGGATCAGGCTACCGGCCTTGCGCGCCCTGCCTGAGGCAAGCCAGCGACCGACTTCGTGGATGAACTCGCGCGACGAATAGGGACGCGACTCGAGGCTGTCGGCGATCTCCTTGATCGCCATGTCGCAGGCCTGCAGTTCTTCCTCGTCGATGTAGGTATCGTAGATCCGGTCGATGTAGAGGGCGCGTAGATCGCGGTCGTCGACCGCCGAATCGGCTTGATAGTGGCGAAAGCCCAGGGCCTCGAAGAAATCCATGTCGATGATCGAGGCGCCGGTCGCCACCACCACGTCGGCCATCCCGAATTTCAGCATGTCGCGCCAGACGTGCATGCAGCCGCCGGCGCTGGTCGAGCCGGCCAGCGTGATCCACACCGAGCAATCCTTGTCCTCGAGCGCCATGCTGAGGATATCGGCGGCGCGGGCGGTGTCGCGCGAGGTGAAGCTCATCTGGCGCATGGCGTCGATCACGGGACGCGCGTCGAAAGCGGTGATGTCGATGTGCTCGACCGGCTTGGACAGCAGTTCGGCCTTGGTGTTCGAGACAGTCATGGATCTACTCGCAGTTGGGCGTGCGGATTACCGCCGCCGCCGCCTCTTGCCACGCGCGCGCGCCAGGCGCACGACCGTGGAGGGCTCCGGCGAGCGGATCGAGCGCGGCGCGAGGCCGAACAACGAGGCCATTGGCGCATCCTCCGCCTCGACGGTTTCCAGCTCGCCGAAACCATTGAACCGGGTCGCCATGGCGACGCCATAGGCGCCGAGCATGCCGATCTCGACGTAATCACCTTCACCCACATCGCCCGGCAGCCAGAAGGGGCCCGGCATCTGGTCGTGCGAGTCGCAGGTGGGTCCATAGAGCTGGAAGGGCCTGAGCGGCGCGTCGCTTTCGCCTTCGGTCCGGACGAGCTTGACGGGGAAGCGCCACTTGGCGTGGGCGGCGTCGAACAGCGAGCCATAGGCGCCATCGTTCAGATAGAGAGCATCGCCCTTGCGCAGCTCCACGCGCGTCAGCAGCGAGGAGGCCTCGGCCACGAGCGCGCGGCCCGGCTCGCACCACAGTTCGGTGGATTCATGGACCATCATCTCGGAAAAGCCGCGGTCGACGGCGACGACATAGTCGGCCAGGTCAGGCGGGATCATCCCCGGATAGATCGACGGGAAGCCGCCTCCGACATCGACCACGTCGGCGAAGACCCCGGCGCGCACCAGGGCTCGTGAGACCTGGGACATGGCCGCCTGGTAGGCGGTCGGCCGCATGCACTGGCTGCCGACATGGAAGGTGACGCCCATCCTTTCCGCGGCCGCCCGGCGCGTTGCGAGCAGCAGGTCGGAGGCGTTCGCGCCATCGACTCCGAATTTTCCCCCGAGGGCGTAGGCCGCGCCCGGCGCGTCGACCGCGAGGCGGACCATCAAGGTGAGATCCTTGGCGCCGCCGGTGGCGCTGAGGATTTTGTCGAGTTCCTCCTGGCTGTCGAGAGCGAAGGTCGTGACGCCGAAATCAGCATAGGCGCTGGCGATCGCTCTGCGGCTCTTGATCGGATGCATGAACGCGAGCCGCGCGCCAGGCGCGTGCTCGCGCGCCAGCTCGATCTCGCGGATCGAGGCCACATCGAAGCCGGCCACGCCGCAGGCGGCGAGTTCCCGGATCACCCAGGGTGACGGGTTGGCCTTCAGCGCGTAGAGCGCGTCGCCCTTGAAGAACTTCTGGAACCAGGACGCCGCCACGCGCACGGCGTCCGGACGCACAAGCGCTACGGGACGTTCCGGCGACCGCTCACGGACCAGGTCCAGGGGAGAATGGTACGTGTGCAACTCACGTAGCCCCCTGCAAAAAGTCAAACCCAGGCCGGCGTTAGCAGCGCATCTGTGGACAACGGGGTCCGCCGGAGGGCGTGCACATAGGGACCTTGTTCCTGATTGTAAAGCGGCAATGGACCCGGAGGCGCCGGCCGTGGCAGGATCGACGCCCTCCATCCGCGGGGACGGGAGCCGCTAAAAGTCTTGCTGAGCCGCCGGTTCGTCCTGGCCGCAGCGTGCGGCGTCGTTCTATCGGCCTGCGGACGCGAGGCCGGAGACGAGAGCCCTGGCGAAGCCGGCGTCATCCGATTTGGCGTCCAGAAAGGCGCCGCTCCGGACTCTGAAAAAGGCCACTGGTCGCCCCTCTTGGCGGACCTCCAGGCCACCACCGGATTGAAAGTGAGGGCTTCTTTCCTCGACAGCGGCGCGGCCCTGGTCGCCGCCCTGCATCAGCGGAAGATTGATCTTGCTCTTGTGTCAAACGCCGCGGCTCTGGCTGCGGTGCGCCGGTCCGACGCCGAGACCTTCGCCCGCACCCTTCCGGCCGCGCCTGCCGTCGCAGACGGGGTGGTTCTCGTCACCGGACCCAAGAGCCGGCTCAATCTCGCCCGCGTCCTGAAGTGCGATCGATCCTTTTCGCTCGGCGTCGTCGCCGGCGGCCGGGACGAGGCCCTGTTTGCCGCGGACGCCTATCTCTTCGCCTCCAGGGGCGTGGGGCCAGGCCGCTGCTTCCGGAGCGTTCGGCCGACGCCGCCCGCCGGCCTCATCGCCGCCCTGATCGATGAGAAACTGGACGCCGCGATCCTGAACCTCAACTCGCTCGGCGCGGCGGATCAGGCCAAGGGTCTGCGCGAGCTCTGGCGGTCCCCAAACTTGCCCTCGCCGTCGCTGGTCTGGCGGCGAGACCTGGATCCGGCGATCAAGGAAAAGCTGCGCCAGTTCCTCCTGACCTATGGCCAGGGCGACCCGCTGCAACGAGGCCGCCTCGCGGCGCTTGGCCTCGCCGGCTTTGCGCCGGCGGACAATTCGCACCTGCTGGTCGAGCGCGAAATGGAGGCGGCGCATGCCTGGCTGGGGGCCAGGGCGAGTGGCGATGCCAGGAAGGAAGCCGAGGCCAAGACCACGCTCGATGCTGTGGTCGCCGAGCGACAGGACCTCGAAGCGCGGACCGCGACGCCGGCCGGGGCCCAATAGCTCAGTCGTTCGGCCGAAGGCGCTCCATCGCCGCGCCGCGCGCCCTGGCGGCCTGGCCGACATCCTCGCACATCACGCCATCGACGCCGGCGAGGAAAAGGGCGGTCAGCCCGGCGCGGAAAGCGCCATTGGCTTGCGGCGCCGGGGCGCGCGCGAAAACCTGTAGCCTCGCCGCGCGCGCGGCCGCGACCAGGCCACTCACAACGAACGCGCCCTTGGCGCCTGGTTGGATGACGAGGGATTCTTCGGGGGCGATGGCGCTGGCCCAGCCGTGCGCCGTGCCGAGCCCATCTGGCCCGACCATCGCCTGGAACCTCGGAGCGTCGGGATCGGCCGGACCGCCCTCGGCGCCGATCTCCTGGATGCGGCGGACGCTCGACTGAGCGCTCAGGGCCTTCAGGGCGGCCGGCTCCTGCGACTGGACGATCATCGCGGCTGCGGGAGAATTGTATCCCGCCAGTCGAATCAGCGCGGCCAGGCGCGACTCGAGGGCGATGTCCTGGGCGTTGAAGAAGGCCGGGTGGACGAGCCGCGGACAGAGCCCGATCACCCGCGCGCGCCTTATGCTCCCGGCGCGGGCGATGTCGATCACCTCCTGCAGGCCCATCAGGGTGGGCGGCGCCGGCGGCGCGCGGCCGTGGCTGGGCCCCGCGGCGCCCGTGACCAGAGACCTCAGCTCCGGTCCGGTGAAGTCCGTGGCCAGCCAGCCGGAGACGTTCTGGCCGTCGATGACCGCCTGACGCCGGCGGTCGGCGAACGCCGCCCGCGACGCGACGTCGGTGAAACCCGAAAGTTCGATGGCCGGCGCGACGATGATCTCGCCATCCTTGGCGGCCACGACCGGCGCCACGAGGAAGTCCGCGCCCTTGTCGATCGCCTGGACATAGCCGGCCCGGTCGGGCGGCCGCTCGCCGAATTCGGCGAAGATCAACGGCGGCGGCGGCTCGGCGAGGGCGGCGCGCGGCGCCAGCATGGCGAGGCTCGCCATGGACAGCACCTGCCTGCGCGTCGCCCTCATGTCCGCGACTTACTGCCCCAAGCGGCGCGCGCCAAGCGGTCAGGCGGCGGCTTTCAGCCGCTCCAGAAGTTTCGGATG
Organism: Caulobacteraceae bacterium; assembly: GCA_036491275.1. GTDB lineage: Bacteria > Pseudomonadota > Alphaproteobacteria > Caulobacterales > Caulobacteraceae > Acaudatibacter. Next base: position 82,516 of record DASXCH010000030.1, read on the forward strand.
GAGATCGAGGTTGGCGGCGCAGATCGTGCCCGTCGCCAGGGGATCGCCGCCGCCATCGGCGTCGCTCACCATACCCCCGGCCTCGGTCACGAGGATCAGGCCCGCCGCCAGGTCCCAGGCGTGGAGATCGCGCTCCCAGTATCCGTCGAACCGGCCCTCTGCGACCCAGGCGAGGTCCAGCGCAGCCGAGCCGAAGCGGCGCACGCCAGACACCCTTTGCGCGATCTGGTGCAGCTCCTTGAGGAAGCGGCCGTGCTGGCCGTGGCCCATGAACGGGATGCCGGTGGCCAACACCGCCTCGTCCATGCGGGTGCGGGCCGCGACCCGGATTCGGCGACCGTTGTGGAAGGCGCCGCGTCCCCGTTCGGCCCAGTAGAGGTCCGAGGTGGCCGGGTTGTAGGTGACACCGGCGACCACCCCGCCGTCCCGCTGCAGGGCGATGTTGACGGCGAAGTGCGGCATGGCGTGCAGGAAATTGGTCGTCCCATCCAGGGGATCGACGATCCAGGTGTGGGTCTTGTCC
>DASXCH010000031.1:0-1718 GCA_036491275.1 Caulobacteraceae bacterium
ACGAAAATCCTGAAAATAACTATACCGAACGGGGAACCATGCGCGACGGCGCCAGTGATAACGATTGGGCGCACCCTATCCGCGAGGATATAACGCTCTTACCACATGGATGACCGGGCAAGCTCCGGCAGCTATTGACAATAGCCCCAGAACTGAGTCAAATTATCGCCATCCAGTAGCTAGTTCCATTGCGGAGCTAGGGCGGAGCAAAGGGGTGGGACATGAGTTCTGAGGCTGGCTTCAGCGCGGAACAATTCAGGCAGCAAGACACGATCTCGCCGGCGGCTGAGCCACTGGCGGCATCGCAAGCCCAGGCAGTGCCGCAGATTCAGGCGGCGCCGCAGGTTCACGGATCAGTACAGTTTTCCGGCTCACCACAGGCTCAGGGCGTGCCTCATGCCGTCCTGCCGAAAAACCCCGCCCTCGGGGTGATCTTGTCATTCTTCATCCCCGGGGTCGGGTCAATGGTCAACGGGGACGCCATGCGCGGGGTCATCATTCTCGCTGTATACATAGTCGGCTGGTTCCTGGCGTTCTTCCTGATCGGTATCCCGATCTTGTTCGGCGCGTGGGTCTGGGGGCTGGTAGACGGGTATCTCTCGGCGCAGCGCTGGAACCTAGCTCACGGCATCGTGAGCTAGCGCCTCCTCTCGGCGGGCCGCTACCCAGCGGAATGTGTTGACCATGGTGACGACGCCATTCGCGGGGTCCTTGAATTGAGCGAGGGCGGGTTTCAGGGCTTCGCGGACGGCGCCGGGGCCGGCCGCTTCGGCGGCGCGCGCGCCGCCGGCCGAGCACAGCAGGGCGCGGAGGGCCTCGTCCATGGAGGCGTAGTGCCAGGAGCACACCACCTCGCCGCTGGCGTCGAGGGTCAGGCCGGCGGATACCAGCGCCGACTCCAGGTTGCCGGGGGCAGAGAGGGCGTAGGGGGCGTGATCGGCCACCCGTTCGGCCGGAATTAGGGCGGTCATGGCTTCGTGGGCCACCGTTCCCTGGGACCTTTCCGGCTCGGCGAACAGGCTGGCCACCACGCGGCCGCCGGGGCGCAGGACCCTGGCCGCCTCGGACAGGGCCCGGCGCGGGTCGCCGGCGAACTGGAAGGCGTTGACGCCGGTCACGGCGTCGAAGGAGGCGTCGGCGAACGGGAGGGATTCCATGTCGCCGTCGCGCAGGTCGGCGTCGGGGAGCCGGTCGCGGGCGATGGCGAGCAGGCCGGGGCTGACGTCGAGGCCGGACGGGATCGCGCCGCGCTGGGCGGCGAGGACGAGGGTGAGGCCGGTGCCGCAGCCGACGTCGAGGAGGCGGGTTCCGGGGCCGACGCGGGCGGCGTCGAGGACCGCCTCGAACAAGGGCTGGTTGTGGGATTCCGCCAGGGCAGCCCACGCTTGGGGGTCGGTGCCCCACAGGCGGCGCTGGACCTCGGCGGCGGGACTGATGGCGGTCATGGCATCGCCGCGGGTTCGGGGCCGCTCGCGGCCGGGGTGATGTTCTGGTTGAGGCGGAAGGTGTTCTCGGGATCGTAGGCCGCCTTGACCTGCCCCAGGCGCTCGATGGTGCGGCCGTAGGCGGTGGCCGCCGTGTCGTCCTCGTCGTCGCCCATGAAGTTGACGTAGCTGCCTTCGGAGAGGTGGGGGCGGATGGCGGCGTAAGTGGCGCGGGCCCAGGCGATCTCGCGATTGTCGTCGGCGGGGTCGCGCCAGGTGGCGGGGATGTTGATC
>DASXCH010000032.1:0-1917 GCA_036491275.1 Caulobacteraceae bacterium
CGCCCGTAGCCCAGCCGATCGAAGAGGGCGTAAAGCGCCTCGGCCTGGGCCCCCATGGGCGTCGCCGCCCCGGCGTCGGCCGCCGCCGCCTGGGCGAGCTTCAAATCCTTCAGCATCAGGCTGGTGAGGAACCCGCCGGCATAGCCGCGGTTCGACGGCGCCGCCGTCTCGCCTTCCGCCCGTTGCCAACACCCTCCCCGCATGGCTCTATCGCCGAGTCAGGCCGGGGGAAAAGGCATGCAGGCTAAAGCTCGCGTCGGCCGCCACATCGCCGCCGCCACCCTGGGCAACGCCCTCGAATTCTACGACTTCATCACCTACGGCTTCTTCGCCATCCAGATCGGCCACGCCTTCTTCCCCTCCCACAACGCCTACGCCAGCCTGATGCTGTCGCTGGCCACCTTCGGGGCCGGCTTCGTCACCCGCCCGCTGGGGGCCCTGGTCATCGGCGGCTATGCCGACCGCGTCGGCCGCCGCCCGGCGATGATGCTGAGCTTCACCCTGATGGGCGGCTCGATCATCGCCCTGGCGCTGATCCCCAGCTACGCCATGATCGGCCTCGCCGCCCCGGTGCTGGCGGTGGCGGCGCGCATGATCCAGGGCTTCTCCTTGGGTGGCGAGGTCGGCCCGGCCACCGCCTTCCTCATGGAGGTGGCCGACGAGCGCAAACGCGGCCAGGCGGTCGCCTGGCAGGGGGCCAGCCAGGGTATGGCCGCGATGACCGCGGGCCTGGTCGGCGTCGGCCTCTCGGCGCTGATGCCGCCGGCCATGCTCGATACCTGGGGCTGGCGCGTGGCCATGCTGCTGGGGGCGGTCACCCTGCCGGTCGGTCTGTGGATCCGCAGCAACCTTCCCGAAACCCTGCATGCGTCTCAGAAGGCGCATGGGGCGGCGGCCGGGCCCGGCGCCCTCACCCTCGTCCGCCGCCACTGGCGGATCATCGTCATAGCGATGACGATCGTCACCTCGTCGACCATCGCCACCTACCTCAGCAGCTATCTGACCACCTTCGCCCAGGCGACGCTGAAGATGACGCCGATGTCGGCCTTCATCGCCTCCGCCGCGCTCAACGCCTCAATCATCGTCGGCGCGATCATCGGCGGGCGCCTGACCGACCGCTTCGGCCGCCGCCCCCTGCTGATCTGGCCGACGGCCGGCGTTCTGGTCGGCATCCTGCCGGTCTACGCCTGGATCATCCACGCCCGCAGCCCGCTGGTCCTGGCCATCGGGCCCTCGATCCTCGCCTTCGTCGGCAGCCTCAGGGCCGGCGCCTTCTACACCGCCGTCACCGAGTCCTTGCCCGTGCGCATCCGCGCCGGCGCCTTCGGCCTGATCTACGCCTCCATGGTCGCGCTGTTCGGCGGCACCACCCAGCTCACCGTCACCTGGCTGCTGCACGTCACCGGCAATCCCATGGCGCTGGCCTGGTACCACTTCGCCACGGCGGCCCTGGGCGGCTGCGCCCTGCTGTTCATCGTCGAGAGCGCCCCGGCCCGCCTCTGTCCGGCCCTCGCCGCCGCCTAGCGCCCGCGCTCGCACTCGTACCGCCGGCGTCTCGCCGGCTGGGCCGGTTGCCGGCGAGACGCCGGCGCTCCGTTCGTAATCCCCGCGCCGCAGGCGCGCGATAAATCAATCTGCGCACATCGGCGTCATCTGCGGATAAACAATGAGGACGGTAGCCGGCGGGACGCCGGCGCTCCGAGTAAAACCCCGCTTGCCTCCTACAGCTCCTCCAGCCTGCCCCGCATCAGCTGCAGCACGGCCGAGAAGTCCTTGCGCCCGTAGCCCAGCCGATCGAAGAGGGCGTAAAGCGCCTCGGCCTGGGCCCCCATGGGCGTCGCCGCCCCGGCGTCGGCCGCCGCCGCCTGGGCGAGCTTCAAATCCTTCAGCATCAGGCTGGTGAGGAACCCGCCGGCA
>DASXCH010000033.1:0-12319 GCA_036491275.1 Caulobacteraceae bacterium
GCTGGGCCCCTTCGACGCCAAGCTGCGGGCCAACGGCGACCTGGCCGTGGCCTTCAAGACCTCGCAGTCGGGGGTGGAGGCGGTGCTGACCGCCGTGCGCGCCGCGGGCGTGCACATCAAGGACCTGGCCACCGAGGACCCGGACCTCGAGGACGTCTTCATGTCCCTCACCTACGCCGCCCCCGAGACGGTGGATCCCACGGCGTTCTGAGGCCCCGGATCGGTTTGCGCGGCCCGAACCTTTCCGCTAGGTTCCGCCGCCTTCCGGCCCGGCCGCCAGAGCGGCCCAAACGCACCCGTAGCTCAGCTGGATAGAGCGCAGCCCTCCGAAGGCTGAGGTCACAGGTTCGAATCCTGTCGAGTGCGCCAGGGATTTCAATGAGTCAGAGAGGCGGCGAAGGTTGAAGCTGCGTCCCTTGCAAACTCATAGAAAACGGGGCGGGGTCGATCACCGCCCAATCATTCGAAATTTGGTCCCGCTGGATGGCATCTCAAATACGCCATTCGCGGTGGTGTTCATGTGCGAGGTCATTTGGGGCCAGAGCGTCAGCACTCGCGCAGCCTGTCGCGAAAGAGGCCAACGCTGCATGGTGGAGTTGAGGAAGAAGCCAACAAGCCCGGCACGAACGAAGAGTTCTCGCGAGGGCCTCTTGCGAGCAATGTTCATGTCAGCCGAGAGGACGGCCCATCCGCCCTCGCGACCCAAGGCGGGAATCCAGTCTTCGTCCTTAAGGTCCGACCGCCCAAACTTGTCACTGATCGCGACAACCGTATCCATCGGCGTGAAGATCAAATTCAATGCCACCGCCAGGCGCGGTGGAAGATTGTGGTCGACCAGCAGTTTCACGCCGCAAGCTTGTCGATCCTCCGGTTTTCGAACGCGAGCGCATCGCGCACAACCGGCGGCTTCAGGACGAACAACTCGGCGGCACGCACAACAGAGCCTTCCGCCTCAACTGCCATGGCGAGGCGTGCGGTCGGCACGCCGTTCTCAGCAACAATGGGCTGCCCGAACGATCGAGCCGGATCGAGAACAATAGTTTTTTTGCCGGGGAGCAGCCACCAACGCGACGCTGTATCCGCATCGAAATCTAGGTCGATGAGCGAGGGCTGTACGATTTCGCGAAAGACGTATTGGCGTTGCTTTAGGTCAAGCAGTGATCCCCCGCTTAGATCGCCCATTTGCTCCAGGAATATCCGCCGACCATCTGTTTTGAACCGCCGGGTCGAGAACGGGTGGTCATCTTCGACTAATTCACTGGCACGCCGGAGGCATTCGCGGATCGTCTGCAGTCCAATCCTGTGCGATCGCAGACCGCGCACGATGCGCGCTTCAATCAGGTCGCGAAAGCCGAGAAGAGGTTCGTCCTGATCCAATCCGTATTGAGGACGCCACAATGGCAGCTGCTCTGTCAGCGGACCGTGATGATCGTAGCTGTATCCGAAAAGCCAGCGGCGGATGGTTGTCGGGGAGACTCCGAGCAGTCGGCCAGCCTCCGCCAGTGAGTAGGCGCCCACGTTGTAGGCCGGCTCAACCATGTGGCCTAGCTACCACGAAGGAATCGTGCGTGTCGCCCCCGTCGTATCCACGGGGAGTGGGCTTAGCCCGGGGCCTTCGTCTGCGCGGCGGTCAGGTCGCCCGCAAGAGCGCATATCCGCCATCGGCGCTCCGTCGGACCTGACCGTCGCGCTGGAGGACGGTGATCAGGCGTTGCACGTCCTTGGCCGCGCCGCGTCCCTTGAAGCGCGCGGCAAGGGTTTCGACTGGGAGGGGCGCGCCGGCCTCCGCCAGCGCGCCTTTGATTGCGAGAACCTGATCGCGCGGGCGCTTAGGCCAAGTCGCGCGATCGGCTGCTGCCTCCACCGTCTCGCCAAGGAGATCGCCCGCCTGCTCTGGGCCGGCGACCGTGGCCTTGGCGAAACGGGCGCGTTGATAGGCAGGTCGTAGCCACCGGACCTCGCCCCGCGCCTCTTCGGCGGCGCGTTCGGCGTTGAGGGCGACGAGAGCCGCGAGCAGCGCCTCCCCGGCGAGATCCGACGCCCAGCCGTAGGCGGCAAGAGTCAGGGCGTCGATCTCCGTATGAAGTTCGGCGAGGATCATCACGCTGCCGTGCTCGAAGTCGGACTGCTCCTCTTCAGTCATGGCCGCACCGGCGCGATCGGCTTCGAGGGCGTTGTAGAGGCGCGTGAGGGTCAAATCCGGGTGTTCCGCTAGCCGCGCCTTCCGGAAGGCATCCAGGCGTTCACCAGCGCCGGCCAGGACCCCCCGCAGCTCATCTGTCCAGGCGGGGAATGGGAAACGATCGAAACAACGGGATTTGACGTAGACAGGATCGTTGCCAACCCCGAGACGCCCGCCGACCCTAATCGACCATTGGACGTGTGTAGATGACGACAACACGGCCAGGAGCGCCGGATCGTCAGATGCGACTACCACGATCTTATCATCGACTATTACGTTCGCCTCGATGAACTGAAAAACGCGGTGGCGCGCCGTGTCCACGGTGCCGATGTATCGCGTCAGGTCATCTAAGGCGGGGCGCAGTTCAACCCTGGGCTCGCCGAATACCCACCAATTCTGGCGGTAGGTTTCGCGATTGTTCCATTCGCGGCCCTTCTTCCGTCCATCCTTGTCGACTTTCGGAATCCCGCTGGCGTCATAGGCGTATCGGACACTCCTGGACACATGCTGGTAAACCTCGGGGTACCGATCTCGCACCGCCTCCGCCGTCAGGCCGAACAAATCGACGACCATCCGTCCGCGCGAGCGCCTCGTAAGGTCTCGGCCGTTGCGATATGGCCGGATGTAAGCCTCCAGACCCGGCCGATGCCCAAGTCCTAGGTGCCCAGCCTCGGAGGGGGTAACGATGAACCCATTGCCGTGGAGCTTCACCCCGTCATGGCAGATTGCGTCATTGGCGATCAGTTTTACGCATCGGGTAACATCCACGCCGATCGTGAGGTCCGCGTTGATCAGCCCGACGTGGCTTCGAGTCTCGATGTGCGGTTGGTCGGTATTCAGTTTCTGCTCGCTCGTGACCCTCAGCAGAACTCCCTCCCTCTCGCCGGCCTCGCAAACGGTCATGGCAATCCGAACTTGAGCCGTCCCAGGCGCCCCTCGGTACCAAGGGTGATTATCGATTGCCCAAATGACCGACATCGGCGTCTTGCCGGCAAGGTGACGCTCGACGACGCGGCGGCTGAACTCCATCGTGATCGACTTTGTGGTCACGAGGCCGAAGCGCCTCAACTTCGTGCCATGCGCGATGAGGATGTCGGCCGCGCGGTCCCACCAATACATAACCAGGTCGGCCTGGCCGGAGAACTCAGGGCTCAATCGCCACAGCGCCTCGGCGTACGCGTCTCCCATTTCCAATCGCAGCTCGGTGCCGCGTACAAACGGCGGATTACCCACGATGAACTCTGCCTCGGGCCAGGGGGGGCGGCGTGCGTTCGGATAGTCCACGCCACCGCCGCCGATGATCGCGCCGTCGCTCTGGAGGATGGCGTCGATACAAGGATCGGAGGCTCTGCGCCGGCACTCCGGCGGATTGATCCTGGCGTAGTCCGCCAGCACCGGATTGCGCGGCTCATAGTTGGGGTCGCGGCGGAAACTGGCCTGGAGGTAGCCGATCCATAGCACCAGCTCGGTGATCGCCGCCGCGCGAGGGTTCAGCTCCAGCCCGAGGAATTGGCGAGGATCGACACCGCGTTTCACCTCGGCCGTAATGAGATCCTCGTCCTCCGGTTCGAGGAGGTCGGCGCGGGCCTCCAACACCTCGGATTCCAGCGCCTTCATCAGTTCCAGGGTCACATAGAGGAAATTGCCGGTGCCGCAGGCAGGATCGAGGATGCGGGTCTTGGTAAGCTGATCGTGGAAGGCCAGGAGTTCGAGCTGGGCGCTATGGACATCGCCGCTCGATTTCCGGTCTTCGGCCGCTGCTCGCGCGGCGTCCCACTCGGCGCGAAGGGGGTCCATGACCGTGGCCTGGACGAGGCGCTCGACGTAGGGACGGGGCGTGTAGTGGGCGCCAAGGCGGGCGCGGTCCCTCGGGTTCAACGCTTGTTCGAGGAGGGCGCCGAAGATCGCCGGTTCCACCTCACGCCAGCTCTTGCCAGCGGCGGCCAGGAGGGCGCCGATCTCCTCCCGTTCGAGCGGAAAGGCCCGGCGATCCTTGTAGAAGGCGCCGTTAAAGCGGCGGACCATGGCGCCAAGCCCGGCGCTGAAACCGCCCTCGTCCATGCGCTGGAACAGGTCTTGGGCCTGGGGCGCGAAGGTGGTCGGGCTCTCCAGGCACCGCTCCAAAAGCCCCTTGAAGCTGCCGTCGGGCAGCAGGCCGACGTCCTCGGCGAACATGGCGAACAGGGTGCGCGTGAGGAAGGTCGCCACCTCCTCGGGAGGATGTTTCCGCCCCTCTAGCGCCTTTGAGACTTGCGCCAGATAGGCCGCCACCTCGCGGGTGACGGCGGCGCGGCGTGTGGCCGGATCGAGGCTCGCCGGCTCTGTCCAGATGGCGCGGAACCGATCCTGAACCTCGCTGTCCGCCAGTTCAACAAGGCTTACGACGCGCTCGCGCTCTCCAGGGAAGGCGCGGTAGGCGCGGCCCTGGCCTGTGAAGTCGCTGTAAAACTCAAAGGTGCGGCCCACATCGCACGTGATCAGGAACGGCGGGCGTTCGTGATCCGCCGGGAGGCGGTAGGCATAGTCTTGTGCCTGGTTGAACGCGGCGCGCATGTCAGCGTCCCATCGGCGACGGGAGGGGCGGCGCGGAGGCTCCTCCCCGAACATGTCGAGCTGGCTTGGAAAGGCCTCGCCCTTCTCGGGGTTGAGGCGGCTCTGTTTCGCTTCGAGGATGAAGCAATCCCGCTTGTAGAGATCGATACGCAGGGGCTGACCGAAGCGGCCGGTGAAAGGATATTCGAAGCGATAGGTACTGGCGCTGTCGGCGGGTTGTGGCGGCGGCAAATCAAGAGCCGTCGTCAGCTCGGTCAGGAACATGGCATAGTTGGCGCGCTCGGCCCCACCTTCGCCTCCGCTCCAGCGCGCGATGAATTCCTCGATCCGCAAGGCGCCCCATTCTCCCGGCCTTCCGCGAGGCTGTGCCGAAGGGGAAGTGGCCGTCAAGGGCGCCAGGCCGCTTGATGTTTCCGACTGGAATGAACGGGCGCCGGCAGTCGTCGCGAGGACCACGTCCAAAAGGCAGTCGAGCCGCGCCTCACAATGCAATCTTCCGTCATTTTCACGTCGCCGTGAGGCGACCGGTCTGGACTCAGCGCATCAGCCCGACTCACGCCGTATGGAGCGTCCGGGCGCGTTCGATGCGCGCCCGCTGACGGGTTTAGGCGTGTTCGAGGATTGGAGCTTCCATTGCCTTGATCGAATTTAGCGCATCCCGCGCCTTGATTGCAGCCTTGGAGAGATCATGGCCTGCCTGAAGGCCAATCCACAGGTCGGCGGACGTGCCGAAGACCTTTGCGAGTCGCAAGGCCGTGTCAGCCGTGATGGGTTGCTTTTCGCGGATGATCCGCTCGATACGCGTGCGGTCCTTCAACCCCATATGCTTGGCCAGCGCGCCAGCGGTGAGATGATACTGAGGAAGAAACTCCTCCCGAAGATGTTCGCCGGGGTGGGGAAGCGGAGCCGCGAAGCTGCTGTAGTCGATCATGACTGGATATCCTTTCAGCGCCTTTAGCGCCATCCAGGATTGATGTTTGGTCACACCCTTAGTGGTAGTCTCCAAACCACACTTCTTCGGGGCCCTTTTCGCCCCAGAGAAACGTGATCCTGAACTGGTCGTTCACACTAATCGACCAGCGACCATCTACAAGGTGCAACCGGTGGCTTGGCGGAACACGTAGGTCTTCGACCCCCGCTGCCGCATCGAGAGAGGCCAGACGGCGACGCGCGGCTTTCACCAGGTCCGCCGGAAAGCCTTTCGGGGAGTAGCCCTGAAATACCTCCTTCAGTTCCTTCAATTTCCAACTCTGGATCATTGGGGTTCGCCCCTTTCGACGCCATCAATGTAGCGCGCGGCGCTACAGATGACAAGAGCTATGTAGCGCGTGGCGCTACATCCCGATTACGGTGATACTGCATCTATCCATGGCCAGCGCGCCGACCCGCATCACGCCGCATGGAGCGGCCGGGCGCGTTCGATGCGCGCCCGCTCCCTGGGACTGTGAGTCGCCTCCCACAGTTCATTGCGGCGCTGCACGTCGAGCCAGAAATCCGGGCTGTTGCCGAAAACGCGCGCCAGGATGAGGGCCGTGGACGCCGTCACATTGCGGCGATCGTTGCAGAGCTCGTTGACATGCTTGCGCTGCACCCTCATCGCCTCGGCCAGGGCGACCTGGGTGAGGCCGAGGGGTTGCATGAACTCTTCGGTCAGGATCTCGCCGACCGTCGCCGGCTTGCGCTTCGTCGTCAGCATGGCTGGCCTCGCATCATCTGTAGCTGTGTTCATGGCATTTCGGCTGGGCCGTCGGTCTCAGGCCAAGGCGCTCGTAGCTTAAATGGATAAAGGGCACCCATTGCGGCATATCGCCTCCGGTGGCGCCAGCGACCTTGACCCCGACTCCGCCCCGAGAGAAGTGTCGAAGATCGAGATTTTGGGGGCTGGCCCGTTGACCGCAAGGAAGCTGGTGACGCTGGCCGTTTCGGTAGTGGCGCTTGGCGGCATTGCTCGCGCCGGGAATGTCGAACGGTTCTATCATTCGAATCCGAAGGTCCCGGAGATTCTTCCAGCCCCACCGACGCCAACCCTCTTGGCAGGCTCGGGTGACGTGACCCAGGATATGGTTGAAGGCGTTGAGGAGGGACGCGTTGTCATCGGCTACTCGAGCTTCAACGGGCCGCCGTCGAGTGATCGCGAGGTCGTGTCGTTCGCCAAGAAGATCGGCGCGGCTTATGTGATCCGCGAGACCAAATACCGGAACACGGTTGAGGGACCGAGCTTCGGATCCTCCACGTTCGGCAGGTTCGGCGCGTTCAGCTTTTTCGTGCCCTCCACGATCGACAGATTCGATCAGGTCGACTTGTATCTAGCTGACACACCACGCCGAGGTATCGGATTATATGGGCGCCCGCTGAAGGCAGCCGAGGCAGCAGCTCTCGGCACGAACCAAGGGCTCGTGATCATGGGAGTCCGCCGCGGCTCGCCCGCCTTCACCGCCGACGTTCTGCCCGAGGATGTGGTGACGAGCATGAATGGCGTTGCGGTTTATGACGTCGAGACGATGAAAGCGGCGGTCATCGCCAACTACGGCGCCACCGTCACCCTCAAGATTCTTCGAGGCGGGAAGGCCGTGGTCAAGCAGGTGCCGCTGCCACGGGACGGGGCTTGGTAGCTCCGTTGGAAAGGCGTCTCCTCTAAACCGGACGCCTCGTATCGACGCCTTCAGTGGACGGACGCTTTTCGCAGTTTCGCGACGCCCGCCGCGTCGATGTGCGACGGCGCGCCGAAGCGAGCGGTCACGTAGTTGGCGACGGCGGCGATCTCCGTGTCGGAGTAGGCGGCGCCGAACGCCGGCATGCTCACCGCGCCGTTCGGCCGCCTTTGGCCGGCCAGCACGATCTGGGCGACGTTGGTGGCGCTGGGATCGTTGATCGCGCGGACGCCGGTGAGGGTCGCGTCGTTCGTCAGCAGGCTGACCCCGCTCCAGCCGTGACAGCTGGCGCAGGCGCCTTCGAATATCTGCTTGCCGCGCGGATCGAAGCTCGCCGGCATCGCCTTCGGAAGATCGGAAGCCGGCCGCATCACCGGGGCGGGGAGATCGCGCGTGGCGATCGCCGGCACGGTCCGCAGGTAGGCGACGATGGCGCCGACATCGCCCGGCGTCAGCTGGCTCAGGGAGGCGTCCACCACCTCCGACATGGGGCCGCCGGCGGCGCCGTGACCTTCGGCGTGACCCACTCTCAGATATTGCGCCAGCGCCGCATCGGTCCAGCCGCCGACGCCGGAGGCGGGATCGGCGCTGATGTTGTAGGCCCGCCATCCCTCGGCCACGGCGCCGGCGAACTTTTGCCGATTGTCGAGGGCCTGGGCGAGGTTGCGGGGCGTGTGACAGTCGCCGCAGTGCTCCAGCGCTTCGGCCAGATAGGCGCCCCGGTTCCACTGCGCGCTGCGGTCGAGGTTCGGCTGGAACCGATGGTCCGGGTTGTAGAACAGCGACCAGAGCGCCATCAGCCAGCGCTGGTTGAACGGGAACTTCAGCTGCGTCGGCGGCGCCGTGGCGTGCGTCGGCGGCAGGCTGAGCAGATAGGCCTTGATCGCCAGCGCGTCGGCGTCCGTCATCAGCGTGTAGGACTCGTACGGAAACGCCGGATAGAGGCGTTGGCCGTCCTTGCCGATGCCCTGGTGGAGGGCCCGGATGAACTCCGCGTCGGTCCACGCGCCAATGCCGGTCTGCCGGTCGCCGGTGATATTCGGCGAATAGAGCACCCCGAACTGGGTCGGGATCGCCAGGCCGCCGGCGAAGGGCTGGCCGCCCGGGGCGGTGTGGCAAACCACGCAGTCGGCCGCCCTGGTCAGATACTTGCCGCGGGCGATGACATCGGCGGCGGCCAGCTCCGGCGGCGCGCCGGTGGGGTTTGCCCCTTTGTAGGCCGCCAGATCGACCGTCCGGCCGCTCGCGAAACTCAGGGCCCGCGGCGGCAGCATGATCCAGGCGATTGCCCCGGCGATGACGACGACGATCGCCGCGACGATCCCGAGACGCCGGCCGGCCTTCACGTCCGCGCGACCTTGGCCAGCTGCGCCCGGTCGATCGGCATCCGCCGGAGCGCCACGCCGGTGGCCGCGAAGATGGCGTTGCGAAGCGCCGGGATCGAAGCGGTCGTGCCGGTCTCGCCGATCCCGCCGGGCGGCTCGCCGCTCTTGACCACATGGACCTCGATCGGCGGAACCTGGTCGATCCGCAGCATCCGGTAATCGTGGAAGTTGGACTGCTGGACGCGCCCGTTCTCGATCGTGATCTCGCCGTAGAGCGCGGCCGTCAGGCCGAAGATCAGGCCGCCCTGCAGCTGGGCGACGATCGTATCGGGGTTGACGGCGATCCCGGTATCGACCGCGCTGGTGACGCGCCGAAGCGTCACCTCGCCGGCGTCGTCCACCCCGCACTCGACGACCGCGGCGATAAAGCTCGCGAACGAGGGCTGTACGGCCACGCCGCGCCCGCATCGCGGCGGGAGCGGCGTTCCCCAGCCCGACTTGTCCGCCGCCAGATCGAGCACGGCCCTCATCCGCGGCGCGCCATTGAGGTGGGCGCGGCGGAATGCGACCGGATCCTGACCCGCCCGGCGGGCCAGTTCGTCGATGAAGCTTTCGATGGCGAAGACGTTGTTGTTCGGCCCGACGCCGCGCCAGAAGCCGGTGTTGAGGCCCGGAGGCTCCTCGCGGTTGAACTCGACCCGCAGATTCTCGATGTCGTAGGGGAGGTCCCGCGCCGAATCCACGCCGTCGGGATCGACGCCTTTCTGGAAGAAGGGCGGAGCGAAGCGCGCCATCACCGCCGAGCCGGTGACCCGGTGCTTCCAGCCGGCGATCTTGCCGCCGTCGAGCCGCGCCCACAGCTGATCGTGGTACACCGGCCGATAGAAATCGTGGCGGGTGTCTTCCTCGCGCGTCCACACCACCTTGACCGGCGCTTTGACCTGCTTGGCGATCCGCGCCGCCTGATAGGCCATGTCCGGCTCGAGCTTGCGCCCGAAGCCGCCGCCGATGAGGTGGTTGTGGACCGTGACCTTGCTTTCGGGCAGGTCCGCCGCCTTGGCGATGGCCGCGTGGACGCGCTCCAGCACCTGGGTGCCGATCCACGCCTCCGCCGAGGCCGGCGTGATGTGGACGGTGCAGTTGAGCGGCTCCATCGTCGCGTGCGCCAGGAACGGCATCTCGTAGGTCTGGCCGTAGATGGCGTCGGACGGCGCGAGCGCTCGGTCGACATCGCCGACGTCCTTGGCGACCGCGCCGGCGCGGTTGCTGGCGGCGCGCAGCCGGCTCCAGATCAGGTCGGAAGAGACGGCGCCGTTCGGGCCGTCGTCCCAAGCGATCTCCAGGGCGTCGAGGCCCTGCTTGGCGGCCCCCATGTGGTCGCCGACCACGGCGACGAGGTCGTCGAGCACGACGATCTGACGCACGCCCGGGACGGCGCGGGCGCGCGTATCGTCGACCTTCGCCACCTTGCCGCCGAGCACCGGGCTTTGGGCCAGGGTGGCGAACCTCACGCCGGGCGGCATGGCGTCGATGCCATATTTCGCCACGCCGTTGGTCTTGTCCGGCGTGTCGAGGCGCTTGAGCGGCCGTCCGATCAGGCGGAAGGCGCTCGGGTCCTTCAGCGGCGGATTGGCCGGCGGTGGGATCGCCGCGGCCGCGCCGACCAGATCGCCGTAGGCGAGCCTTCGCCCGCTCGCGCTGTGGATCACCTCGCTCGCCTCGGTCCTGCACACACTGGCTTGAACCCGCCAGCGGCGAGCGGCCGCCTCGACCAGGCAGGCGCGTGTCGCCGCCGCGGCGGTGCGCAGGGGCTTCCACCAGGCGCGGATCGAGTTGGAGTTGCCGGTGGCCTGCATGCCGAGCATCGGATTCTTGTAGTGGGCCTCATCCGGCGGCGCGTGTTCGGTGCGCACCTTGGCCCAGTCCGCGTCCAGCTCCTCGGCCAGGATCATCGAGATCGCGGTGTAGACGCCCTGGCCCATCTCCACCTGCGGCATGACCAGGGTGACATCGCCCTGCCGGTCGATCCGGATGAAGGCGTTGGGCGCGTATCCCCCGCCGGTCTCATCGCCGACCGCGCCACCGATCGGCGCGAAGAACCCGACCACCAGCGCCGTCCCGCCGACGGTCCGCAGCAGCGACCGGCGCGAGAGCGTGGGCTGGGTCGCGGCGGTCATGCCAGCGCCGCCGCGTCCTTGATCGCCTGGCGGATGCGCACATAGGTGCCGCAGCGGCAGATGTTGCCGGCCATGGCCGCGTCGATGTCGGCGTCATCCGGCTGCGGGATCTGATCGAGCAGCGCCGTCGCCGACATGATCTGGCCGGACTGGCAGTAGCCGCACTGGATGACCTCGACGTCGAGCCAGGCCTTCTGCACCCGCGCGCCGTTCCGGGTGGCGCCGATGGCCTCGATGGTGGTGATGCGGCGGGGCCCAATCGCGCCCACGCGCAGCAGACATGAACGCACCGGCTTGCCGTCGATGTGCACCGTGCAGGCGCCGCACTGGGCGATGCCGCAGCCGAACTTGGTGCCGGTGAGTCCCAGGACGTCGCGCAGCACCCACAGCAGCGTCGCATCGGGTTGGACGTTGACCTGACGATCCGCGCCGTTGACGTTGATGCTGATCATTTCGTCGCTCCGGAGCGACCGGCCAAGCAAGGGCCTGAACGAGGCTCATGCTAGCGCTTTTCATGCGGGAGCGCTTGTACATTTCGACCACGCAGGTCGCGCCCCTTGAACACGTCCGCCAGACGCCGCTTGGAAATCTTTGAGATTGCCTATTGCCGAATGGATTCTAATCCATGGCGGAACATAACGAGAATATCCTTGCAATCTGCCTTGACACGGTGACTTGCAGTATGCGACAATGCGGTCATGTTGATCGAGACCCTCATCCCAGCCGATGCGGCCGCCGACCTGGCGGACGATCCTGCCGTCCTGCGCGCCGAGAAGCGGCTGCGCATCCTCGAAGAGATGACCGAGATCGGCATGAGGATGCTGCGCGCCCTGGAGACCGACGGGGAGGCCAGGGCGTCTGAAGCCTCGGCGACGAGTTCATCGGGCAAGCGTCGCGATCCGGTGGACCACTACGCCAGCCTGACACGCTCGCTGCGCCTGACCTTGAAGCTGGAGGCCGAGACCGACGAGGCGCTGGCGGCCCTCAAGGATGGTCTCACCGAGACCCGCCAGCGCCAGCGGCGCATCGCCGCCTGGAGCTCGCCCAAGCGGGCCGATGAGCGCGGCGGGGTGCGCGGCGATCCGCAGCGGCGCGAGACGGTCCGCCAGTGCCTGCGCGTCGTCGCCGAGCGCGAGTCCGAGAGCGAGGAACAGCTGGACGACTTCTTGCTGGCCATCGAGCAGCGCCTGGCCGAGGACCCGGCCTATGCCGATCTCGACGCCGCGCCCTTGCGCCAGATCCTCGAGCGCCTGTGCTTCGATCTCAACATCAATCCCGACTGGACGGCCTGGACCGGGTCGGGCTGGAACAGCACGGGCCTGCCCCGCCACGGACCCCAGGCCCGGCCACGCTACTCACGCTTCGGCCACACCAGCTCCCGCCCCATCTGGGACGACGAACCCCTCCACGACCTGGAATGAGGGGCGGACG